>CAZFVN010000128.1:0-12661 GCA_964522395.1 uncultured Myxococcales bacterium
CCTCGGGACCGGCGTTGAGCCGCAGTCCGAGGGGCTCCCCGGAAGCGAAGCGACCGGAGGCAATCTGCTAAGGAACTGTAGGCAGTGTATTTGAACTGGTAGCCATCGAATTGACCAGTACCCAACTCGTTGGTATCCTCCCAAAGACGCGTCGCGCAATGGACGTGAACCAAATGAGGAGAAGACCTCGATGAAACGACTGCTCCCGCTCTTCCTGCTGCTCTTCATCGCCGCATCCTGCGATGGCGAAGGCCAGAACGTGCATAACGGCGTTGACTCTGACACCCGGCAACCCACCGACACCAGCTACATCGGTGACGCAGAAGATGAGGACATTCCGGTGGAGGATCCCGGCCCTCCCTTCAACAACCAACTCGCCTGGAAAGTCATCGACCCCGGCGCGATCGAGGTGTGGAATACACTGACGGGAATGACCTATGAGGATGGCGCTTACGAGGTTTACGTCGCGGGTGGCTTTGGTGCGGTTGCCTGGTATGACTCTCGGGACAAGAAGTGGCGACATGCAAACCTGCCGCAGACCCTCTCCATCAACTCGCTGTGGAGCGACGGGCTCGACTACATCGTTGTGGCCGGCGAAAGTGGACTGCTGAAGCGACGGTTCGATTTCGCTGAGAACGGCACCTTGGACTGGTACAATGATGACCTTTCCACCGGCGTGGATAGTGAGCTGGATGCGGTCCACGGCTACGACCGGGATAATCTCTGGGCGGTGGGCCAAAATGGTGTGATGCTCCAGTTTAGTGATGATACCTGGACCACCCATTCACCCACGGACGCAGGCCTTCCAAACAGCCCAGCACCAGACCTCACAGCAGTTCTGGCCCTCGGCCCACAAAAGGCTCTCATCACTACGGAAGGGATACTCATTACCTACGATGCAGGCACCTTCACCAAGGACGAAGATACCTTTGCCGGTTACAAGCTGAGGGCCATTTACGACGCAGGCACCGCAGTCTGGATCGCGGCGGACGATGGAGTTCTATTCAAGAGCGACGGCGGCGGCTGGGAGAAACATCAGGCCAATGTCTACTCCAAATTCAAAGCGCTCTGGCAATCGCCATCGGGAGTCCTTTTCGCGACTGGTACTCAGACCACTCCGACGGTCTGGACCTACGACGGAAATGCCAGTGACGACTGGAATCATGTACCGGTGGAATCACCGAAGTTCATCAAGGATTCCTTCCCCGACCTGCGAGTCAATCCGGCCAGCCGGATCACGGGCATCTGGGGAACCAGCGATGAAAATGCCTACGTCTGCACCAAGGAGAAGCAGATCGTTCACTACGCAATCCATCCCTAGCTGATGCCTCAAATCCCAGACCTAATCGCCCCGGCGGGAACCCCTGAGAAACTGAAGGTAGCGCTCCATTTCGGGGCGGATGGCATCTACTGCGGATTGAAGCAGTACTCCATGCGCGCCTTCGCTGGCAACTTCAGCTTCGACCAGTTGGAGTGGGCCCTGGACTATGCCCACGAGCGGCACCGCAAGGTCTATGTAACGGCCAATATTCTGGCCGCCGAGGAGGACCTGGCCGGGCTCACCGAGACTTTGCAGAAGCTCCAGCGGTTACGTCCCGACGGTATTGTCGTGGGAGATGCAGGAGTTGTGGCCCTGGCTCGCCAGCACGCGCCCGATGTACCTCTCCATCTCAGTACACAGCTATCGGTAACCCAGCATGCGGCGGCCAACTTCTGGTTTGCTCAAGGAATAGAGCGCATCGTAGTGGCCCGGGAACTTACCGTCGAACAGCTCACGAAGTTGGTGGCCCAATCATCCGGTGCCATCGAGTGTTTCGTTCATGGCGCAGTTTGTATCGCTTACTCGGGCCGCTGCCTGCTCTCACTCTATTGGGCCGGCCGCGATCCGCGGCATGGAGCATGTGCGCAAGGCTGCCGCTGGCAGTATCGTGACCTCGAAGATGCCCGCCGCCCCGGTGAAGCCAACCCCGTCGAAGAGGATGAACGGGGGACCTATTTCTTTGATGCTAAAGACCTTTGCGCACTACCCCTTCTTGACCAACTTGTGGCCACGGGCATCAAGGCACTGAAGATAGAAGGTCGCACCCGTTCCGAGCACTATGCCGGGGTAGTGACTGATGTCTATCGAACTGCGCTCGACGTCCTGGCCAGGGGCGACCAGGATGAGTTTCAAGCTCGGCAAGCGGAGTGGCTGGCTGAATTGAAACGCCCGGTGCAAAGAGGCTTCTCGACCCACTTCCTAACCGGCAGCGAACCGGGTCCCGAAGCCTATAATCCGGAAGGGTCACCGCTCTCTGGCCGCAATGATTATCTCGGCAAGGTCGTGGCCGCTACTGACGACTACATCGACGTTGTTGTCCGCTTCCCCTTTGCCGCCGGCGATGCCGTTGAGTTGCGTGATTCCGGGCTGCGCGCCATCCCGATTACTGTCCCACCCCTGATCACTGCGGACGGGGAGCCAGTAGATTTGGCGCGGCCGAATGTGGTGGTGCGGTTGCAAGGCCGGCACGACGTGACAGCGCAGGCGCTGTTGCGGGTGTTGGTGTGAGGGTGATGCGGAGATGGACGGTGGGCAGGAGCGTTGTCCTCCTTCGCTCCTGTAGTTAGCACTTCGAACCATGCAAGCACAGTCATCGGAGGCTACGGCGGACGGTTTGCGGCGGGGCCGCAAACCGGCAGTCGTTGCGAACCGAAACGTTATGTGTGGTGCGAACTCTGGGGGATGGCGGGTGACGTGGTGTTTGTGTTCGGAATGGGATTAATTGTGGTCCAGGACCCGCAGGGATCTAGCCCAAATTCCAATAACAAACACGACGTCAAACGTAGCTGCCAGGAAGAATGTCTTGCCAGATCGCAGGGCGCCAGGGTCGCGTAGCACCCTGGCAGAATGAAAGAGTGGCCCATACGGGACTCGAACCCGTCCTACCGGCTTGAGAGGCCGGCGTCCTAACCAACTAGACTAATGGGCCTGGGTACAACATCGCTAAAATAAGAAGCGGCTCGGGGACGAGGACTCGAACCTCGACTATCAGGGCCAGAACCTGACGTCCTACCGTTAGACGATCCCCGAACAATCAACTGCCCCGAAAGGCAGGGAAAGGGTATAGCGAGATTGCCTATGGGTGTCAAGTATTTTTGGCCCAGGGGGCCCGAACGACCATTTCCTTGCTATCTCTGGCACTTTTGCACATAATAGGGACGTAACTTTCGGCTTCACGTCTGTGGGGTAAGGGTGTCCACAGGCAGGCACCGGGGGTCGGCGGCAACGCTGGCCCCCGAATACTTTAATCAACCTTTAATATAGTCGATTCCAGTACGTATAGATGCGACTCTAACCATCTGGTCGGCAATCTTATTGGCCTCGAAGATCATCTCTTCGGTATCGACACCCACCAGAGTTCCCTGCTCGACAACGATATCACCGTTAACGATGGTGTAGTCAGTGCGTCCGGTGCCAAAAGAGAGGATGGGCGCGGCCACCGGGTCGTGGAGCGCTCCAGTTATGCCAATATCGTCGAGGCGGAAGAGAGCGAGGTCTGCTGCCTTGCCAACTTCAATGGAGCCGATATCGTCACGGCCCAGGACCCGGGCACCGCCCCGTGTGGCCATGCGGATAACGGAACGGGGACTCATGCGGTCGACCCCGGTGCCGACCCTATGAACCAGCAGTGCCTGACGCAATTCCAACAGCATATTCGAGCAATCGTTGGAAGCGCTCCCATCCACTGCTAGTCCCACAGGGACGTTGAGGTCCAGCATCTCGGGAACACGGGCAATGCCGGAGCCAAGACGGAGGTTAGAAGTAGGGCAGTGCGCAACTCCCGTACCGGTGTCGGCCAGGAGTTTCAATTCATCGTCAGTGAAATGGACGCCATGCGCAAACCAGACGTCATCACCAATCCACTCCAGCTCTTCCATGAGGGCCAAGGGGCGCTTGCCGTAGATCTCCTCGCAGTACTCATTCTCGTCTATCGTTTCCGCCAGGTGGGTGTGGAGTCGAACGCCCTCGTACTCGCGGGCGAATTGCGCAATCTCCTTCATCTGCTCGCCAGTCACCGAGAAGGGTGAGCAGGGTGACAGTCCCATGCGCAACATGGAGAACGGAGCGGGGTCGTGGTAGGCCTCTATTACGCGCTGACAATCATAGAGAATATCGGCCGATTCCTGCACCACTTCATCGGGGGGAAGACCGCCCTGGGACTTGCCTCGACTCATGGAGCCGCGGGTGGGATGAAAGCGAGCACCGAGCCGCTGCGCCGCTTCAATCGTTTGATCCAGCAACTCCCGAGGCTGATCCTTGGGGAAGACATAGAAATGGTCTGCGATGGTCGTACAGCCGGACATCAGCAGTTCGCCGATACCCACAAGAGCGGAGTAATAGACCGCCTCAGGCGTCAGGTGGCGCCAAATCTCATAGAGCCCTACCAACCAGTCGAAAAGCTTGGCATTTGCAACGTATGGTACACAGCGCTGCATGGTCTGATAGAGGTGGTGGTGAGTATTGACGAAGCCGGGATAGACCACGTGCTTGCTGCAATCGATGATACGCTCTTCATGGCCTGCCACCAGGTCGGGCCCTATTGCGGTAATGATGTTGCCGTCAATACGCAGTGAGATTCCCTGACGCACATCGTCCCGGTCATTGACCGTAGCCAGGGTATGGATGTTTTTGAGCAGGAGTCGGGCCATCGCTAGTTCGCCTCCAGGATCTTCTTGGCCTCCTCCTTGTCCGAGGAGTGGACAAAGGAGCCATAGAGGAGGAACTTGTTTTCGGCATCGACGATGAGGTTGCTCACCATGCGCAGAGCGGCGAGCTTGTCATCCGGGAAGGAGAACATCTTCAATAGGCCACCCACCTGATCCACGGTGAACCAGGCGTTCTTGGCCGCGGTCTCAAGGACCGAAAGCTTATCGTCGGCGAAACCCTGCTCCTTGAGCGCGGCCAGGAGCGCGTCGTAGCGCTGGCTGGCAAGAGGCTCCACTATTTCTTCCGGGACCTCTTCGATGGGTTGCCCACCAACCTCAGTGCCACCATTCACATTAACGTTGATCTCCAGCTTGCCACCAGTCGCGCCAACTGCTCCGGCATTGCATGGGCAACATTCGTAGGCGGGGAGGTGTTCCTTGCGGTTCTTCATCTCCATGAGGAACTCCCGAATCGCCAGGCGGGCCTCTTTGACCTCCAGCTTGAGAACTGTAAGTTCCTTGCCATTCAAGTCACTACGCCCCTCCAGCCGCTGCTCCACCTCGTCGAGCTTCTTTGATGCCTGCTTCAACAGATTGTAGGGAACCCGCTTCTTGGCTGGATGAGCAGGGCGCCCTCCCCGTCCCTGAGCCAGGGCCGGAAGGGTGAAGGAAATGAGGGTGGCGAAAACAATGAACATCTGCAAAGTGCGCGTCATGGATTCCTCCTGATGCGGTAATGGTCAAGTCACACACGGTTATTCTATGAGAGAACAACATCAGATTCAATCAGTTCCATGCGGGAAGTGACGACGGTCGCGGTCAAGCTGGAGGTACGGGAGATCGGCCAGCAGTCGCTTCGCTTCCGGGAAGCCCCTCGGACTGCGACTTAAACGTCGGTCCCGAGGCGTACCCCTCCACGCTCCCTTTGGCCTTCTTCGTGGTCCGCACTGAGCCAGGGTCGCGTAGCACCCTGGCAGTGGGAAGAGGTCGCTTCGCTTCCGGGAAGCCCCTCGGATTGCGACTTATTGGGTGGTACGCAATTGCCAAAGTCGCGGAGCGAAGCGCAGCACTTTGGCAGAATGGAGGGTGCTCAGGGGCGGAGTTGAACCACCGACACTCGGATTTTCAGTCCGATGCTCTACCAGCTGAGCTACCTGAGCAATCAGCAAGCAACACGTTTAATTGCGCACATGGCTGTCGATGTCAAGTGAAAAGCTACCGTTGGCGGATGGTTATGTCGGATACTGCCGAGTCGATATCGATGACGATTCGAGCGCCGGCGCTGTCGAAGTCATCGGTGGCGAGGGAGTCGCCGCGCTTGATTAGTTCGAGACCAGTGAACTGGGTGCTGGAGAGGGCACTGTCGGAGTTCAGTTTGACCCCAACCCCGGGTGGGACCTCGATGGTGATGTCTGACGCACCGGTATCGAACTCGACTTCGGTTTCCCCTTGCCGATCCGGAAGGCGCACAAGAATATCCGCGGCCCCGGCATCGATATCGAGTCGAGTGAGGTCGAGGTCGGTGAGATCGGCGGCGATTTCTGCAGCCCCGGCGTTCAGGCGCAATTCGATGGGCTTGCCAATGGGGAGATGGACATCCCATTTCGCGTCATGTCCGCCAATGCGGCCACATCCTCCCCACCGGGACTCCCGGCCGGCGATGACAATCTCAGCTCCCTCCTCTTCGAGACGAGGTTCGATGCCTACGTAGTCCACAGTGACGTTGTCCTGACGCTGGCCATCTACGGTCAATTCGAGGGCCCCGACGGATAGTTCCACGGTCAACCCAGAGTCCGAATCGGGGGAATCTGTGGAAACTGAGATGGCACCTTTGACGTCACCGCCAGAGTCGTAACCCGGACCAGCTCCCGGAATGAGCCAGATTAGGAGTGTGGCCGCAAAGACGGCAGCCGCACCGATCAGCCATGGGGCGCGCCGACCAGTACCACGCAGGAACATCTCGAGGCCCAGAATAATCAGTGAGAGAGGCCAGAGACGAATCACTTCGAAGGCTTCGCCAGAACTCAGGAGTTCCCACTTCACCAGCAACCAGCCTATCCCCAAGACGATGAGGGCCGCGGCAAAGGCAGACGAAGTCATAGTCCGGCCATTATTTCTGGCGCTCATGATTGCCCTCCGCCACCACTGGACCGCCGTCGACCGACCAGCAGGTAGACGCCAAAACCAATCACCGCCAATGGCCAGATGCTACCCGAGAGGTTGATGTTCAGAAACTCATCGGCGAGGAAGAATAGACCGAGGCCCATCAAGGCCAGGCCACCAAATGTCTCAATAGATCTACCAGATTGCGCCATGGCTCCCTCCTAACGGAGTCGACCCTAGCGAACGCCTAAGGAAATGTCGAATCTTTCATTCTGCCAGGGTGCTGCGCAACCCTGGCAATTGCCTGCCGCCCAGTAAGTTGCAGTCCGAGGGGCTCCCCGGAAGCGAAGCGACCGACGGGAGCTAGACGACCATCAGCTCTTCGTAGATGTCGAGGTTGGTGTCGCCCACTTCGATACCCTCTTTGGCCAACGCCTCGAGCATGGGCTCGAGGCCGACCTTGAGAATCTTGAACCAGGTCTCTGCTCGCTTTATATTGCTCGCAAAGATATAACCCATGATCATCGCTGAGGTGGCTGCCTTGAGCCCGTGAACCTGGAATGCCAGGAGCGTATCTACGCCGCCTTGATTCACGGTAAAGAGGGTGGCTTCAGGGTCATCGGACTCCCCTTCGCCCCACTCGATATTGCCACCGTCAAAGATCAGGAAGTATTTGTCACCGGGGATTCGAGTGCCATCCACTTCGGCGAATTCCAAATTGTAAACGTAGCGTCCTTCCGTCCCCTCTTTCACCATGTGTGGAAGCGCCTTGATCAACTGCTCCAATGTCAGGTCTTTTAAGTCCACAGCCATGCTTCACCCCCTCGATAGTCAATGCAAATCTACCCTAACAACGTGGCAAGGGTAGCCACCGTTTCGCTGTGCGTCAAGGGAAATAGGAGGGTGTGGCATGGCCTTTTGACGCGGTGCGTGACGACTTGACCGCGGCTTGCATCCATGCCTCAGTAATGCTATCTTCGCACCGCTTTCGTGATGATTAGCGAGGAAGATACCATGGGATTTTTCGGAAGGCTCTTTGGCGGTGGAGACGAAGCCAGCGACGGGGAAGCTGTGAAAGGGGACAAACAGGTCCTCAAGCTGCAGAAGAAACTGATGAACAAATACGTTCAGACCAACGAACGAAAGAGGGTCATTGCGATCCTCTCTGATATCGGTTCGGACGAGGCTTTGACGGCTCTGCTCGGGCGCTTCAAGTATGTCACCGACGGCTCCATCGTGGATGAGGACGAGAAAGAACTGGTCTATGAGATTATTCGCTCAAAGGGAACCGCGGTGATTCCGGTGCTAAGGCGCTTTGTCAGTACTGAGATAAACATCTATTGGCCGCTGCGCGCCCTCACAGAGATTGGGGGAGAGGAGGAGGCGGTCACTACCTTGATCTCCGCGCTGGACGGCATCCACGACCGTTTTGATCGGAGCATGGAGCGCATGACCAACATCGTTTCATGCTTCAGGGACTACGACCGCCCTGAGGCCCTCGCTAAGCTGATCGAGCTCGCGGCAGATGAGTCTGAAGAGGTACGGTTCCTCTCGGTAGATGGCCTTACGACTTTCGCCCAGCACCGGGAAGCGGTTGATGCCATCATGGAGCGGCTCATTGATGACGAGGAAACCGGTCGGGTCAAGACCTACATCATGGATACCCTGATCGAGAACCGCTGGAATGTGAAGAAGTACAAGAAGCAGCTTGTCGATAAGCTGCCCGAGAGCTATTTTGTCGATGATACCGGTGTCATCCAACGCCGTTACTAGAACGCTAGAGGTTTTGCATGCAGAAGGTACCCATGACCGTCTCCGGGGAGCAGTTGTTAAGAACCCGGCTGAAACACCTGAAGACGGTAGAAAGGCCACAAAACGTCCACGACATTGAAGTTGCCAGAGCCCACGGCGACCTCTCCGAGAACGCCGAATATCACTCGGCCAAAGAAAGGCAGAGCATGCTGGATGCCCAAATGCGAGAGATTCAGGATAAGCTCTCCAGGGCCGAGGTCATCGACCCCACCAAGTTGTCGGGAAACCGGGTCGTATTTGGGGCAACGGTGCTCCTTGAGGACCTCGACAGCGAAGAGCAGGTGACCTACCAGATAGTGGGCTCGGAAGAGGCGGACCCGAAGGCGGGACGCATCTCCTACACCTCGCCGTTGGCCCGTGCGATCATCGGCAAAATGGAAGGCGATTTCGTTGACTTTGAGGCCCCCGGCGGTCTACGTGAATACGACATCATCAAAGTTGAGTTCAAGTAGAGTGTTGCTTCGCTAAGGAGCAGTGATTCCCGCTTCCAACGTATAAGGCGCGCAGTCGTAGGGCGCATCATCGAAGTAGTTGACGACCTTGACATAGAAGACGCGGTCATCGGTTTCGCCGCACCCTCCTTCCCAGGTATATGTATAGTTTTCAGGGGTCTGGCCGGTGCGCCAGATGTCGAGGTCTTCACAGGGGCCAGTATCGGAGAGGTCGCCGCAACCCTCAATGTCATCCTCGCTCCAAACGCAAAGGTCGTAGTCGGTACCCTGGGGGAGATCGGTGAGAGTCACTTCCATGGTGTATGGACCTTCCGAGCCAAAGAGGCAGAAGTCGGTGAGCTCCGCGCCAACAATCATGTACCAGTCGACATCGTGGTCCGGGAAGAGCGTTCCCTGGAAGGTGAGATTGCCGGAGTTCTCCAGGACAATGCCAAGGTCAGCAGCCTGGGGACAGGTGCTGTTCTCCTCGTACTGGTCCGGTTGGATATCATTATCTTCGAGGCCGTCACAGTCGTTGTCCACAAGGTCGCATATTTCAGGCGTCGGGTTGACTCCCCCAACACATTGGAGTTGCCCTTGGACGCAGTTCATGACGCCGATCTGGCAGGGCAGCTCGTGAATCCCGCCCTGCTCTTTGTTGGGCGTTCCGCAGGCCATGCCGCCCTCGGGATTTCCTTCATCTACGAGGCCGTTGCAGTTGTCATCGAGACCATTGCACAGTTCCTTTTGGGCCGGACCCTGGTACTCATCTCCGCCACAGGCAGTCCACTCGCCATCGTCGCAGAGTTGGGTTCCGGGATTGCACTCGCCCCAGTTGGTGCCGCAGCTCTTGACCTGGCCCTCTTCGCAGTTACAGCCGCCGGGAACGTCATCGATTTTGTTGTTGCAATCGTTGTCCTTCCCGTCGCAGATTTCAGGTTGGGGTTGTGCTGAACAATCACTCCAGGCACCGTTGGAGCACTCCTGATAGCCGGAACCGCAATTCTCGCAGGATTGGGTCAGGAACCCATTGCTGTCGCCTTCGTCGATGAAGCCGTCACAGTCGTCATCCATACTATTGCACTCTTCCGCTTTGGGATAGGCCGCGGAGCAAGTAGTCCAGGATCCATCAAGGCAGGTCTGGGTGCCGTTGCCGCAATCGGTAGAACAGTTCTGCTCCAGTTCTTCGTCAGTCTCTCCGTCGCAGTCATCGTCCACGCCGTTGCACTCTTCACTGCCAGCGCAGGTGCTCCAGGTACCTTCTACACAGGTGCGACTACCAACGAGATTGCAGACCTTGATGAGACATGCCTGCTCCTTGCCATCCTCTTCGCAAAGGTCGCCGGAATCGCACTGAAGACCTTCGTCCACCTCCCCATCGCAGTCATCATCTTTGGGGGCATCATCGTTGCAGACTTCGGGGTTGGGCTGACACTCCGCCCAATTGCCGGAGGTATCGCACTTTTGAGTGCCAAGGGAGTTACAGTTCTCATCGACGATGCAAGCTTGAGTTTTGCCGGGATCGCATTCCTTGCCGGGGCGATTAAAGCAGGAACGTCGCTCGTCGATTTCCCCGTCGCAATCATCGTCCTTGCCGTTGCACTCCTCTGCTGGAGGCACGCATGCCTCCCAGTTTCCGTCGCTGTCACAGAGCTGTTCGCCCACGGTAGAGCACTCCGAAACACAGGGTTGCGTGGTGCCTTCAGTGCATAACGACACAACGGTTTCGCCTTCGTCGCCTCCGCACCCGGCAAACCCCACGATTCCAAGACTAGTCATCAAGACGACCAAAGTTGTCCAATTCATGTCGCTGTGCCTCCCTACAGTCCTTGCGGGCGATCCTAAGACAAAGCTCCCATCGGTCAAAAAAAGGGCGCGCGTGTGAGATGAGAATCTAGCAGGGACAACTTGACATACAGAAGTTGATTGCCTGTGAACAGGAGGACATGCACTGGCCTTGCTGGCTACCGCACTGGCCCATACAGGAGCTATACATGGACTGGCACTGCGAAGAGCATGAGGGGTTACCCTGGCACTGGCCCATGCATGAGGACATTTGACTGCCGCAGCTCCCGGCACAACTCGATTGTGCGCTGGAGCAGCTATTGCCGCAGGAGCCGTACTGCGCCTGACAGGATTGCTGGCAAGCGGCGCACTGGGGTGAGGCCCCCTCTTCGCACATATCGGCCAGGCAGCTTTCACCGTCGGGGCACTCGCCGCAACTGCCACCGCAACCGTCGACGCCGCATTCCTTATCTTCGC
Source organism: uncultured Myxococcales bacterium (assembly GCA_964522395.1). Taxonomy (GTDB): domain Bacteria; phylum Myxococcota_A; class UBA9042; order CAIXZC01; family CAIXZC01; genus CALGBT01. The sequence goes on from CAZFVN010000128.1 coordinate 11,295, forward strand.
AGTGGGGCAGGCAACCAACACACTTGTTGTCAACACAATCAGTTTCATCACCGCAGCTACCACAACTTCCGCCGCAGCTATCGTCACCGCAATCCTTGTTCAGACAACTCGGTTCACAACCCTGGCAGATATTCCAGATGAGGAGGCACTCCCCGTCCAGCGCGGACTGGAAGCAATCGTCAGGGGCATCACCGGGACACTCTTCCACGACACATTCGAGGAGTTCAGACCACTGGATTTGAGCGTCGGCAGTGCCTTGCGTGGGGCAATCTGCGTAGCAGGTTACGTCCCCGACAGTACAAGCCTCCATACAAGCCAGGATTTCGCCACAGGTCGCCTCCCCGTGGAGACATTGCACTTGCAACTCGAAGCAGGTGCAACTCTCGGGGTCTGGCGGCCAATCTTGGAAACCACATTCCGTATAGCAGTCCGCCAGGTCCACGTAATCCTGCCAGGACTTCTCATCGGCTGCGGACTCGCATGGCTCTGCACAAACCTCGACGGTATCTGAGCCAACGCAATCTGCCACCGCGGCACAGTCCTCAAGGGGTGGAACCAGGCAGAGGGAATCTGGACCGCATTCCGTGGCCGCGGCGCAGCAATCCTCACCCGCGCACGGACAGTCGCCGCAAATCCCACCGCAGCCATCATCCCCGCACTGCAATCCGTCACAGACGGGAATGCAATCGAGACAAATGAGGGTTGCCGGGTGGCAAAGTAAACCTGGGGCACAACCTGAGTCGGAGTCCTCGGGCAGGGGCTCGTGGCAATCCCATGGATCGCCCGCTGAGCAATAGCTTCCGCACCCATCCTCACCACATTCCCTGCCATCGCAATCTGGCACGCAGTCACATTGCCCGGCAACGCAAAGCACCTCCCCGCAGCAGAGACCACAGCTTCCACCGCACCCATCGCCACCACACTCTTTACCGGCACAAGAAGGGACACAGGGGCCATCGGGGGCAACCGAATCACCGGCCATGTCCGATGCGACGTCGCCCTGGCTATCGGCAACAACACCATCAGCCGATACCTGCACGACGTCCTTTGAACTCGTGGAACTGCAGGCCCCAACCGAAACTACCAGTAGCACCCACGCGAAGCTTTGCAATCTTCCTATCCAGCCACCCATCAGAACCTCCCAAAGAGACCTTCGATGGGCCAATTGTACCGCCTCAATAGCAACTTGGCCAACCCTTCCAGCCCTTGCCTTTCGCGCTTCTGTCGTTGCCGTTGCCCCTGGCCGCGAAAGAGGCAAAGGCGGCCTCGGGCGTCGGGCCTCGGCAACGGAACAGGGCGGGAGAGGCGAAGGCGGCCTCGGGCGTCGGGCCTCGGCAAAGGAACAGGGCGGGAGAGGCGAAGGTGGC
>CAZFVN010000128.1:12761-15338 GCA_964522395.1 uncultured Myxococcales bacterium
GGAACAGGGCGGGAGAGGCGAAGGTGGCTTCCCACCCAGGATATCAGTTCACGGACGGGGCGCGCCCGCCCCCATGATTGCGCACCATGCCAGACTTCTGATATATTCACTGACAAGGTGATTCAATCGCGTACCGATCACACGAAGAGGTCTCGCCACCATGGCCAAACAGTCCCGTTGTGCGATCCATCCACGGTTCATCATGGCGGTTTTCGCCATCACCCTTGGCTGCAGCACCGGTAGCGGCGTCGTCGAGAAGGACGCCAGTGACCAGAGCAGCGAACTGGTGTTCACCGAGGTCATCATCAACTCTGATGGATTCAGTAACAACGACCTGGGTGATCCCCTTGAGCTACCAGAAGCCAGCTCCTTTGAGCAGTGGGTCTTTTGCGCTGAAGAGGGTGGCTTTGGCTGCCCCTGCGAGGAAAATGATGACTGCACAAGCAACTGGTGCGTGGAGACTTCGGAAGGTGACGTCTGCACCATTGGCTGCATTGAAGAGTGCCCGGTGGGCTGGGGCTGCATGGAGGTCCAGGGCGGCCCCGACCAGGTCTACATGTGTCTCCCTTACCACGCCAATCTCTGCCGTCCCTGCAACGAAGATTCGGATTGCGGGCAGTCGGTTGAGTCGGGCAATTTCTGCCTGGAGTTTGGCAGCGAGGGCCATTTTTGCGGTGGATACTGCGATTCCAAGGAAGGAGTGGATTGTCCCGACGGCTATCTCTGCACGGAAGTCACGGTAGATTCAGGCGCAACCAAGCAGCAGTGCATGCCCGAAACTGATAGCTGCGAGTGCACACCAAAATACACCGAACTGGGCCTTGGAACCCAGTGCTTCATTGAAAACGAGGCCGGCAAGTGCTTTGGCCAGAGATTCTGCGGAGAGGATGGACTGACGGAATGTGACGCACCAGACCCCCTGCCCGAGGCTTGCAATCTGGCGGATGATGATTGCAACGGGCTCATTGACGATGCCATCGACGACCAGGAGTGCGAGGTTTCCAACGACAACGGGACCTGCGTGGGGCCGGAGGTCTGCGAAGAGGGCGAGTGGATCTGTCAAGTCCCTGAGCCAGACCTCGAGATCTGCGACGGCCAGGACAACAACTGCGATGGCGAAATCGATGAAGGGTCCCTCGACAGCGATGAAGACGGTGTGGCCAACTGCGTCGACGACGATGACGACAACGACGGCCTGCCCGACGACCAGGACAACTGTTCAACGGTCGTAAACCCGGAGCAGGAAGACAATGACTCCGACCTCATCGGCGACCTATGCGACCCAGATGATGACAATGACCTGGTGGTGGACGAGGAGGACTGTAACGCCTTTGACAAGGATATCCACCCGGGCCATCCGGAGGACTGTGACGGCAAGGACAATGACTGCGACGGGCAGGTGGACGAAGGCCTCCTGGACAGTGATGGCGACGGCATTTCCGACTGCATTGACGACGACGATGACGACGATACCATCCTCGACTTCGCCGACAACTGCCCGACGGTGCCCAACCCCGGCCAGAAGGACCATGACGAAGATGGCAGCGGCGATGTCTGCGACGAGGACGATGACAACGACGGCATTCCTGACGTTGCGGACAATTGCATCTTCGTCAAGAACCCGGATCAGGCCAATGCCGACAAGGACGACAAGGGCGACGCTTGCGACGATGACGACGACAACGATGGCGTCGCCGACCTCGACGACAACTGCCCGACAGTCCCCAATCCCAACCAGGCGAATGCAGATACCGACCCCTTAGGCGATGCCTGCGACGAAGACGATGACAACGACGGGGTTTTGGACCCGGCAGACAATTGCTCCACGACCTTCAATCCCGACCAGAAGGATACCGACGGGGATGGCTTTGGCGATGCCTGTACCAACGACAAGGATGGTGACAACATCCTCGATGCAGAGGACAATTGCCCACTGATTCACAATGTCGCTCAAGACGACATGGACAGTGATGGCAAGGGCGATGCCTGCGATGACGACATTGACGGCGACCTCCTGAAGAATGACGATGACAACTGTGTTTACGCCATCAATCCACTGCAGACCGACATTGACTTTGACGGCCTCGGCGATGCCTGCGACCCGGACATGGACGGCGACGGCGTCGGCAACGACGCGGACAATTGTCCGGCGGTAACCAATCCCGACCAGAAGGACGTTGATGGGGATGGTCAGGGCAACGCCTGCGACAACGACGACGACGATGACGGCATCCCCGACAATTTCGACAACTGTCCCCTCCACGCCAACCCGGAGCAGGAAGATGGAGATCTTGACGACAAGGGCGATGCCTGCGACCCGGATGATGACAATGACGGCATCGTCGACCCCCTGGACAACTGTCCCAATTTCGTAAACCCGCTGCAGGATGATGATGATGGCGACGGCCTGGGTGACTCCTGTGACCCTGACGATGACAACGACGGAGTCGACGACAAGGAGGACAACTGTCCCTTCGTGGCCAACGCGGATCAGACCGACTCGGACAACGATGACGACGGCGATGCCTGTGACAATGACGAAGACAAAGAAGGCGTCCCGGATACCGAGGACAATTG
>CAZFVN010000129.1:0-5952 GCA_964522395.1 uncultured Myxococcales bacterium
ATATTGCAGATTGCCGTGGACTACAGCAAGCGTGGCGGAAAGTGATTACTGCCCTGGCAGATGGATAGTTCTTCGACAGTTGGAGATGGAAAGTTCGGGGGATTCGCATTCGTCTTCATCGACGATGGAGTTGCAGTTACGACCACCACAATGACCTTTAATGCTTCGCCCACGTAAGATTACACCGAGCCCGAGGCCCGTCATGGCAATGGCGACGAACGCCGCTGCCGCTAAGAAAGTAGCCATTTCATTCACTCCTCGTCCGTTACCACCAACATTTCCCTGAAGGACTCGGTGGTCCGGGCCTCAAATTCCCCGTGCGCGTTTCGAACAACAAACTGGGCGGCCAACTTCTCTGACCTGGCAAGCGCCATTCCGTCCTCCGGCCCCAGCACGTTCAGGGCCGTCGCCATGGCATCGGCATAGGTACAACTACGGTGGACCACACTCACCGATGCCAACCGGTGGTCAATAGGACGCCCGGTCCGAGGATCGATGGTATGGGAAACCCTAATGCCCTCGACCTCTCTGTAGTTACGATAATCGCCCGAGGTCGCTACGGCAAGGTCAGTGAGGCTCAAAACATCCAAGAGCGCCCTGCCGCCCCCCACTGACGGCCGCTCAACGCCAATACGAAAAGGCCTTCCATGCTCATTGTTCCCGTGCACAACCGTCTCGCCGCCAATCTCAACCATGAAGTTCTGATAGCCCTTCTCTAGCAACATCGCAGCGACCTGGTCTACGGCATATCCCTTGGCAATAGCGGAGAGGTCTATTCGTAACTGTGACAGGGGTTTCGAGACAGTTTGCTGCCCCTCGTCCACATCGACCTTGTTAAAGCCGATTTGGCCAAGCAGAGCGTCGATCTCTTCCTGGGAGGGAACCCCTGCGACCTCTTGAGGCCCGAACCCCCACGCATCGACGAGGGGGCCGATGGTGGGGTCAAAAGCCCCTTTGGAGAGGTCATAGACCTGGCGTGCCACAACCAGCACCTCGACGGTCGCTGCCGACAAGCTGAATTGACCCGAATCGGTAGAATCATTGAAGCGAGAGAGTTCAGATTGAGGTTTGTAGGTGGACATCTTCTGATCAACTGAGTCCACGACCTCCTTTGCGGCCTCCTCGATTGATTGTCGCTCGCCATTTGACAACGATTTTGCAACGACCTTCACTTGCCAGGTGGTGCCCATGGTGGAACCGGCGAAGACATAGCCCTTCGCCTGCTCCCGATAATCCGGCCCTGTTTGCATGCGCCAGATGACGAGGGCAGAGAAGACCACAAGCGTAGCCAGGGTCAGATAGGGCCTGAATCTACTAGTGGGAGGACTCTTGTCCGGAGTTGCTTTGGTAGGAGTGGTTATGTCAGGAGAATCAGCGGGAGACATAGGTCTCCTAGATGCCAAAGTCGTCGAGGTAGATGCTGTCCCGTTCAACGCCCATGTCGAGGAGCATTTCGATGACCGCATCGTTCATGACGGGCGGACCGCACATGTAGTATTCGCAATCTTCCGGGGCCGGGTGATCGTTTAGATACTGGTCCCGCACCACCTGATGGATGAAGCCGGTGTATCCTTCCCAGTTATCCTCGGGCTGAGGCTCAGAGAGCGCCAGGTGCCACTTGAAGTTCGGATTCTCCCGGGCAATTTCGTCGAAGTGCTCGACGTAGAACGCTTCGCGCAGGGAGCGAGCGCCGTACCAGTAAGTAACCTTGCGGTCAGTCTTGAGGCGCTTGAACTGGTCGAAGATGTGGGAACGCATGGGGGCCATCCCGGCGCCACCACCCACAAAGACCATTTCGTTCTCGGTTTCCTTGGCGAAGAAGTCACCGTAGGGACCGGAGATAACAACGTCGTCGCCGGGCTTCAGATTGAAGATATACGACGACATGATGCCCGGAGGCGTACCTTCCGCGGCGTTCGGTGGCGGACTGGCGATCCGGACGTTGAGCATGATAATGCCCTTCTCGCCCGGATAGCTGGCCATGGAGTATGCCCTCGTCACGTCTTCGCCGACGTTGGAGACGTAGCGCCACATATCCCACTTGTCCCAATCGCCGCGGTACTCCTCTCCGATGTCGAAGTCCTTGTAGTTGACGACGTGGGGAGGACACTCGATCTGGATATAGCCACCGGCTCTAAATGGAACGTCCTCGCCCTCGGGAAGCTCCATGACGAGTTCCTTAATGAAGGTGGCGACATTGTCATTGGAGCGGACTTTACAGGTCCACTTGCGGACATTGAATACCTCCGCAGGAATCTCCAACTCCATATCTTCCTTGACCTTCACCTGACACGCCAGTCGAAGACCTTTCCGCGCATCCCCGCGGCTGATGTGGCCCTCTTCGGTGGGCAGCAAGCTGCCTCCGCCTGAGAGAACGGTCACATCGCAAACTCCACATGTACCACCGCCACCGCAAGCCGACGGGATGAATATCTTGTTGGCCGAGAGGGTGCTGAGCAGGGTGCTGCCCGCGGGGGTCGTCAGGGTGAGCGAATCGTCCCCGTTGATCCCGATATTGACGTCGGCGGTGTTGACCAGTCTGCCTCTGGCGATCATCAGCACGATGACGAGCAGGAGGATAACCAGCGTGAACATTCCTACGCCGAAGAGGATGGTAATCATATTCTACTCCCTAGAGCTGGATGCCAGAGAAGGCCATGAATCCGATGGCCATCAGCCCGGTAACGATAAAGGTAATCCCCAGGCCCCGCAGGCCGGTGGGAACGTTGCTATAGCGCATCTTCTCGCGAATGGCTGCGAGGGCCACAATGGCGAGCCAGAAGCCGATTCCTGAACCAAGTCCGAAGACCGTCGCCTCGGGCAGCGTGTAGTCCCGCTCGACGATAAAGAGCGAGGCTCCCAAAATTGCGCAGTTCACGGCAATCAGCGGCAGGAAGACCCCCAGAGCCGAATAGAGCTTGGGGGCATACTTGTCCACCGCCATTTCCACGATTTGAACCATCGCCGCAATGGAGCCGATGAAGGTCAGGAAGGCGAGGAAGGAGAGGTCGACTTCGGCCAGGCCGGGGGAGATCCAGGCCATGGCCCCTTCCTTGAGGAAACCATTGTAGATGAGCTGGTTGAGGGGGGCCGTTATGCCGAGCACGAAAATCACGGCTAACCCGAGTCCGAGTGCCGTCTCAACCTTCTTCGACACGGCCAGAAAGGAGCACATGCCGAGAAAGAAGGCGAGGGCCATATTCTCAACGAAAATCGACTTTACCAATAGGCTTAGAAGATGTTCTAGCATCAGTTGGCCTCCACCTGTTCGGGTTTCCAGGTTCGGAGGGCCCAGATGGCCAATCCGATGATGAAGAAGGCAGCAGGAGCAAGAACCATGAGACCGTTAGGCTGATACCAACCGCCCTCGCTGGCCAGGGGCAGAACCTGGAAGCCGAGCAGCTTGCCAGCCCCGAAGAGCTCACGGATACCACCAACCAGCAGCAGCACTATCGAATATCCCGCCGAGTTGCCCAGGGCATCGTAGATGCTGGGAATGGGCGGGTTTGCCATCGCGAATGCCTCGGCTCGACCCATGACGATACAGTTTGTAATAATCAGGCCGACGAATACTGAGAGCTGTTTGGCGATATCGAAGACGAAGGCCTTTAAAATCTGGTCGGTGACGATGACCAGCGACGCGATGATCGTCAACTGCACGATGATACGAATGCTGGGCGGAATCAGGTTGCGAATTGAACTCACGGCCAGATTGGAGAGAACCAGCACGAAGGTCAGCGCCAGGGACATAACGATGGCGGTATCGAGCTTGGTCGTCACAGCCAGTGCGGAGCAAATACCCAACACCTGGAGAGTAATGGGGTTGTTGTTGAAAAGCGGATCAATAAGGGCGGTCTTGTTTAGTTTATTCATATCCTCTACCTCCCTTCCGCACGGAACTTAGTGAGATAGGGGCCGAAGCCACTCTCCCCAAGCCAGAAGAGGACTAGATCACGCACGCCATTGCAGGTGAGCGTAGCGCCAGAGATTCCATCAACCTTGTGCGGGTCTACGTCAGGGGGCCCAGCGGCCCCCTTGATGACTTTCAATTGGGGGGTCCAGTTCCCGTCGAAGGCTTTTCGTCCAGGCCAGAGGCCCTTCCACGCCGGGTTATCCACTTCCCCGCCAAGACCGGGAGTCTCGGCATGCTCGTAAAAGGTGAGACCGGCAACGGTGTTGCCATCTGCTTCCAGAGCGAGGAAACCATAGAGGGTCGACCAGAGTCCCTTGCCCTCCACCGGAAGGATGACCTTCTTCACCACGTCCCCTTCCACCTGCAGGTATACGAGTCCGTGGGTGGGCAGCCAGGCTACCTTGGCGCCATTGGGCGGAGCCTCCCGTCGAGTCGCCGGGTCTTTGGAGGCCTTTCGCTGGTCGTAACTGGCCGCGTCGATGGACTCATCATAGTCGCCCGTCGCCAGGGTCACTACCATCGGTCGGATGTTGTCGTTGTATCGTTTCTGGACTTCCTCCGCTGAGAGTGATTCGTCAGCCGTAAGTAGTCCAGCAACGGAGAGCACTTTCTTCTGTCGGTCGAGCGCCTTGTTGATTTCCTGCCGATCTTTGAGGCCAACTGCTGAGCCAGCCACAAAGATGGAGCAGACCATGCACACCGCGACGGCAAAACCGATGATGTACCTATTGCTATGCTGCATGGCGGGCCACCCTCCTTTTGATGTTTCCCTGCATGACGAAGTAATCAATCAGCGGAGCGAACATGTTCATGAACAAAATGGCGAGCATCATCCCCTCGGGATAGGCGGGATTGACGACGCGCACGAGGACGACCATGATGCCGATGCCGACACCATAGATGAACTTGCCGGTTTCCGTGAAAGCAGATGAAACCGGGTCAGTGGCCATGAAGATGGCCCCGAGCATCCAACCGCCCAGCACGATATGCCAGTGGAACGGCAGGGAGAACATGGCGTTGGTTTCTGATCCAACGGCGTTGAAGAGCAGGGCAATCGCCAGGGTTCCCAGGGTAACGCCGGCCATGGTCCGCCAGGAGGCCACCTTGGTGACGACGATGAACACCCCGCCAATGAGACAGGCGAGGGCTGAGGTCTCACCCATAGACCCCGGAATGGTGCCAATGAAAGCCTGCCACCAGTCCATGTTGGCGACGGCCCCAGCATCGACCGCCGCCTGCGATAACCACGTAGCACCAGTGAAGCCGTCAACGCCCGCAGCCATATCGGCAGCGACCCAGGCGTTGTCGCCGGAAATCTCCCCGGGGTATGCGAAGAAGAGGAATGCGCGCACGGTAAGCGCCGGATTAAGGATGTTCATACCAACGCCGCCAAAGACTTCCTTGCCGATAACCACGCCAAAGGAGACCGCCACGGCGAGCTGCCAAAGAGGCAATGTGGCAGGCACGATGAGCGGAATCAACGCGCTGGTGACGAAGAAGCCCTCGTTGATCTCATGCTTGCGCACCACCGCAAAGAGCACTTCCCAGAAGCCTCCAGCGGCCAGCGTTACCACATAGACGGGCACGAAGTAGAGGAGTCCATGGACGAAGTTGCCCAGGTGGCTGGCGGGGTCGAAACTAAAACCTAGGGCCGTGTAGAGACCAGTCTGCCAATCGGCCAGTGGCGGCACTCCGGCCGCAATGGCCAGATGCGCCTGCAGCCCGGTGTTGTACATGGCCATGCCCATGGCGGGAAAGAGTGCCACAAAGACAATTCCCATCATGCGCTTCAGGTCCATGCCGTCGCGGACATGAACTTTCCCTCGGGTCACCTTGCCGGGAGTATAGAAGAGGGTATCAATGGCCTCAAAGAGAGGCTCCATCTTCTCCAACTTCTTGCCCGGTTCGAAGAGGGTCCCCGTCTTGTCGAGGATCTTTCTAAAAAACCGCATCAGCTTTCCTTTTCGATTTGCGTCAGCATCTCACGCAGCAGTTGTCCATACTCTATCTTGCTGGGACAGGCGAAAGTACAGAGCGCC
>CAZFVN010000129.1:5962-15294 GCA_964522395.1 uncultured Myxococcales bacterium
CTTCCAACTCCAAGCAGCCCAAAGCCTCAGCTCGCTCCAAATCATCTGCAGCCAGCGCACGCAGCAGAAAGGTGGGCAGAATATCCATGGGCATGACCTTCTCGTACATGCCAATGGGCACCATGGCTCGCTCGCCGCCATTGGTGTCGGTGGTCATATTGAAGCTCTTCTTACCCAGCCATTTTGAGACAAAAGCCGGCAGTACGGAGAACTTGTTGAAGCCCGGGGCGATCCAGCCCATAAAATGGCGATCCCGTCCTTCCTGCAACACGGTCACCTGATTATGGTATCTGCCCAGAAACCCGTCGGGTTGGTCCGAGAGCGTCCTTCCTGAAAGAACGGAACCGGAGAGGACACGAAAATCGCCTTCCTTGGTCTTTCCAGCCGTGAGCCCGGCAAGGCCAGCACCCAAGCGAGTCTTGACCAGACACGGGGCTGTGACCCCAGGACCGGCCAGGGAAACAACTCGTCCCAGTCCCAGAGCACCGGTGCGGAAGAGATGGCCGATTGCCACCACATCCTGATAACCGATGTACCAGACCGTGCGATTTCGACCCACCGGGGCCAACGTGTGAATATGCAGTCCAACGGTTCCAGCGGGATGGGGACCGGAGAATTCCTCAACATCGATGCCGCTGACATTTGACGTAAGGCTGGAGCCGGCAGCGGTGCAAAGATAGACCTTGCCTTCGGTCAGCTTCTGGACAACGCCCAGACCTCGCTGGAAGTCACCGTCGCCGTTGCTGAGAGCACCAATGACGGTTTCCACGTTCGGAGCAAGCGGATTGGTATCCATGGCGGTGACGAAGATCGCGTCTGCGGAACCGTCGGGCCCAGGCACCTTTCCGAAGGGCCGGGTGCGAAATGCGGTCCAACAACCAGACTCTACGAGCAACGCCCGGGCCGCTTCGTTGGACTCTCCAGCCGATTCGCCATAGGCTGCGAAGGTGACCGCATCCTCGGTCTCGGCCAACTCAATCTCCACCGAAACCAAAGCCCGGCGGGCGCCGCGATGGACCCCCTTAACGGTGCCGGCACCGGGCGCCGTGTAAAACACCCCCGGCGTCTTTCGGTCTTCGAAGAGTTGCTCTCCCGCTTTCACCCGGTCACCCTCGGCCACGAGCATGCGTGGGCGCATGCCTATATAGTCATCGGCGACGAGGGCGACGTGGGTAACGGCGGACCCTTCTTCCACCCGTTGCTCCGGGCCGCCCGCAATGGGCAAATCGAGTCCCTTTCTGAATTTGTGTTTTGCCATTTATCAATCCTGCCTAAACCCAATTTGCGTGTACCATAGCGCGAACCGACCGAGGTTTGAACAAAAAAGATACTACTCCTGTGATATCATTCACATGAGGCATTCGAACCGGGGCACCAAGGAGCCTCTTGCCAGACATAAGGCACTCGTAGCATACTCGTGAGAACGTTTTGATATCGGGCGGGTAGACGCCCCGGAGGAATTCATGGTAGATGTTCTGGAAGCAATCAAGACCCGCCGCAGTGTCAGGCGATTTCGATCCGACCCGGTGTCTTATGAGCAACTGCAAGCGGTGCTTGAGGCAGTGCAATGGGCTCCCTCCTGGGCCAACACACAGTGCTGGCATGTTGTGGTTGTCCAGGAGCCGGTGCGCAAGGCACGACTTCAGGCAATTCTCGGACGCAACCCCGCCCATCACGCCATGGTCGATGCTGACATTGTGCTGGTGCTTTGCGCTCAACAGGGACGAGCAGGGTTCAAACAGGGGGAGCCGACCACAAATCATGGCGACTGGCTCATGTACGACGTTGGGCTGGCCAATCAGAACCTCTGTCTGGCAGCCCATGCAGTGGGTCTGGGAACGGTCATCGCCGGGAATTTTGACCACGCCGCCGTCGGGGCCGAACTGGGATTGCCGAAAGGCTATGTGGCGCTAACCATGATTCCCCTCGGCCATCCCGCGGGTGAAACCAGGACCCCGCCTCGCAGAGAGTTGTCCGAGCAGGTTCATCTAGAGGAATTCGGTAAGCCTTGGACAGTCTAGGGCAACCTGCGTTCGGACTTAGAAGCAGGCCCCGGCGATACAACCCTCCGCCTCTGGAACTGGGCCCTGGCAGTCGGATTTCTGGCCGCAGCAAAGCGGATGCGTAGCGAGCTTTGCGATGTCGACTATCTGGACATCATCCACGCTCCAGGAGGGGCACGCGTAAACTGCCGCGCTACCAACCGCGACCCCGATACGAACCTTGAAGAAGGCATTCTTGTAGGCCGTTACGTCATATGACTCCAACGTCCAGACGGTGTCCTTGATGAATCCGTACTGCTGCTGCGTCCAGAGGCTCACCCAACCGTCCCCATCAAAGGCTTCGATGGAGTTAGTCATGTATGGCGGATAGTCGCTATTGAGGAAGCGCCAGAACGATAACTCCGGAGCAGTGGCACCTGAAATATCCACTTCTGGCGAGGTCAGGTAATAGGCCGCATGCAATGTCTTATCCGTATTGGCCCCGATTCTCATGCCCGCCAGCATGTTGTCGCTGGCGCTGGAATGGTCCAGGCCGGGATCTGGCTCGAAAGTGCCGACGTCAGGGGAGGGGTGGGCCTCGCCTCTCTCCCAGTCAGTGCCAAACTCCCAGCCCTGGTCGGTGGAGAAGTCGTCCCTGAAGAGTGGTGGGCTGCAACAACCCTCCCCCTGGTTGGGGGTAAATGAGCAGATACCATTGGCACACGCGTCGTCAGTACAGGCGTCGCCATCATCGCAGTCCCCGTTGTTGTTGCAGCAAATCTCCACGTAGTCACACAGATTGTCGAGACAAAGCTCCTGCGTACAGGGGTCGTCGTCGGCGCAATCGGCCGGCCCCTGGCAACAGCCGGAAATGGCTGCCGAGCTGCACTGCTCCCCAACGCCGGGACAGGAATCCACGGTGCAGGCATTCCCGTCGTCACATTCGTCATCGGCGACGCAACAGCCCGCCACCTCGGTGTTGACGCAAGCGGCATAGCCGAACCAGAGTGGCGGCTGGCAAACGTCCGTGGTGCAAGGGTCATTGTCCTGACAGTCGGCATCCTCGTAGCAGCAATTGTTCTGGAAGGTGTTGACGCAATAACCGGCGGCTGCGCAAGCATCTGCCGTGCAGGTGTCGTCGTCGTTGCAGTCTGCCGCCAGATCGCACGTTGCGGGCATCACGTATTTGCAGATTCCATCCACACAGGATCCCTCTGAACCCGGCACATCGGAGGCGCAGTCAGCGTCGTCGCCACACTCCACAGCAGCACACTGCGAGGTCACTGCGACGTCGTCAACCATGGCTCCCAGGAAGGCGTTGTTCCAGTTGTCCGCAGAATCAAATGTGAAGCGTATGGTCACATCGTGGCCAGCCAGTGGAGAGATGTCCAAACTGACCGACTGCCAGGTCTCCATTGCGCCATAGCTGGACTTGTCCCATAGGATAACGTAACCACCGCCATCGACGGATGCCTCCACTGTCAACTTGTCAAAGCTCAGGCCCGCCTCGGCATCGATGTAGACGTCAAAGGAGAGCGTGTAACCGGTCTCTGGAAGAAGCTCGAGAAGAGGCGTCACTGCACTCCCAGAATTAGCCAATCCATTGTCGAAAGTATGAGTAACGGGGTTGCCATAGTAGAGCACTCCATCACCACCTATTTGCGTCCAAACGTTCCACCCTACCCCGCCCACCGGCGCGTCGAGAGTCCAGTCGGGGAGGGTTCCCTCCTCGAAGCTCTCAAGGAAGGTGTTGGGGTCGCAACAATCGGGGTCCACAATGGACTGGCAACTGCCGGCGACGCAGGAATCCAGGGTGCAATCTTCACCATCTTCACATTCGTCGTCCCCGGCACAGCAATCTGAGGTGTCGATGACACACATCCCGTTTTGGCCGCACGCCTCCTGGGAGCACGCCAACCCATCATCGCACGTGCCGCAATTACCTCCACAGCCGTCGCTGCCACACTCCTTGTTCTGGCAGTCGGGTACACAGATGCACTGGCCAGCGAAGCAAATGTCCTCCAGTCCGATGCAGAGGCCACATACGCCTCCGCAACCATCGTCACCACATTCCTTGAGAAAGCAGTCGGGAACGCAACAGATTCCGTCCTGACACTCCCCCGCACAAACCCCACATTCCCCGCCACAGCCATCGTCGCCACAGTCCTTCCCTTCGCATTCAGGCACGCAGCACGTACCCTGGTTGCAGCCAACGTCGGCAGGACATTCGTCACATTCGCAAACTGGCTCGGCACCACAATCGAGCTGTTCACAGAAGCCGGCACATGGGAGGAACTGGATCCGGTCAATAAGGACAACTGAGTCATAAATCGAATCTCCAGCGTCGGCAAATTCAATGTGGAGAGTAACCGTTGACCCAGCCCCCACCACCGAGAAACCAGCGGTGGAAATGGCCCACGGAGTATTGTACACGCCGCCCTGGTCCAGGGAGATGTCAGACTCTTCCAAACCTACGTACTGGTCACCACAATCGTCGCAATCTGAGGGGGCGCAGAGGTCCTTGATGGTCAACTCGGCCACCGGAATTTCCCCCAACGAGGTCTCCAACCAGATCTTCATGGAATCCTGGAAATTGCTACCGCACCACTCCTTGAATTCCTCGGAGTAGAACTTCCAATCGACAATCACACCATAGTCACCAGGCTCCAGCCAGGTTTGGAAGTGAACCTCGGAATCGGTGACGGGGAGCCCTTCCCCGGTGGTCAACTTCAACATGTGCGCGCCAGTTGGGGCCGTGGTTTCGCCGAAGCTGGAAAGCACAACGGCTGCGTCGATGTTCCAATTGGCCAGCGTACCCTCAGTGAAGTCGAGGAGCGAACACGCCGGGTCGCCGGTGCAGTTCAAGCATTCGCCGCCGCACGCCCCTGCAACTGTACAGATGACACCTTCGTCGCACGCCCCGCAACTATCCCCACACCCATCATCTCCGCACTCCTTCAGGAAACAATCTGGCTGGCAGACATCGGTGCACGCCCCATCGGTGCAAAACTGGTCCTCATCGCAGGTGCCGCAGGTACCACCGCACCCATCGGCCCCGCACTCCTTGCCGGCACAGTCCACAACGCATTCTTCGACACATTGGCCACCGTCGGTGCACGTCTCAGCCTCTCCGCAGCTTCCGCAGTTGCCCCCGCAACCATCGGAACCGCACTCTTTGCCCGCGCAGGCCAGGTCGCAGAGGTTTTGACAACTACCCTGATTGCTGCACTGCTCATTGGCACCGCAAGTTCCGCAAAGCCCGTCACATCCATCGGGGCCGCAGTCCTTGCCAGCACACTGGGGCACACAGGCAATGGCGCAACCGCCGTCCAGACAAGACTCCCCTTCCGCACAACAGCTCTCGCCGCAGGCCACGAAGTCGCACCAGCACTGTCCTTCCACGCAACTCTCATCCTGGCCACAGCTACCGCAAGAACCGTCACAGCCGTCGCTACCGCACTCAGACCCTGCACAGTCAGGAAGGCAAACCTCAAAACACTCACCGTCCAAGCAGAGCCATCCTTCTTCGCAAGGCTCAGATTCAGACCATTTCAGACAATCGTCCTCTAACAACTCGCATTGCCGCAATTCCCCGTCGTCGGTGCACTCGGTGAGCCCATCTTCGGTGCAACCCTCGTCTGAAATACACTCCTCTTCACAGATTCCATCTACGCAGAAAGTGCCTTCGTCGCATTCACCGCAACTCCCTTCACATCCATCGTCACCGCATTCCAGACCGTCACAGTCTGGAAGACAGCTTTCGATACACTCACCATCGAGGCACTCGTAGCCATCGTCGCAACCGGCGGGTTCGTCCCACTTGAAGCAGTCGGGCCCGACCTCTTCGCAGATTCGCAATTCGCCCGCTTCAGTACATTCGCTAAGACCTGCTTCCGTGCACCCTTCGTCACTCTCGCACAACTCTTCGCACTGCCCAGAGTTGCAAAAGACCCCCTCTTCGCACTCACCACAGCTACCGTCGCACCCGTCACCGCCACACTCCTTTCCCTCACAATCGGGCTCGCACTCGAACTGACAGAGTCCGTTCTCGCAAACCGGGGCGATGGCGGGGCAAGTTCCACAATCACCACCACAGCCATCATCGCCACACTCCATCCCCTCGCAATCAGGAATGCACTCAACCTCGCAAATTCCGTCCACGCAAAGCGGTGCCGCCCCCGGGCAGGTGCCGCAATCACTCCCACAGCCGTCATCACCACACTCCTTCCCGGCACAGTCCGGAGTGCAGACGTCGGGGGTCAAATCGGGCGGCTCTATCTGGTCCATAGGCACCACCGTATCAGTGGTAACCACCGTGTCCTGTGAAATCTGGACCTCGGCATCCGCCGTCGCAACATCACCCTGAGCAACGTCAGTTCCAGCCACATCATGGGTTCCAGAGACATCAATCAGGACCGGACCTGAGCCGCTGCTGCAGGCAGCTAAGAGAAGCGTGACCGAGAGAAGAACTACAGTGCGCGCGAACATATTTATGAACCCCCAAATCCCACATTCACAATCGGGCGTATGATACCATCGAGGCATTGGGTTTTGAAGGGGCGACAAGATATTCATTATCCAACTCTATCAGATGAAGGGAGCACCGCCTTGACGGCTCCAGCCTGGCACAGGTCCTAAACTCCTTGCTTCGCAAGGCAGCAGTTTCTATGATGGCATGGTTGGGTTGCCACTTCTGCCCTTGGAGTCCTGCATGAGACGAGTGCTTCTCGTAGTCTTGCTGCTCGCCGTTTCCCTTCCCGCCTCTGCTGCACAAAAGACTATCTGTATCGACCCGGGTCACGGCGGCTCAGACCCTGGCGCGGTGGGTTGTGGACTTGAAGAAGCGAACGTCGTGCTGGATGTGGGATGGCGTCTACATGCGTTGCTCCAGGCCGACCCGGACCTCAAGCCGATAATGACCCGCACCACCGACAGCTATGTCAGTCTCCAGGGCCGCTGCAACTACGCCAATGACAAGGGGGCCACCCGTTTTGCATCGATCCATTGCAACGCGTTCAACGGTTCTGCCAGCGGCATCGAAACTTTCTCCTATACAAACGGTTCCGCCACCTCCTTCGACCAGCGAGACCGTATTCAGGATTGGATGACCGAAACCTGGCCGAAGCTGCCCGATCGCGGTGGCAAGACCGCTGGCTACTACGTTATCAAGCACACTTCAATGCCGGCCACGCTGTCCGAGCTCGCCTTCATTGACAAGTGTTCGCTGGATGCGACCTACCTGGCAGACGACAACGCCCTTCAAGCGGCGGCCATTGCACATCACCAGGCTTTGCGGGAGTCACTCGGTCTGTCGGCGAATCCCGTGGACTCCCCTGTAGACCCGCCCGATGACCCGCCCGTCGACCCACCCGGAGACGGCACCGGGGTGCTCAAGGGGGCTATTTTTGAGGACCAGGGGGTTGGCACCGAGGACATGTCTTTGCGCTTGGCCGGGGCTTGGATTGAGGCGGCCAGCGGTAGCACCTACGAAGCGGTCAACGCTTCCGCACCAGATGGGGAGTTCATGATTCCGCTCCCGGCCGGGCAATACAAGATCATGGTCAGCCTCAACGGCTACTACTCCAATGAACGGACCTGCTCCGTGGCAACCGGCGCGGATACCTGGTGCTCCGTGGGGCTCTTCAAAATGCCGGGAACTCAGCCGCCCTCCCTCGGCACGCTGCGGGGCGTTGTCTATGAGGACCAGGGGACGGGTGATTCTGACACCTCTGTGCGACTCCCAGGAGCCAAGGTCCTCATGGACAACAAGCAAGGAACTGCCGACCAGACCATAACCGCCGCGCCCGAATCAGAGTGGCTCTTCGAGGTTCCGCCCGGCACCTACACAGTGACCAGTATTCATAGTGGCCACTGGACGAACACTCGTGTGTGCGAGGTTCACGCCGGGCAGGTGACATGGTGCTCGATGGGTATGTTCAAGCAGGACCAGGGTACCCCTCCTGACCCGCCGTCCAACGGAGGTATTCTGTTGGGGGCCATCTACCTCGCAGACGAGAATGGCGAAGGAGACCTCAGCATCCGGCTACCGGGGGCCGCAGTCTCGGTGGAAGGCGCGGGGTTGCAATACGAAGCGATGGCGAGCGAACCTTACGGTTTGTGGAGCTTTGCTCTCCCCGCGGGCACTTACACGGTTTCTGCGTCCATGGATGGTTATTGGCCAAACAGCAGAACCTGCCCCGTGGGAACGGGGGTTGAAGTCTGGTGTTCGGTGGGGCTACTGAAGGACAACGGAGGATACGGAGGCGGGGAAGACCCCTCCACGCCGGCGGTTGAATCAACCGATCCGGAGAGCATTGTGCCTGAATCCCCGAAAGCGCAGGGTGAAGACCCGCCAAATCCCGGGCAGCCCCTTTTGATTCCGCCGGACGACGCTCAGGGTGGCGGTTGTGGAAGTGGGCCGGCTTCCGGGAGCACCGCCCTCCTCCTGCTCATCGTTTGTTGCGTCCTGGTGGCCCTGCGCCGTTCCCGTTGGCTGACATTCCTGGTGATTGTGACGGTGGCAGCACCCCTTGCCATTGCCGACGAGACGCCCGTGAGCGTCGCTGTCCAGGATCTGCGTGTATTGGTGAAGGGTGATTTCGCTCACCCCCTCTCTTCCCGCGATGGCCGCTTAGTAGCCGTGACAAACCCACGGTTGGAACGAGTCGCAGTAGTTGACGTGGAGAGTGGTTTACTAACTGAAGTCATTCGAGGTCCTCGGGTTGGCTACGAGCCCCGCTGGTCTGACAACGGAAGTCTTGGCATTCGCTTGCCCAATCAGGCGCGCCACGAAGTGCCCGCCCTTGCTCGAGGCATCGATGGCGGGCAACGCAAAGCTCCCGAACACATCAGTCCCGGGCGCTGGATCCGGGTCATCGACGATGCCGTCTATTTGCAAACAGGACCGTCCCGCCGTCGGGTTTCTCCCGCCGGTGACAAGTTCTATGGTGCTGAAATGTCCGCCGATGGAACCCGCATGCTCTTCCACGGCTTGACCACTGGCGTCTATCTTCACGAGTTTGCATCGGGCCGCACCGACCATCTGGGCGCTGGCACCAACGCTCGCTTTGGCCCCGACTCTTCCAGCCTCGTCTTCGACCGCTGCGAAGATGACGGCGATTTCATTACCTCCTGTCAGGTATTCCTGGCCTCCGTGAGCAGCGTCAAACCGTCCGTAAACTCCATCACCGGACTCCCCAACCTAGCTCGACAGCCCTCCCTCGGACCTGACGGGATGCTGGTCTTTGAGGTTGGTGGGAGCGTGTGGGTGGGTCGGGTGGAGTAGGGTTAAGAGACTCGGCTTGCCTCAACACGTCCCCCCTTCCCGGCTGTGCCGGACTTCCCCCGGGG
>CAZFVN010000130.1:0-15289 GCA_964522395.1 uncultured Myxococcales bacterium
CTCAGAACGACACACTCAGCGCAGAACGGGGGGTACAAAGTCAATCAGATCGCGCAGGCCGAAGGGAGCGTGAAGGGGCACGACGGAAGCGAAGCGACCTCTTCATTCTGCCAGGGTGCTGCGCGACCCTGGCAATTGCGAACAACCCGAGGGGACGTAGGGAGCGTGGAGGGGCACGCCTCGGGACCGACGTAGAGTCGCAGTCCGAGGGGCTCCCCGGAAGCGAAGCGACCGCAGGCCGAAGGGAGCGGTTTTGACTTAGGTTGGGGGTTCAGATATGCTTCGGTACAACCTGAACCGGGCCGCAACAACGACCTCCGGAGGGAGCATAGTGAGAACGGGAATCTGCCTTACGTTCCTCATACTATTTGTCGCCTGCAGCGGCAACGAATCGAAGTCTGAGGGCTGCTCGACTAGCCTCGATTGTCCCCGCACCAAAGTCTGTGACCACGGTAGCTGCACAAGCACCGCGTGCGCTTCCCATGGGGAATGTGCGAAGAACTTCGTCAGCACCTTCTGCTGGATTGGCTACGACTCTGCAGCGCCCGACGCGGGTGTCTGCGCCGCCATCGAATGCAAGGAGAACAGTCAGGACCTCAAGTGTCCTGCCGGCTTCGAATGTTTCAAGTTTCTCTGCTTCGAGGGGGAGCCCGACTGCACCGCCAATACTGACTGCAAGCAACCCGCAGAGAAATGCTACAACAACAACTGCGTCCTGAAGGACTATTGCGAACTTGACGAGGATTGCCCCTCCGACGATTGCGATGTAGAAGAGCACACTTGCGTCGCTCCTCCCGAACCGGACATCATCGAGGACCTGGATGAGGAAGATATCGTGCTAGATTGCGAGCCGGAGGATTTTGACGGCCCCACCAGTTTCCTTTGCGCCCCCTGTGACAACAATGGAGAGTGCGGTTGTGGCCAGGGCATTTGCACCGATATCGGCGGTACCAACGGCTGCAGCATCCCCTGCGGCGAAATTGATGAGGAAATCGTCGTTTGCCCGTCGGGCTACATCTGTCAGAACGATTTTTGCAAACCTCTGGGGGGCAGTTGCAAGGGATGCGTCGTGCCGCCAGGATGTGAAGCGAAGAACGAGGTTTGCAACTTCAAGGATGGGGAGTGCACCATTAAGATCAACTGGTGTGGTCCCTGCACCTTCGACTTCGAGTGCGGCTTTGACAGTCGCTGCAATCTAGCAGCGGACGGCGCCACAACCTATTGTGCTCCCGAATGCGACCCGGACAACTTCTCCTGTCCCCTGGCCTCTGGCTGTGAAATCCGAGAGGATGGTCTCCTCATCTGCGTCTACAATAACGCTGAATGTTGCTACGGCATCAACTGTGAGCAGGAGTGCTTCTGTGAGGCCCCCACGCCGGTTTGCACCGAAGACAATAAGTGTGTCCAGTGCCTCTACAACGGCCACTGTCCGCCGGGGAAGCCCATTTGTGACCCGGAATCGCATTCGTGCATCATCCAATGCGTCGCGCCCATGCCCATCTTCTGGGTAGACCCTGAAACCGGGGCCGAATACTGCGTCGAGTGTGCGAAATCTCTCGACTGCCCGCCAGGGATGTTGTGCGGCACCTTCAAGAATGACCTCGAAACCTACCACAAGTGCTACGCGGCTCAGTAGATTCGTTAGCCCACAGCTTTGACTTCCCCCCGGGCCGATGCTATAACTCGCCAATCTCGTTGGTTCCTTTTGACAGGAGGATTTTCATGAGCCGACTTAACGCACTTCTCTCGATCGTCGCAGTGGGAGTGGTGGCCTTCTTTCTCGGGTATGTCGTCGGAACTGCATCCGTCGCAGAGGAAGGAGAAGTCCCCATCACTGCCGAACAAGCGGCGAAGCTGCCGACGGTGGCGAAGGGCATCGACATGGCGCCCTTCAAGGGTCCCAAGGATGCCAAAGTCACCATCCTGGAGTTCTCTGAATTCCAATGACCTTTCTGCAAGCGCGTCACCGGTACGGTGGACAAACTTGTGAAGACTTACGATGGCGACGTGAAGGTCGTCTTCATCAACAACCCGCTAGCCTTCCACGACCGCGCCATGCCGTCAGCCAAGGCGGCTTACGCAGCGCACCTGCAGGGCAAGTTCTGGGAGTACCACGACCTCGTCTTCGAGAACAACAAGAGCCTCCAGGATGCCGACCTCGAAGGCCACGCCAAGACTCTTGGCCTGGACATGGAGAAGTGGAAGAAGGACAAAGAATCCAAGCAAGTCGAAGGGTGGCTGAAGGGTCACCAGGCCCTGGCCGCCGCATTCGGCGCCTCCGGGACTCCCGCATTCTTCGTCAACGGCGAGAAGCTCACCGGGGCCAAGCCTTTCGAAGAGTTCCAGCCCGTGGTGGAGAAGCACATCGCGAAAGCCAACAAGCTGATTGAAAAGAAAGTGCCGCCAGAAGCCATTCACGCGGTGCTGACGGGTAACGCCGAAGGTGGCAAGTACCGCAAGTACGTCATCGACGGAGCAAAAGCCCCGTCACCCCAACAGGCCAAGAAAGCCGAAGGCCCGAAAGAGCCCCTGGCCAAAGCGATCAACGAAATGCCAATCAGTGATTCACCCCGAAAGGGTACCGGTGACGAAATTGTTATTACCGAATGCTCCGAATTCCAATGACCTTACTGCGCAAGAGTGGGTCCACTCTTTGATGGTCTATTTGAGATTCTTGGTAAGGACAAGATGTCAGTTGTTTTCAAACATTTCCCATTGGGATTCCACGACCAGGCCCAGTTGGCGGCCGAGGCCTCCATGGCCGCTCACGCCCAGGGCAAGTTCTGGGAGTACCACGATATTCTCTTCCAGAACCAGAAGGCGCTCGAACGCTCGCAACTCGAAGGATACGCCCAGCAACTTGGCCTCGACATGCCCAAGTTCAAGGCCTCCCTCGACGAAGGCATCTACACCGAGCGGGTAAAGGAAGACATGGGCATCTGCCAGAAAGCCGGTGTACGCGGCACCCCCACCATCTTCGTCAACGGTCGCAAGTACGAAGGCGAGCGTGAAGCCCCCGCAATGGCGGAAATCCTCAAGAAAGAATTTCTGAACTAGTTTCATTCTGCCAGGGTGCTGCGCGACCCTGGCTCATTGCTTCTACGATGGACCATGCGGAGACTGCGATATTACCAGAACCCCATGGGCGAACTCGAACCCGTGTTATACCCCTCAAACCACTTCACTGAGCACTCTCCGTTCACGTCAGAGGCGACTCCATACTTGCGAAAGGAGAGATAATCACCGCCAAAGGAGGGGTGGGCACCCAGTGCCGTTGTCTCGATCATTAGATGGGAAGGAGAAATCGCATTGCTCTCCACTTCGAACTGATGGTGATGCTCATCCTCTATCTTGAAGCCTATTGCCGTCCAGAATTCATGATTCCACGCTTCAGGATTCGCGTCGCACATCCCGTTTTCGTCGGCATCTTCATTACATCCCCACCAGCCCGGCGGTGTGGGCTCGTCCGGCGGCTCCGGCAGCGAGCAGTTTGATTCCCAGTGGTTCGAAATGGCTGCCTCAATGTGGTCCAGATATAAGAAAGCCTCCCCGTGAGTTCCGCTGTATGGCAGAGGAGCAGCTTCCCAAGGCCCCCAGTTGTCGCCAACCATATCCTGAAAGAGTGCATAAGTCTGCGTGTCCGGAGATATGGCGGTAGATACGGCTGGATCCCCCTCCCCCTTGTCGAAGACGGGAAGGTACTCGAACCGCCAGTTTGGGGAGATGTCCACGTCTCCTGTCAGAGAATCCCCCGACTCTAAGATAAGCCGCTCCCAGTTTCCGTCGCAATTGAGATCACCATAGGCCTCGGCCCGGTAAGTGACCTTGTTATCCCCAACATCCAACTCCTTGAATCCGTAGAGCCATTGATGTGAGCCCCATAAGCCAAACTTCAAAGAGTCCCAGGTCCGCTCGTCCCACGCCTCCGGGTTGGTGTCACACCGATCATCGTAATTGTGGTCTGCACCCTTGCCCGCGCAGCAACTTCCGGAAACGGGGGTCAACCCCTGCATCAGCGGTTGGTACTGTGGAATGTGCTCGGCCCAGGTCTCGAGCATCTCCTTGTCTGCTTCTGCCGTAAGTTCTGTCGGTGCGTCAGCCATGACCTTTGGACTGCGATAATAAGTGTATGCTCCACCGTCGATTCTCATGAGATTAGCGAATGCCTCTCTGAAGCGCCAAATGTAGGTGCCCTCCAGGAGGATCGCGTAGACTTCAGACAACTGCTCCACGGTAGGTTCAGTTATTGGCCAGACGGAAGACAATTCGAGGGGCTCGCTTTCCCCATCTTCCGGTCGGTACTCTACAGTAAGGGGGAGAGACAGATTGTTGAACAACTTATGGTTCTTGGGTAGCAGGACGTAACCGCCCTCTGGATTCGGAGAGAAGAACCCTGTGACAACAAAGACGCCAGCCACGCCATCACAGTCAAGATCAGCAATCACTCGCGCCTCAAAGACCTTCTCGTATGGGTCTGCCTTGGGGATCTGAAATTCCATCTCTACGCTCTCTTCGAATTCGTAGACAAACCGATGGGGGGCGCTGCGCGTGAAGTCCAGGAATTGCCACGTAGGGGTCATGAAATAGTCCCCACCATTCTCATTGTCACAAAGGTTGTCCTCGTTGACGTCGGGACCACCCAGAGCCCAACAGCATGTACCAGCGGATGGCGTCACGTCCTGGACAAGAGTCAAGTGCGCCCCATAGGGCACGGCCTGCGGACGCCACAAGTCATCGTCGCCAGATTGATACCAGGTCCCGTAGTAGGCCTGAGCACCGCGATAGATCCGCTGCAAGTCCTCCAGGATCTCCTTGCAAACATAGTTGGGTACCGGGTAGCACTCGCCATTGGCGGCGACCATCTCCTGAGTACAGGGATTGCCATCGTCGGGGCAAGAGGTGGCCCGACAGAATCCCTCTTCGGAACAGTCATAGCAAAGCCCGACGGAGCAATATCCCTGCTCAGGGCAGCTCCCGCATTGACCACCGCACCCATCGAAGCCGCATTCTCTGTCATCGCACTGGGGAACACATTTGGGGACCTTGCAACTTCCCTCCAGGCAGAACGTCCCTTCTGGGCAAACGGGACACCCCTCCCCCTCACAATCCGGTTCACACGGAAGTGCGGCACAGATGTTCGCCTCGCACGCGAATCCGGCGGGGCAGCTTCCGCACTGACCGCCGCAGCCATCATCGCCGCACTGAAGATCCTTGCAGTCCGGCACGCAGACACAGTCTCCGTCCATAGTGCAAAGGTCGTGACCATCGCAATCGCCGCAACTACCACCGCAGCCGTCGTCACCACATTCACGATCTGCACACTTGTGGACGCAGGCCACCGGTTCTTGCAAGCAGAGAGCACCTTCCATCATGTACCCATCTGGACACTCCACTCGCCCCAACTTTCTGTCGATGTCGCCAACGTCACGAGTGCCGGTGGTTCCACCGCTGCCGCAAGAAGATACGCTCGCCCCAAGAACGACAGCAATTACAGCCGGCACCATTCGTCGCAGAAAACTCCGCATATTTGCCTCCGTGTAGATACAAGTATAGCTGCGGATTGTGCGGGGCACAATGCTACTCCGATGTTCCACCGGGGTTTGCACCCGGGGCATAGGCGGGTGTTGCACCGCACCACACTTCTAGCTACAATTTGCAATACTTGAGCACTTGAGGGGTAAGCCATGGCAAGACTTGTATTGGTGTGCACTGCACTCATCGGCCTTGTGGGTGTCCTGTCCTGTGGTGACAAGCAGGCAACGATGAATGATGCGGTGCCGGGCGATAGCGCTGGGATAGAGACGGGCGATAGTAGTGACGGGTTTCCGGCGGTGAATGTGGCAACCAGTTGCGACGAAGGTGAGCCGCTCGCGCTTGTTCACTCGTTGTCGCAAGGGGATGGCGGCATCAAGGGCATCGGCCGACTTTGGCGGATGGCCGTAACGCCCGATGGCAAGCACCTCTATGGCGGGAGCGTTGCGTCAAATAGTTACAACGACCCCGTCAAACCCTCCGACATGATAGCCATCTTTGAACGTGACCTGCAGACTGGGAAAGTAGATTGGAAGGGGGTTTCCGAAGGGCTATTAGGAATGCCGGGCATCTATCCTACCTCGGCCCGCAGTGTGATTGCCTCGCCGGACGGGGAGTTTATCTACGTACAGTGGGATGAGGGCCACCTGACATCTCTGAAACGAGATGAAGAGTCGGGCATGCTCGACTTCTTTCAGTCGCTGGAGACTGGACGGTTGCTCAATGAGATGGTTGTGTGGCCAGATGGTTCGCTCTTGGTGGGGGCCACTTCCAATGACGGAGGCGAAGAGGACCAACTGCTCGTCTACCAGCGCGATTCCGGCACCGACAAGTTGGTCCTGGGACAACAGATTCCGCTTGCCATCAACATCGTCTGCCCGGTGGACCACCACGTCTGGAATACCCTTGTGGTGGCGCCCGACGGAAAACACCTCTATGTCCTCGCGGAGAGACAGACCCTCTTGATCTTCGAACTGGATTTGGAGAGCGGAGAATTCGCGTTGACGTCTCAACTCCCCTTCTCAGGAGCCGAGAAGAGTTGTCCGTGGAGAGGCGAGCAGGATCTGGCCATTTCACCAGATGGCCACCACCTCTACCTGCTCTTTGTCGATCGATATGCCAACTTCGACTACGATGCCCGAGTCACCCTCTACTACCGCAATTCCGACAGCGGCTCCCTGGTAAAGGGTGAGTCCCACGAGTGGCCGGAGACGGAGCACTACGGTTGGCTTACAACAGGCATGCTGCGCGTCTCCCCGGACGGAGCGAGTGTCTATGTAGACTATGGCGGGGCCGTCCTGGCAAACTACGCCAGAGACATCGACACCGGGTCACTACAGTTTGTGGATCAGATTGGGGCGGAGAACTACTTCGTCCTTTCTCCGGATGGGGACAACCTCTACATCGCGTCATACTTCCAGGACGTTCTTTGGAACCAACTCAGAGCCTTTAGCCGCGACCAGGAGACGGGTTCATTGACTGGAATCCAGGAGGTGGCGGAGGGGCAAGGGGGCCTTCAGGGCCTGGTCAGCCCATCGAGCGTGGACTTCTCCCCGGACGGTCATTTTGCCTACGTCGGATCATCCCAAGCGCTCTCCTGGTTTGAACGCTCGGGGGAGGAGGGCAGCGGCCTCTCCCCGGCAGGCAGCTATGAAGACTCCGCCGAAGATGGCTATGTACTCGGGTATGGACCGGATGTGAAGGTCTCGCCCGATGGGAAGTATATATATGTTGCCGGCGGCAGTGGCTGCCCCACCATCTTTGCCCGGGATCCGGAGACTGGTGGAGCATCTCTTCATAGTGCCGGAGGCTGCAACAGCCAGAGCCAGGGCTGCGACGAATTCGGTTGTTCCGCCGGTTCCCCCTCGTCACTGGCCTTCTCTCCCGACGGGAAGAACCTCTACGGCGTAACCCAAGGCGGCGATGAAGAGACCTTTTCACCCGTATTCACCGTCTATGGCGTGGACCAGGAGAATGGGTCACTAGAGGTTGTACAGGCAGACTGGTGGCAGCAATGTGACGAGGACGAAACTGATGATGACTACGGTGGCATGTGCCTGGTAACACCGGACCAGGCCTTGGTCTCACCCGATGGAAGAAACGTCTATGTATCGTGGCCGGGGCTCAGCAAGATCCAGTTCTTCACCCGAGACACCTCGACTGGGGCGTTGACTGAAGCGGGGAGCGTCAAGGAAGGGGAAGGGGGAGTGCCGGTCGATTCCATGTACGGGGAACTTGCAATGAGCCAGGATGGAAACCACCTCTATACTGCAGGGAACTGGGGCGTGACTCTCTTCGCCCGCGATCAAGTAACCGGCCTCCTTGCCTATGTTGAAACGGCGGAGTTGAAACCGGTGTCGAGGGATGACGGATGGCTGTCGGCATATGCACTGTCGATCGTGCCCCCAGGTAACCGACTCCTAGCCCTGACAGAGTACGGCGTTACCATCTACGATCGCGACCCGGATACCGGGGAACTTCAACTGGCGAAGCACATGACCGTCTGGGAGGAGCCCGGCAACTATGGCCTTCACATGTCGCTGGTGCCCTCCAGCGATCAGCTCTTCATTACCAGACACAGTTGGGACAATTTGACCGTTCTCGAATTGTGTACCCCCGATTCGCCTTGATCCCGATGCCTCGTCTCTCCCCATCGTCGTAGCGCGCGGGTCCCTTACCCTCCGGGCTCGGAAGAAGGCGTGGGTGGGTGGGAAGACGGTTCTTTTGTCTGGGTTTTGCGGCGCTCTTCGTCTTTGTCGTAGGCCTCGATGATTCTGGCAACGAGGGGATGGCGGACGACATCCTTTGAGCTGAAGTGGCAAAAGCCGACATCGGCGATGGATGAGAGAGTATCCACCGCGTGAATCAGACCCGATTGCTGGTCTGGTTGCAAATCGACTTGCGTAACATCGCCGGTTATCACGGCGCGGGAATTGAAGCCGAGACGAGTGAGAAACATCTTCATTTGCTGCGGTGTGGTGTTCTGGGCTTCGTCGAGGATGACAAAGGAGTCGTTGAGCGTTCTTCCGCGCATAAACGCCAGGGGCGCAATCTCGATGACGCCACGTTCGACGTACTTCCGCACCCGGTCGATGTCCATCATATCTTCCAGAGCATCGTAGAGAGGTCGCAAGTATGGATTCACCTTCTCGGCAATGTCACCGGGTAGAATTCCGAGCTTCTCGCCGGTGGAGGCAGATCACATTTCGGGAAAACCTATGACGGCCTGAGGCGCAAGAGCCCAAGCATTGCCGAAGCCTAACTGTCCACGCTGGTTGTTCCCCCAGCACATGGCGGAGCCGTCTTCGATGACCGCACAGGAATGCCACCTACCGCAGCCAATGGCAATGGCTCCTGCAACACCTTCTGCGGGTGTCGGCACTGACTTCTGATCGGTGGTCCCATCTCCCAGTTGGCCCTGCGTATTCCCGCCCCAACAGCGCACCAGGCCGACCGAATCGACGGCGCACGTGTGCTCCCCACCGGCGCAAACAGCTTCCGTATCCTCAAGGCCCAACGCCTCCACCGGAAGGGGGCCGCCGCCAGCTCCTCCATCACCGAGTTGCCCACTCTCGTTGTTACCCCAGCAGCTAACGCCTCCATCCTCCCGCACGGCACAGGAATGTGAGACACCCGCAGCCACGGATACGACGCCAACCAGACCTTGTACCTCAGCCGGAACTGGCTGTACGGGAACTTCGGTCGTACCCGACTGCCCAAGATTGTTTGCACCCCAGCACCAAACATGCTCGTCGCCCGCCACTGCACAGTTGTGAAGCCCCGTTGCGGAGATATCGGTGACGTCGGACAGCCCGACAGCTTTGCCCCAGCCCGTTTCACCATTCCCCCACACCCCGTTTCCCAGTTCTCCGGCGGCATTGCTGCCCCAACAAATGACCTCACCGTAGGTCATCAGTGCGCACGTGTGCATCTCCCCAGCACCAACCTGCTCCATCGGCCCACCTGTAAGAACGGGAATAGAGGAAGAGACACCTGCAGCATCATTGCCCAACTTGCCCCAATGGTTTGACCCCCAGCAGTACGCCATGTTTTCGTCCGAAATGGCACATGCGTGGTTATATGCTGCTTCGAAACCCTTAGCGGCACTTTCCAGGAGCACTTTCGTTGGGGATTTTGCCGCATTCTTGGAACCATCTCCCAACTGCCCATACTCATTCTCCCCCCAACACCAAATGGAGTCATCCGCCTTGCTGGCGCATGTGTAGAACCTTCCCGCGGAGATTCCCGTGGCATCGCCAGGATCCAACACTTGTTGGGGCGTGGAGTACACACCGCCATCTCCATCCCCTAGCCGACCGCGAGAGTTCAACCCCCAGCAAGCCAACGCTCCATCAGAGTTCATAGCGCACGTATGGTCTGTTCCACAATGCACCGCCGAAACGCCGGACACACCATCGACTTTGACCGGGACATTCACGAAGCCCTGAGTTCCATTTCCGATACCTCCGTAGGAATTGGACCCCCAGCACCACAACTCCCCATCAGCCTTCACGCTGCAAGCACGTGCACTCGCCGCGCCCAATGCCACATTATCGTAACCTAAGGACTCGACTAGCACGGGCACTGTAGTCCAGTTCTCCCATTTGCTACCGATCTCTGCCAAACCGGGTTGCCCCCAACAGGCCACCGAACCATCTTCCTTCAAGGCGCATGTCTTAGCCTTGCCAGCCGCTAGGGTCACCACTCCCTGAAGCTCTACCACTTGCACTGGTGCAAGGCTGTCGTCTTGAGAACCATCGCCCAACTGGCCCAGAGAGTTGCTCCCCCAGCACCGAACCGTCCCGCCCACTAGCAGAGCACATGTGTGCCAGAAAGCGGTCGCCAGGCCCACTGCATCGGTGATACCCTGAACGGGAACCGGTTCACTCGTGTCAACCTTTGTCCCGTTGCCGAGTTGTCCTGCTGAGTTGTATCCCCAGCACCATACGGTGCCGTCGCTCTTAAGTGCACAAGCGTGGTAAACACTAGCCGAGAGGCGTGTCACTCCCGCCAGCCCCGACACTGGACCGGGGTCCAGCCGGTCTACCTGCGTCCCATCCCCGAGCTGCCCCTTTGAATTAGAGCCCCAGCAAGATACCACCCCCGTCTCTCCCAAAGCACATGTGAAAGCTCCACCAGAAGCGACGACCACGGTGCCAGAGAGCCCAAGCACTTCCCCTGGCACGGCTCGAGACACAGTCGTACCGTCTCCCAATTGGCCCAAATCGTTTTCCCCCCAACACCAGACGCCGTCTTGCTTCAAAGCACACGTGTGCCTCGAGCCCAGGGACAGGGGCTGCCAGAATTCGACACATTCCCCCGCTTTGCAACTAGCGCCAGGGGGACATTGGCCACACACTCCTCCACAGCCATCTGGACCGCATGCCTTCCCCATACACACCTGAGGACAGATGCACTGACCCTGAGTGCAATGCCAATTGCCGACTTCGCCACAAACCATACCATCCTCAAGGTCGGAACTGGTGCAGCCAACGGCACTCTCACAACCATTCGCTGTGCACGGGTTTCCATCGTCACAGTTCAACTGCGAAACTGCCTGGCAGATTCCTTCACTGCAGGTGTCACCGGAACTACACATGTCGCCATCGTCGCACGGAATCACGTTGTACTGACTGACACATCCCACCGATGGCTTGCAGATGTCGTCAGTGCAAGGATTCCCATCATTGCAATTCAGCTCGGTCCCACCTGCGCAAACTCCGTCAAGGCAATGGCTGTCAACAACGCAAGCGTCACCGTCGTCGCAAAGCACGCCCTCATTCGCTGGCGCAACCGCACATTCGCCGCTGCTCGGTTCACAGACCGCTTGCAGGCAAAATTCGTTCTCCCCCGGTGGCTCCAGACACGAAACAACCGTCTGAGAGTCAACCACACAGCGATATGGGAGCGATAGCAAGTCGCAAAGCAAGGTCCCATTGCACAGGTCACCGTCTTCAAGGACGTTACAGTCGGCGTCCAAGAGACAGTCGCAGCCTAATGCGACGGCCTCGCACTTGCCCTGAATGCAATGGTCAGCACCTGTGCAGGGGTCACCGTCGTCACACTCCACGAAATCGACAAATTCGTGGACACAACCAACAGTGCCGATACAACGGTCATCGGTACAAGGGTCTCCGTCATCGCAACTAGCGTCGTCAACACAAAGTACAACGTCAACCGTCTCTTCAATCCAACCGTCAACATGATCGCCGACATCGCCGATTTGCTCCAGGTCAATCGTAACATCGACCGTATCCATTGGCCGCTGTGCGTCAAAAGCATCTGCGTTTGCGACGAAATCTGACAGTACCTCCAAATCCGAACCAACGATCGCTTCGCTCCCATAGTCTGTCAACATCTCGGCAGGAACATCCAGCATGACAGGTATCGGGGAGCCACATCCTCCCCACAAATTCGGGGCCAACCAGAGGCAGAAAAACCACCTAAGGTTCGTTTTCCACATGACGATTTCCTCACTAGCTACGAGTGGTCACCGACACCGAGAGAGGATGACACAAGGAGCTCCTCGGCCATTTTCTGCACTAAAGTCGCCTGCGTAGCGGTATTCGAAAGCACATGCCCCATCAGCTCCCTCCTCCACACCCAGCAGCGATTTGTCCCGCACATCATCTATCCCGTATCGTTATTAGTCTATCCCCGTTCCAGAACCGTTGCAACTCCATCTGTCACCCACGATGAGGAGCTGTCGTGCCCCGGCCATCATTCTGCGGCGATTACTCTCAAGTTGGCTGACAGGAATTCTCGTCAGTATAGTAGGCTTCCACCCCTGCAAGAAGGGCCAAAAACTCTGGGTCATCACCGATATAGACCTCCAATTCGACAGCATCGCCCCCGTGCTCGGCATGCCAATCGGAGTCGAAGCACTCGGCGATGGTGGTCTTGAATGGCTTTGTGATTGCATTGAATATTTTGGAGTTGCACCCGGTTGACTCTGGGACTAAACAGTTCTGCTGGTAGTTGCAGAATTCAACCTTCAGCTCTTTCAGCGCCTCCGTCTCTTGCTCGTCAGGTTCGTCATTGTCGACCAAACTGAACCACGTCAAGAAATGGGTGAGTGCGATCATGTATGCAACGTAGCACTCGAAGCTCGTACCCTTGGTCTGCCACCAGTAGATGGCTTTGGAGCTCTCTGCCCATTTTGCAAGTTGTTCAGGAGTGAAGAATATGTCGGGAGTTGCTACAAACTTCCCAACTGCGAAGAAATCATCGCCGGAAGGAAGAACCTTCACACCAGAAGCGAACTCGATCCAGAGTCCTGAGTGAGCGTCGAAGCTGGCTTTGGCGGCAGGGACACCCATCGCGCTCAGCACTTCCTGAATGGTGCTAGATACTCCATGGCAACCAGTCCGTTTTAGAGCCCATCTTGTCTGAAGGTCTACCCCTCCTCCGATTCCGAAGTAATCCGCAGAGTTGCCTGGCGCCTCGTGTTGCCAGCCCATCGCCCACATCTCATCTACGATGGAGTAGAGAGCTTCGAGCGGTCCGGAAGGGCTGTACTTTGCGAAGATCTCATGGGCTAGGTGCATCGCCGTTGCTGGATTCCTGCTTCCAGAGAACAAGTAACTATCGCTATCGGGCTGGTACAATATTGTCGAGAAGCGACCTGGCTTTGGCTCGGACCAAACCGGACCGTCTTGCGCGTTTTCGCCTTCATCCCATCCCATGAGATGCTTGAGCATGTCCGGCGTGTAGAAAGCGTAGGACCCGTCAACCAACTCGGGAACAATGCTCCACGGGTAGATCTGGTTGACCTCATTGTACAAGATGACGGCATTGCGGCGCAGCCAGATCTTTCGCACGATTTCGTACGGCATACCGCCAGCATGGTCATCATATTCCTCCCAATCCTGCGTCGCATTGCATTCCAGGTCCCACACAAACTGGAGCAAGTCTGCTTCGTCGCTCTGCCAAAATGGATTGAGTGCATTCTTGACGAAGGGGTTCGCCAGCAAGTCCTCGTATGCTTGCTGCTTCTGGACGGACATTGGCGGACAGCAATCTCCATTCGTACCACACAACTCATCCGGCCCGCACCCGTCGCAGTCCGTGTCACAACCCTCTGGATCGCATGGGACGAGCTCACATTCGGGCGAACACTGGGCCTGCTTGCAGTCGTTGTCCCAACACAGATTCCCAGGGGAACATTGCCCACAGAAGCACCACTTGCCTGGCCCGAAAATGTCTGGGGTCGGGTGCTTCACAAGGCCGCAATCGACGTCCTCGCAGACATTCTCGCAGTCAACAACGCAGGCGTTGTCGATGCAGGCATACTCCTCCTGGCAGGGATTTCCGCAATCGCACTCTCCTTTGAGCCCGGCGATTCCGCATTCCTTGTTGGCGCAAAGCTCATCACAGTCCGGCTCGCAAGTCATGGGCACGGCATTTGTGTCGCAGTTGTATCCCGGTGGGCACGATCCGCAGTCACACGTCTGCCCCGGTCCAAAATTCGTCTCGCCACAGTCCAGGTCGCCGCACAGAACCTCACAATCAAAATCCTCTGGTTTGCACACAGAGACACCATCGCCATCAACTGAATAGGAATCGCAGTAGTACCCCGGCTTGCAATCGCCGCAGTGGCAGCCATCAGAGGTCCCGCACTCCTTCGCATAGCACAATGCGTCACAGTCCTTCGCGCAAAAGCCATCGACGCAAGCGTAATTGGCACGGCACTTCCCACACGTGCCATCGCATCCGTCATCGCCGCATTCTTTGCTGTCGCAGTCGGGATAGCAAGCGCATACATTCGCCTTGAGCCTGCTGCCCATGGCCATCCATAGTTCCTTCCACTTACTTTGTCCCCAAATATACCATTGGGGCATTGGCTCCATCCGGCAGTCCATCCAGAAGTTAATCCACTCCGGGTGGCAGATATTCGCTTTCACGCCAGCTAATGGACCGGGCAGATGCACTACGACGCCGGCTTTCAGATAGTATCCAAATGCGCAACTCATCGTCGCTCCACGAGCAAATTTGGACCGGTTGACGGCGAGGTCAAGCTCTCGTTCACCGACGATGATCTCGATGTGCGGGGGCCAACAAGGTCGAAGACCGAGGCCAGCGCGGTGCTGACGGCTTTCGCTACCTGTTCCTCAGACATGCTGATTCCATCTGTAGCCAACTTATCTTTCGCTAAGGTGACCAATTCCGCTTCGAACACGACGGCAGGAGCACGGCTCGACGCGCTAGATTCGGCCATCGAGTCCGGAGCGGATGAAGGAACTGCGGGCATGGCACCGGGCGAGCCTCCAGAAGAGACCGCATTCCCCGCACCGATTGCTGATTGTGGTGCGATCGGCAGGCCTGGGGCCCGACCGCCTTCATTCTGTCCGCCACACTGGCCCTGTCCTTCACACCCGCAGCCTCCTAACTTCTTGCCGGCCCCGGCCCCCGCTGGGCGTTTCGCCACCCTGCTTTCACGTCTTGCAATACGCTTCAAGGTTGGACCTGCATCGCGACTTCCAGGTCGCGCTTCGGGTGCCGATTGCCCGTCTGTTCCCTGTACTGCATTGTACCCTGCGAGGCCATTCACGGGCCACGACGCCTCTTCTCGGTGCAGGCTAGGGCCTCCTCCCTTAGCAAACTCTTTCATCCACTCAGGCTCACTGATCGGCTCACTGCCGAATCTGTTGTTCTGCCTGGACATAGATCACCTCCCTACTTGACGACTGCGCAGATGCGCAAACAGGTGGCCCAATCGGCCAGGGTGTTATCGGAGATGTCCAGCCGCCAGCGGATG
>CAZFVN010000131.1:0-15114 GCA_964522395.1 uncultured Myxococcales bacterium
GCAAGCCGAATCTCAGGGTTGTCAGGAGCGTCGACTGAAAAGAGCCGCACCCATTGCCATTGTCCCAGAACTTCACTTTGGCAGAGACTCGAATGTCGCCGAGGGAGGCGCCATCCGCCTGGCTTAAATTGGATGCCACGGCAGTCGGGCTCTCGCCGTCGGACATGAAGAAGACGGGTACGTCGAGACCAATGCTGGCCCATCCAAGGATGGAGAGGGCCCCGTAGAAATCACCCACAAGTTGATTCTGGATGAGCGCCGCATCAGTGCCGCCACCGACGACCTTAAGGGCGTTACGCCTGTAAGTTGTCCATAGTCCGGCGCTGGGAGTGATGCCTTCGTCGATGCGGGTGGCTCCTACGCCCAGTGTATCCCAGGCATGAACAGAGGGGCTGAAGTCGTCCATGTTGACATTCGGGTTGTTCTGGGCAAAGGCGGCTGAACTTGTCCATACCAGTGCCAGAAAGAGTGCGGCTGAAAGTTGAAGTTTCATGGTCTTCTCTCCTTCAATCGATTTGATAGCTACAGATTTCAACTCCGTTCCAGAGACGGAGGTTTCTTACCGTGCTCACCAATATAGGCTGCTGCAGTCCCATTTCAAGGATCGACTCAATTATGTTTTGTCCCGGCAAAAGTGTTAGCGCAAGGCCTACTGGTTTGCAAGTTCTTTCAGGTCCGCGAGGAGCGCGGCAGCCTGTTCGTCGTCAGGTTCGTTTTCCAAGAACTCGGTGAGGAGCTTCTCCGCCCTCTCGAAATCCTCTGCGTTGGCTAGCAGCAAGGCCGAGTCAAACCAGACGAAATCGATGAATTCCACGTCGGGATGGTCGAGTACTCCCAGGTACTCCACGAGGGCTGCGTCAGCGTTTTCGAGGAAGAGGAAGCTGCGCGCATAGTTGGCCTTCAGGATGACATCGTCCGGAAAGACCTCGCAGGCAATGCCAAAGTAGTTGTTGGCCCGCTGGTGGTCATCTTCGCTGGCGACTGCGAATGCTGCGTGGGCGGCCAACGACCCCAGGGCGGGCATTAGCGCCTCCTGGGCATCTTCGTTTTCGGCGAGGAATTGAATGATCCCGTCGGCCATGTCAGGCAGTGGAACCTGTCCCGACTCAGAGGCCGCGAGGAATTTCTCGGATCGAATGGGCAGTTCCAACTCTGGTGGGAGCCCCAGTTCCTCGGCTACCTCGGGCGCAAGTTGCAAAAAGGCGTACTTCTCAGTGGGTGCATCACTCATGGGTCCTCCTTGGGGGCAACCGCCACTTGCTGACAGTATAGATCCTGTTGCCTCAACAATCCATGTGTCCACAGACAAGAAAGAGGGTATAGTGGCTGCAAGCACGGAGGATGCGGCTGATGCGACTGGCAATGTGGGTGAAGATCCTGGTCGGGGTGGCGGTGGCCACCGCAGGATGCGAGAGAGCGAGCATTGAGGGTGAAGTTCCGCTGGAGACAAGTCATCGAGCAATTATCGGCGGAGAAGTTGACGAATTGCATCCCGCTGTGGGAAGAGTCATCAGCCCCGGGTCGTCCTGCACCGGGACCATAATATCTGCGCAGGTGATCCTCACCGCTGCTCACTGCGTGAATCCGGAAAACCCGCCCGTGCAGTTCCATTTGGGCCATTTGGGTGGTGCCCCGGAAGCCGTCCTGGAAGTAGTGGAGGCCAAGGTGCACCCCGAGTATGACCCCGTCATGGGTGATGCTGAAGGAGGTAAGCCCTACGACATAGCGGTGCTGCTGCTGTCCGAACCGGCCCCTGTGCCCCCTATCCGATTTCGTACGCAGCCAATGGATTGTCTGGAAGGCACTCCAGTTCTCTTCGTGGGATATGGCCTGACCGACTCCGTGGTGCCAGAGAGTTCAGGGAACAAGTTCAAGGTTGAGATCCCGGTGGGCAAGATCGGTGAGAGCGGGTTCTGGACCTTCTCCATTCCCGGAGATCCGAAGAACGCATGCCCGGGCGATTCCGGAGGACCCGCTTTACTCACAGCGGGGGGGAGATCAGAAGTCGTGGGGATCATGTCCACAGCCGACAAGTACTGCGAGTGGCAGACATTCTTGGTGGGGGTAGACCTCCATACGGAATGGCTCTATGAGCAGGTCGAGGAGTTGGACCCGGCGGGTTTGCCCGCTGAATGTGGCGATGGTATTTGCGAGTACCTCGAGGA
This sequence comes from uncultured Myxococcales bacterium, assembly GCA_964522395.1. Classification (GTDB taxonomy): domain Bacteria; phylum Myxococcota_A; class UBA9042; order CAIXZC01; family CAIXZC01; genus CALGBT01. The sequence goes on from CAZFVN010000131.1 coordinate 2,166, forward strand.
TGGAGATACCTGCCCCGACGACTGCGCACCCGGCAGTGGGGCGGGCCCGGGAGATAGTTGTGAGGGGGAAGAGGTTTGCCCGTCGGGTCATATCTGTGCCGATCTGGGTGATGGGAAGGTCTGCGCGACCTGGTGCGCTGGGCCCAAGGATGGAACCGGCTGTCCTTGCGGCCAATACTGTGTGCCCTACGAGATTGAACCAGGAGATGGCACCGGTGCTTGCAGCTTCTCGGAATCGATAGCGGCCAACTGTGGTGACGGGGCCTGTGACTCCGGGGAATCTGCCGCTAGTTGTCAGGTGGATTGTACGCAGGATGGCTGTGGTGACATTCCGCTCGAGGGCTGCTGTCTGGGTGAGGTCGCCGTGCAGTGCCAAGCGGGCCAATTGGTCCTCCACGATTGCTCGATCGAGGAGAGTTGTGGATGGGACGAAGGAGACGGGGCCTATACTTGCGGCACTGCGGGCGAGCCCTCTGCTGAGCTGGAAATGGCCTGCCCCGATCTTCCGCCGAAGTGTGGCAATGGCCTGTGCGAACCTCTGGAGACAATGGATAACTGCTCAGTTGACTGCCTCTACGAGGGGTTTTGCGGAGACGGAACGTGCAATGGCACTGAGGACTATCACAAGTGCCCGGGCGATTGTCATACGGACATTTGCGACGTCTTGCCCGACGTCGGGTGTTGCATGGACAATGTGGCAATCTGGTGCATGCTGGGCGACTTGCATATGTTCAGTTGCGAGCACCACCCGGCCTGTGGCTGGAATCCCGAAGCGGGCGGTTACATGTGTGATACGCTGGGGGAAGAGGACCCCGAAGGTATCTACCTCATGGACTGCGAGAACTATCCGGCAATTAGCTGTGGCGACGGCAAGTGCAACGGTGAGGAGACCTGGGAGAGCTGTCCAGATGATTGTGAGGCGCCTGTTGAAGGTTGCGGTGATGGCGAGTGTGACCCTGGCGAGGGCTATGCCACCTGCCCTGAGGACTGCTACCAGAGCGGATGCGACAAGATTGGTCGTGAAGGGTGCTGTGACAACGGTCTGCTCAAATGGTGCGAGTTCAATGGTCTATTTCTGCTGAATTGCACCGACGACCCCTCCTGCGGTTGGTCGGAAGGTGATGGATATTATTGGTGTGGCACCGACGGCTCCCCCGAGCCGACGGGTCTCTACCTCCAATCTTGCGACGACGTGAACGCCGAGTTTTGTGGCGATGACCATTGCGGTCCAGGTGAAAACGAGTTTTCGTGCACCGAAGATTGCGTCGAGCCCCCGCAATTTGAATGTGGCAATGGGAAGTGCGAACCGGGGGAAGATGATGCGGTCTGTCCCGAAGATTGCCAGGTAGTCGTGGAGGTGGGCCCGGAAATAGATAAGGAAGTCACGGGCACTCCCGACCTCAATGGAGCTGACGTTCCATGTGCCGATTGTTTGGAGCCTGAAGCGGAGAAGAAGAGCGGTTGTACTGCCGCACTTCTCCCCGCGAGCAACTCCATAAGCCTCCTGCTCCTGGTCCTGATTACTCTCTTCTCGCTGCGCTTTTCGCAGAGGCGATCACCTATCGAGCCGTCTCGGCCAAAGTAGATCGGCCGCGATTCAGATGGTTCGCCTGTAGTGCGGATTTCTGGGTTTAGGGCGCGGAAAATCACGTCCTGTCCGCGGCGAAGCCCCAAATACTAAGGTTGGCCGTAAGTCGCTGAAATAATGGGCAATTGGGCCAAGGCCGGCAGATGGCAGATTTTCCGAGGATCAGATCGGTAGGTGAGGATCACCTTGATCATTAAACCTCCCATGATCGTTGATGTTTCTGATCTAGAGATCGATCTGGATCGATCAGAAGTTATTCCCTCTTGACAGCATGATCAGTGACCGGTGATGATAGAACCGTCGGCAACATCTGCCAAATTAAAAGTTGTAACCGGTCGGCTCGGCCCGCGGGGAGGGTCTGTCTACCGGCAGGGGGAGCTTATGTCCGCACCGAAGAAGACGAGAACCAGGAGGAAACGCCCAAACACCAGAGCCCAATGCGCGGATGGTCCGAGGCCCTGCCCATGGGTTTCTTGTCGCTACCATCTCTATCTCGATGTGAGCATGGATACCGGTGCCATCAAGATCAATTTCCCTGACACCGACATCAGTGAGCTGGAACATTCTTGTGCGCTGGATGTGGCTGATGATGGTGAAATGACCTTCGAGCAGATTGGTGGGCTGTTGAATCTGACTCGGGAGCGGATTCGGCAAATGACTAATCAGGCGGTGGGCAATATCGGCGAGAAGATCTGTCCTGAAGAACCGCCGGGGCGCACCCGCTATGACGACAAACTCATAACCGGTCCAATCTATCCGCAGTAGCGCTCCCTGCGGCCTGCGGTCGCTCTCTTTCCGGTGCAGTCCCTCGGCTTTCGCTCACGCTGGCATACGTGCACTTCGCACCACATAGTTCTTCGTCGCGCTACTTCGCTGTGGCCGAAGGACTCACCTCCACGCTCCCTGCGGCCAGCGGTCGCTCTCTTTCCGGTGCAGTCCCTCGGCTTTCGCTCACGCTGGCATACGTGCACTTCGCACCACATAGTTCTTCGTCGCGCTACTTCGCTGTGGCCGAAGGACTCACCTTCACGCTCCCTGCGTCTAGCAGCAGCTCACCGGACCATCGTCTTCGCCGCAACTGCACACCGGTTCGCCGCCCTTGAGAAAGCCGGCGATAATGCCACCTGCGCAGCCAACGCCGGAGCGGACTTCCAGGGCACCAAAGGCGCAGTTACGTGAGCACGCGCCGCACTCCATGCAGGAGTTGAAATTGGTTAGGACGGCTTTCTTTTCGGTGATTGTGAAAACAGCATGGGGACAGACGGTGGCGCAGACTCCGCAACCGGTGCAGGCCTCCTTGTCGAGGCGAAGGGTGGAGACGTTTGGTAGATATTGATGAACGGTCATTTATGTTCTCCTGTTCATGTTGCGACTCTAGAAGAAGCGGCCTGCAAACCATAGGGTGATACCGACCAGCGCTCCGGCGAGTTGAAGGGGCACAGCGATGCGCATCTCCTTGAGGACGCCGGAAAGAGAGGTGTAGGTAGAGGCTCCAGTGTAGCCCATGGCGATGAAGCTGCTTAATGCTGGCAAGATGAAGAACCAGGCAATTGTTCCCAGAGTCAGCGGTGCCAACGCGGGCAGGCCCTGGGTGACTCCCCAGGCTGAAGCGGCAGCAGCTAGACCAAGCCAGAGCCCCTTCAGCGCAAAGGCGTGGCCCGGGAGCCAGGGCAAGAGTGCGGGGGCGAGAAAGGCAATGGAGATGGCCGTGGCGAGGAAGATGAGCGCGCTGGGGAGGCCAACGTCCAAGACTCGTTGGAAGACGAATCCATCCATGCCCACCCCGGAGAGGATCGCGATGACCACGCAGACAATGGCCGCGATGCGAAGCGCCCCAACGAATTCGACCGGGGCAATCTTGAGCCGCTCGATGAAGTCGAACTGGACCCTCCGCATGGCCGGCGTTGCTTGCTTTCCGGAGGAGAGGTATTCGGGAAGGTCACTGGCCTGCACCGGACCGTAGCGAACCCGGAAACCGCTCGCTTTCAGCACATCGTGAGCCGCCACGCCAGGGGCCCCAAGTTGGGGAACTATCACCTCTCGGTGTGTGACGACCTCGGATAGCTTCGTGAGTGCGATTCGATTTACCAATTCGTCGGTTCCAAAGGTCCCCTTGCCCGCCGCACACCAGACGTTGATGCCCCTGGTATCCAGCACCAGGAGCCAGGCATCAATGCCTGGGACGGCTGCGCGTAGAGCATCGAAACTCAGTTTGTAGTTGGCCGAGACGAGAACCGGCGACTCAGGACCCGGGTCGCCCACGGCGTGAAGTCCGGGAGTAACCTTGTAGTTGGCTCGGCCGATGCTCCACCGCACCTTCCAGGCCCCCACGTGATCGCTCCAGCGAAGGGTTGAATCGACGCGGGAGAGGACGGTTGTCCCGGCGCACTCTGTCGGTGTGGCGCTGCTCTGCTCGCTGCACGCACAGGCGCCGGCACTCGGACTCTTCACCGACAACTCATTGGTTTTATCGCTCATTTAGTCTCCTTTTCCCCGCCGGGCGGTGGGGCAGTAACTCCGCAGCAGGAACCACCCAGAAGTGATGCGGCCAGTGCCAGGAAGTCCCAGTTGATTCTGAATTCGTTGAACTTGCCCTTCCGGGCTACGCCTATCAACCCAGAGACCCGCAGTTCCTTGAGATGATGTGAAATCGTTGATTTCGCCAGCCCCAATTGCCGCGCCAGCTCGTCAACACCGACACCCGATTCGTCGGCCGTACAGCAGCAATCATCTGCCGCACATGCCTCAAGAATCCGTTGAAAGAGTAGGAGCCTCTTGGGGTTGGAAAGCGCCTTGAATGCCTGCGCAAGAGAGTCGATTGCCGCTGTTTGATAGTTCGACATGTTTCGAACAGTACTCTGCTTCCGGGATTCTGTCAAGGGGGTAATTCAAAATGTGGAGAGGCCTTGTCAGTTGATCGTCTGCTCGTCCAGGAAATCCGGGTCACGGCCGATTACGTACTTCATCTCGTCCACGGATTGGATGCGGATTTCAGCCATGTCGAGGGCGCAGGAACAAGAATTCGCGTCGAATTGAATGGCTAGCGGCTTCATGCGAAGCGACCCGGAAACGGGGTCGTTTTCGAAAAGAAGATGGTACCTGCAAGATATATGCGGGCAGGGTCGAGCTACGCCAGCGCAATCAGCCCTACTCCGAGGTCGACTCAAATCTGTTGCCGGGAGATTCTGCTTATCCCAAACGAAAGCTCGGGCATCACAGTGTTTCAGGATCTCTTCGCATCCGGGCACTACATCGAGACCTGGAACCATGTCGTCCTCCCTGGTTACTACAATATTCTATCCGATATTCCGGGGTTGGGAAATAAAGGGCGGGAAGTTCAGATGATTCACTTCCCGGCTCTCCAATGGTATCATTGCCCGGACTCGAGCTTCGAAGAGATAGGGGAGATAACGATATGATATTGCGACGCACGCGCGCATGGGCCGCATGGGCTGTTATGTCTTTGCTGCTGGTGGTGGTCGGCTGTGGTTCGTCCGGGACCGTGACCATGAAAGCTCCCACCGATGTCACTGCGGAGATCCACACTCCCGAAGACCTCTATCGAGGGGACGGTGGTGGCCTGAGCGACGGCTGGGTTGACATTGATGCCTATTGGGTTGAAGACGAGGTCTCCTGGTGGGCCGAGGTTGACGGTGAGCTTAGCGGTGAACCACAGCCCGGCGAAGCGGGGTATCCGTGTATCAGCGATAGCGATTGCTTCGCAGGATTCTGCATCCAGACTGCAGATGGCAAGCTGTGCACCACAACGTGTATTGAAGAGTGTCCATTTGGCTGGGACTGCGTGCTCCACGCGCCAAGTGCTCCGGACGACGTCTACATCTGTGTGCCTGGTGACTTGACTCTCTGCCGACCGTGCATGCTCAACGTCGATTGTCTGGCCGCTGGCGGAGACGTCGGGGCTCGTTGCGTTGACTATGGAGCGGCCGGTAGTTTCTGTTCGATTCCGTGTAGCGCGGACGGGGAGTGCCACGGGGACTACTCTTGTGCAACCGTCGCCGATGTGACTGGCAAAGAGATGGAGGGCTGCGTCTTGAGGCCACCTGCGAGTGTGCCCAGTACTTCGCCGATGAGGGAGCCTGGACCTCATGCTTCGCCCACAACGAGTTTGGTACCTGCATTGGTGAGCGGAAGTGTGAATCGGACGGGCTGACCGAATGTAGCGCCGAGACTCCTTTGCCAGAGAGTTGCAATGGCCTGGATGACGATTGCGACGGTGCGGTGGATGAGGAAATAGAGGAAGAAACCTGCGACATCACAAACGATAATGGCACTTGCCCGGGACTTGAGAAATGCGTTGCCGGGGAGTTGGAATGTCAGGGCGATCCGCCCGTCCCCGAAGTTTGTGACGGATTGGACAACAACTGCGATGGCGAGACCGACGAAGGCTATCCCGATACTGACGGAGATGGCACTGCTGATTGCTTGGAAAGTGACAAGGACGGTGATGGTGTACCGGACCCCGTCGACAACTGCGAGTACGTAGCTAACTCCTCTCAAAAAGATTTCGACCTGGACGGCCAGGGTGACCTTTGCGACGCCGACGATGATGACGACAAGGTCGCCGATGCGGAGGATTGTGTTCCCTTGGATGCCAGCATCTACCCAGGTGCCGACGAAATTTGCAACGGGTTTGATGATAATTGTGACGGCAAGACCGATGAGACTTTTCCCGATGCCGATGGGGATGGCATCGCCGATTGCGTCGACGAGGATGACGATGGTGATAATGTGCCAAATGGGGTTGACAACTGCCCCATTCTCTATAATCCCGAGCAAGCTGACCAGGATGAGGATGGCATTGGTGACCTCTGTGACCCGGACAAAGATGGAGATGGGATCCCCAACGTTCTCGACAACTGCCTCGACCTCTTCAACCCACCCCAGTTTGACATGGATGGCGACGGTTTTGGCGATGCCTGTGACCCTGACAAGGATGGGGATGGCCACAACGACGAGGAGGACAACTGTCCCGAGTCGGCAAATGGCGGGCAAGCTGACCTGGACGGGGATGGCCTCGGGGATGCCTGTGACGGAGACCTGGACGGAGATGGCCATGACAATGGGGACGACAACTGCCCTTACACTGCCAATCCGCTGCAGCAGGACAGTGATTTCGACGGAGTGGGGGATTCCTGCGAGAGTGATACCGACGGTGATTTGGTGCCCGACGTCGAAGATAACTGCCCCATGGTGGCAAATCCCACGCAGGCAGATTGCGACGGTGATGAAGTTGGGTCCGCCTGTGACGATGACGATGACGCGGACAATGTCCTCGATGTCGACGATAATTGCGTCTGTCTGGCCAATCCGGGCCAGGAGGATCTTGACGGGGACGATGAGGGCGACCTGTGTGACAAGGACCTTGACGGAGATGGTATTCTAAACGGTCTGGATAACTGCCCTGGGTTCCTTAACGCGACCCAGGCCGATGCCGATGGTGATGGCCTGGGTGACGCGTGTGATCTCGACGTCGACGGTGACGGGCTGCCTAACGACGAGGACAACTGTCCCCAGATTCCCAATCTTGAGCAGTTGGATCTAGACGGTGATGGCGAGGGCGACCTTTGCGACAGCGATGATGATGGTGATGGCGACCCTGACTTGAAAGACTGTGCTCCACTTGACGCCAAGATCCACCATTTGGCCGACGAGCTTTGCGATGGCAAGGACAATAACTGCAAACTCGGAACCGATGAGGGATTCCCCGATTTTGACATCGACGGTTTCAAAGACTGTGTTGACAAGGATGACGATGGCGACGGGGACCCGGACTGGAGCGACTGCGAGCCGTTGAACCCGGCGGTTCACGTTGCCGCTGCCGAGATTTGCAACGGCGTGGACGAGAACTGTGATGGGGAGATTGACGAAGGCTTTGGCACGCTTTCGTGTGGCCTGGGACCGTGTGAACATGAGGTGGCCCAGTGCCTCGATGGAGCGACTCAGTTCTGCAACCCGTACGAAGGTTCTTCTCCCGAATCTTGCGATGCAATTGACAACGATTGCGATGGCGAAACTGACGAGGGCTTTGTCCTCGGAGAGCCGTGCGTAGTTGGGCTGGGCCAGTGTCAGGATGAGGGGGTTACCGTCTGTTCGGGAGATGGTGCTGGTGCTGTTTGCGAAGCCGAGTTGGGTGCTGCCCAGGATGAGCTTTGCGACGGTTTGGACAACGACTGTGACGGGGTCGCGGACGAGGACTTTGCAGTGGGAGACGATTGCACCGTGGGTATTGGAGAGTGTCTGTCCAGCGGGGTGTTGGTGTGCACTGCTGAGGGGACTGATACTGAATGTGATGCAGTGGCTGGAGAGAAGAGCGATGAGACCTGTGACGGCCTTGATAACGATTGTGATGGTATCGTTGACCCGGTCGACTCGGACGGTTGCACCCTCTACTACGTCGATGGTGACGAGGATTCCTTTGGTACCGCCGACGATCCCCCCGGGCAGTGCCTATGCGAGCCAGACGAGCAGTTTGTGGTCGAAATCGCAGGGGATTGTGATGATGACAACCCCGGCGTGAATCCCGATAGCGCCGAGGATTGCGACACCGCCGATGATGACAATTGCGATGGTGTCGCAAATGAGGACTGCGTCTTCACCAGTTGCAAGGAGTTACTGGCCTCCAAACCCGGCACAGTAACTGGCAGCTATGCTCTCGACCCCGACGGCGACGGTCCAAAGGCGGAGGTTACCGCATATTGCAATATGGACTATGATGATGGTGGCTGGACCCGGGTGGGCAACGATGTTCGAGTCTGGGGATCGAGCTACGATACAACTTTCCGCAACTCGAAGGGCTTCTCATACACCCATATCCTCATAATGTATGACCATGGCAGCGTCCACGCACACTGCACCTACCCGGGGTCCATCCCAGGCTGCAACAACATCGGGATCCAACTCAATACCGGTGGTTGGTATGGTGCCAAGAACTGGGGCTCGTCCACCTGTGGCATGGGCGTGACAACGATCAACGACACCACCTACTTTCCGGGCACCTACAACTTCAAGGTCAATGTAGGCCAGACCTCTGCCACCATCCGTACCGGCACCCTCGAGGGGATCTCCAGTTGCACAACAGGCGACAATCCCGGCGAAGCGTGGCAAGACATCTTTGTGAGATAGGTTTTGCGCTAGCCGGTTCCGATGATAGGCTGGGTCTGGAGGCAGGTTAATGGACGAATTGACTCCTGAACAGATAAAGGAATTGAAGCGAACTCTAGTTAGGCTGCGCAAGGAGTTGATTGCCATTGAGAGTGGGCTGGAAGAGGGCACCCGACCGGTGGAACCTGATTCGGCCATCGGTCGCATATCCCGCATGGATGCCATGCAGATACAGCAGATGGCTCACGCCAGTCGACGTGCGGCGCGGCGGCGGTTGCAGCAGGTGGCTGGAGCGATGCATCGCCTGGAGGATGAGACCTACGGCGAGTGCGCTGAGTGCGCCGACGATATCGGTTATGCACGTTTGAAGGCCCGCCCCGAGGCGCCGTTTTGCCTTGAGTGCCAGAGTCGACGGGAGTCTCGATAGTGACGGTCGAAGGTGCCAGTTGGGTTGTCTACATGCTGCGCTGCTCCGACGGGTCGCTTTACACCGGTATCACCAACAACTTCCCCCGCAGATTGTCGCAACATGAAAGCGGCGTCGCCTCAAAATACACCAGAGTCCGGTTGCCGGTGGAGCCAGTCTATCAGGAACCCGCAGCGGACCGTTCCGCCGCTACCCGCCGCGAATTGGCCCTGAAAGCCCTCCCCCGTAAAGCGAAGCTGGCTCTGCTCAGGTAATTGCACCGCACGCCCGAAGCGACACACTGAGGGCAGCGGAATCGAAGGGTGCCGCTTTCGGCGCTGCAAGAGCTCACAGTGCCCCCGTCAAATTCCATCATTGGCCGCCGAAAGCCCGCACAAGAACAGGGTCTAGGTAAGGCGAAAGCAAGAAAGGAGAGTGCTGGACCGAGGGTAGTTCAGGAAGGTCTCAACTGTGCTGCGATGGAGTTTGCGACGGCTCTTGAGAACTGTCGCTTTGGACCCAGTAGGGCTTAGGGCTGGTGTAGTTTCCTTTCAGGTGTTGGCAATACTACCTCACACACCGGACGAGGCCCCACATATCACCCCCATTCGGGTAGATGACAGCATGCCAGAAACTGACCTGCCACGCTTCGCCGTCCAGCTCCTGCATGGGCGACGATGACATGTACCAACCACATTCTCCTTCGATTATCTCAGACCAGTAGCAATCATCCTTCACTTCGTCGAAGCATCCTTCACATGCATCGTTCATGCATGTGAATCCCAGGCACTTGCCTTCTTCAACGTTGCAGCTCCCGTCCGGCTCCGTGGGCGGACACCCCCGGATGAGTGACCGCAGTTTGCCTACACTGGGCAGAGACCAGTCCGTGTAACTAGCGAGTTCCAAGTCCGTGCAGTACTGCTTCGCGCTTTCCCAATCCATAGCATTCTCGGCGGAGGGGTTCTGCCACATCAAGCCGGATGTGGGGTCAGTCCACGGAGATGGTTGCCCGCAGACTGATTCTTTACACCAGAATCCCTGTCCGCAATCTGCGGACTCCTCGCAAATCCCTCCTTCCTCACTCAACTTTTCCGAAGGAAATTGCACGTCCTGCGTAGCCTCTCCCCGGCTGAAAGCATCCTGTCGCAGTTCATCTCCCACGCACACCGACCCCACGCACTTCAATCCCGACGCACAACCGGCTGTTTCAGTGCAACTATCTCCTTCTCGGCCAAGCTTAGCGTTGCCAGTAGGGTCTGAGCCACAGGACAGGATTAGGAAACAGATGGATGTGACAGTAGCAAGGGTCCATTTCATCTTCACTACCTCTGATGGGGCCAATGATACCGCGGGCGGGTGCCCCAATTCGCCCGGCGGTCGGAGAGGTCCAACATGGTCCTACGTCCAATTGCAGGCATGGGCCTCGGGGTCCATATTGACCTTCACGTCTCCGCAATCAACCGGCACTAAGGTATCCCACATCTCGCCTCCAGAAGGTGAAACGCACTTGCCGCAACTGTAGCCCAAAGGGAATTCGGCGGTCCAACCTATCTCGAGCACTTCGTTGGTCTTGTATATGATAGAGTACTCGGCGGAGAGCCCCAACATGGCTCCCGCACCGCAGCCCTCGGGGAGTCCTTCCACGTATTTTCCTTCGGGCAACGAACAACCTGGGTCCATGACCAGAACGGTTCCCACGCCAAGTCCATATGAGTTGATCGCCTCTACGGGCGGGTCGTCGTCAAGGTCGAGAGTCACGGTAGTGCCATCCACTGTTGCCTGGCCGAAGACATAGACATAGTCGGGAGAACCCGAAGTGACCAGCCAAAGAATGACCACATTGTGAATCTCCGACGGGATCGCAGAATCCGCAATTTCCTCTTCGGAGATGTCTTCTATCGTCACGTCCTCTGGAGGGTCGCACTGAGAGGTAGAGCCCTGACACTCCTGGCCGGTAGTCAAATCGTTGGGGCCGCCATCGCAACAAGTATCTCCTGGGGACGATAGGTCGAGGTCATTGTATGTCGTGTCGACCACAACCTCCTCAGCCAGCAGGGTATCAGTCTCTGACGAGTTGCCGGTGATGTCGCTCTCTGGGCTTGATTTCGAATCAGAGTCAGTTGACAGGTCATCGCTGCCACTACAACCGTGGGCGACCAGAAAGACCATCATGGTAATCCCGAGCACTGCCAATGCATTTCTCATTGTGATACTCCTCCGTTCGGATGAAACATATCGTATAACGCTGGCCAGTTCATAAGCAATGGCCGTGCCGAAAGGTTCCTCCGTGTCCCATAGGATGGCTCGTCGATGGGTCAGGCCAGGATGGTGGAGTTGGGGCCTTCTGCCTCCGCACCGAGCAAGGAGATGTCGGTCAATTCCCTTCGAGTACAGCTACTCCGTCGGAGTGCAAGTGCTCCAGTAGAAAGTCGGAATCGGATGGCATCATCACCGCCCCCGGCAGGATCGCCAGCAGCTATAAGCCCGGCGGTCGGAGTGGTCCGGGGACAGACTCAAGGCAGTCGTTACTAATCCCCACAGTCAGGTTCGAGCTTCACTAGCCAGAAATCCCACCACCCGGCCCCGATTGATGCAGTGGCTCCAAAGGCAACTATCGACCCATCCGGGTTTACGACCAGTGGCCCAAGGCCATCTGGTTGCTCTCCCCCGTAGCTACTCTCCCAAATAGGTTCTCCTGTCGAATCTGTTCTTATGATGAGAGCATCTGACAGTCCGTCGGACAGGCTGCCAGAAATTCCAGCCAAGACATATCCTCCATCGGGATGGATGGTAATCCCCAGTGCATAGTCGTCATCATCAGTGCCGTAGGTCTGGTCCCAAACCACACTGCCATTCTTGTCGGTCTTGAAAAGCCAGAAATCAAGTCCTGTGGTCTCCGACTCACTGCCCCCGGCAAGGATGATTTCGTCGTCCTTAGTGAGAAGCACAGCACGGACAAAATCATTGCCGTTGAGTCCATAGAGACTGTCCCACAGGAGTTCTCCTTTGTCATCCACTCGAAGAAGCCAAGCTTGGGTTTTATCTTCTTCGGTATAGGCGGTACCAGCGAGGGCAAAGCCTCCAGATTTCAAGAGAGCGAGTGCACTGCCTCTTTCTTCAATCTCGGTTCCATAGGTCTTCTCCCACAAGAGGTTCCCAGTGGAATCTGTGACAATCAGCCAGAGGTCGGTGGCCCCTGCCCCTTTGGATTCCGTATGCCCCAGCACGACCAGTTCGCCGTTGGGTTTCACGTCAATAGCAAAGGCGTAGTCATTTCCCTCTCCACCGAAGGTCTTGTCCCATAGCAATGTCCCGGATGTGTCAGTACGGATTATCCAGATGTCCATCCCACCCGCTCCCTTGGACCCGGTGTAGCCTGCGAGTACGAAACCCCCATCAGAGGTCTGGGCGAGTGCGGTAGCCTCTTCGTTGCCGTCCCCCCCGAACTGCTTGTCCCAAACAATTTCGCCTTCCAGATCTGTTTTGATGAGCCAGAAGTCATCGTCCATGCCATTGGGTACGTCTATGCCCAGAGAGCCCCCGAGTGCGTACCCGTCGTCCAGTTGTACAATCCCACCAATTTCCTCGCTTTCGGGCCCCCCGTACACCTTCTCCCACAGAAGCTCTGGGGCGTCACATTCAGGGGCTACACCATCACCGCCGTTTGCAACATCCGTGGACTGGTCCGTGGGGGATAGGTCTGTGGCGATCCCCTCAGTACCGATTGCAACATCAATATCGTTTGAGGAGGCATCGTCGTTGCAGGATATGAGGGCCAGCTTGGACGCTGGTCTGAATGTTACCGGGTAGTGCCGGTATGACGTTGCCACGTC
>CAZFVN010000132.1:0-15050 GCA_964522395.1 uncultured Myxococcales bacterium
AGCGGAAGCCTTCGATGGGGATGCGTTCGTCGGGGGCGTGTAAGAGGGTGGAGAAGTCGATGGGGGCGGGGAGCATTACGGGGGTGAACCCCATGTAACGAGTCCCTAGTTGGGCGTAGGCGCTGCCGTTGGTGAAGCCGGGCATGAGGTAGGGTGCAACCAGCCCGCCGGGGTCCATTCTGGCCATGGTGCTGACAATCTGCCGGTAGAGGGGGTTGTCTTGTGGCGTGGCGTGACCACGATGACCATTCACCAGTTCTACCGTCGCCAACTTGCCCACGGCCTCTGCCACCGTGATCTTCATCTCCTCTGGAGACATGCCGGGCAGAGTTCGGCAATCAGCCAGGACGGTGCCGGTGGTGGGCAACACGTTAATCTTCGAACCGGCCTCCACTACGGTGGGTTGGCAAGTATGGGAGAGCATCGCCTCCAGGCCGGGCCGCTTCGCGGCGGGGACCAAATTGTCAATGATATTACGGGCTCCGACGCCTCGTGCTACAAGGCGCAAAGCAGTGGCCTGAGTGATTGGTGAGAGTGAGGCCATGGCCTCCAGAAAGCCGACTGCAGCAGGGTGGGGCGTGATGGGGAAGCGGAGTTCGTCGAGAATCTTCACAACTCGGCCGATGTTGCGGGCTGCGCTTTTGCCCCGCCGCGGCATTGAGCCGTGCCCGCCCTCGCCGCGAACGGTGAGTTTGAGCCAACAGAGCCCCTTTTCGGCCACCTGGACGGGGTAGAGTCGCTGGCTTTCAATGGTCATATTCATGCCCCCGACTTCGCCCAGCGCATAGTCAGTCCGCACCAGTTCCGGGTGCTCCTTCACCAAATAGAATGCCCCCAGATTTGCCCCTCCTTCTTCGTCGGCCACTGCGGTCATCACGAGGTCGCCGCGCAACTCAACCTGGTGGCGAACCACAGAGAGGACGACAGCCAGTGACATGGCGGTCATCTGCTTCATGTCGAGGGCGCCGCGACCATAGATGTTTCCGTCCCGGTCCTCCGCGGCAAAGGGCGGCAAGGTCCATTCTTCCGCCTTCGCTGGGACCACATCAACGTGGGAATCGAGGAGTAGACTGGGTCCGCGACCGTTGCCCTGTACCCTGACTACCAGACTTGGTCGACCTGGAGCCCCCTCAACGATCGTCGGCTGCAAGCCGGCACTCGTCAGCTTCTCCTCGACATAGGAAATCGCCAGGGCCTCGTTTCCCGGGGGGTTGGTGGTATCGAGTCTCAGCAGGTCACGGAGGAACTGGACCGCCTCATCCTGGATCGCTTCCCAATCAAAGTTCTCCGCGGCCATCTTGCCTCCTGGTCATTGTCTGGCCGGAGTATAGCGGCTTTGGAAAGGGAAGAGAAGAGGTGGGCATGCTTCACTTCTCCTTGCGCGCATGCGGCCCCAAGGGCTACACTGTCAAAACCTGCAGGAGCTATGAATGGGGAAGCGGCAAGACAACAATTTAGAGAAGATAAGAACTGGCATCGATGAGCTCAACGGACGTCTGCTGGACCTCCTCAACGAGCGAGCCGGTCTGGTAGAGAAGATCCGACCGGTGAAGTTGGCCGCGGGCCATCGGCTCTACGACCCGGTGAGGGAATCGGAGCAGCTTGAACAACTGATGCTGGCCAACAAGGGGCCTCTGTCCAATGGCATGGTGGAGCAGATCTTTCGAGCTGTCTTCCAGGCCGCCCTCTCCCAGCAGATGGAGGGGGGGCGGACCGATGCTCCGCTGGTTATGGAGCGTGGCACCGGGGCCCGCCAGGTTGCTGTCGGTGATGCCGCCATTGGTGGCGGAAAGCCGGTGGTTATTGCGGGACCCTGCGCGGTGGAGGATGAAGAGACCCTCGACCGAGTAGCCTCCTGCCTGAAGGATAATGGAGTCCATTTCCTGCGCGGCGGTGCGTTCAAACCACGCAGTTCCCCATACACCTTCCAGGGTCTCGGATTGGAAGGGATCAAGTTGTTGGCGAAGGTCGCAGCGCGCCATGATTTGAAGGTCGTGACGGAGCTTACAGATCCGGCGTTGTTGGACGACTACATGGAGGCGGTAGACGTTATTCAGGTTGGTGCCAACAACATGTTCAACTACGACTTGCTCAAGAAGCTAGGCAAGGTTGACCGGCCAGTGCTGCTCAAGCGTCACTTCTCCGCCCGCATGGACGAGTGGATGCTTGCTGCCGAGTATCTTTATGCTGGCGGCAACCGAAACGTCGTCCTTTGCGAGCGTGGTATTCGTACGTTCGAAACGGCCACCCGATACTCCCTCGATATCTCGGCCGTCGGGCTCGTCAAGAGCGGGACCGAGTTGCCCATTATCGTCGACGTCTCACACGCCGCGGGACGCCGGGACTTGCTTTTGCCGCTGGCTAAGGCCGCCCTGGCTGCGGGAGCCGACGGCCTTATGGTCGAGGTGCATGAGCGCCCCGAGGTGGCTCTCTCCGATGGTGCGCAGCAATTGAATCTAGAACAGTTCGCCCAGTTTATGGCCGACCTGCAACCGTTCCTGGAGTAAGGAATGCCCGAATCAGACGTTCAGCCCAGAGAAGGCCGGATTCCTCATGATATCGATGCCGAGAAGAATGTTCTCTCGACCATTTTCTATGACCCCGATACCTACGATACCGTTGCCGTGCAAATCCGTCCCGATGACTTCTTTTCCAGCGCCAACCGCGAGGTTTATGAGGCGATGGGTGAGTTATCCGCGGTGAGCACAGTGATCAGCCGCAGCAGCGTGGCGGATTACCTTCGCAAAGAGGGTCGGTTGCAAGCGGTGGGCGGCATATCCTACCTCTCTGATCTCGTGGAATTTGAGGGCAGCTCAGCAGCCCTTGGCTACACCATTAACATCGTTAAGAAACGCGCATTAAAGAGGAAACTCTTGGAAGCGGCGCAGGGCATTGTCCAAGACAGCATGGCCCCGCAGTCGGACGTCGAGGTGTTGCTCGAAGAGGCTGAGCGACGCATTTCTGAACTGATTCAGGACCGGCCCCAGGATGCTGCCGTAGAGTTGGAAGCGATTATCAGCGAGGTTTACAAGGACGTACGAACGCGGATCGAGACTGGCGAAACGCTGCTCGGCGTCAACACCGGCTTTTCCGAACTCGATGAGATGACTTCAGGGTTTCACAAGGGCAACCTGATCATTCTCGCGGCACGGCCTTCCATGGGCAAGACCGCCCTGGCTCTCAACATCGCGGCCAATGCGGCCCAGAAGTATGGAAAATGGGTCGTCTTCTTCTCGCTGGAGATGTCTCGCGAGGAGTTGGGTTTTCGGCTGCTGTCGACGGAATCGGCAATCAATGGCAAGCGGCTGCGCAAGGGCGAGATATCGAAGCGCGAGATGACCGATTTTCTGGCTGCCGTCAAGAAGCTCTCAAGTACCCCGGTGGTGGTGGATGATACAGCGGCCATCACAGTCAGCGACTTTCGCAATCGGGCTCGCAAGCTGAAGAAAGAGGGCAAGTGCGATTTCATCATGGTCGACTACCTGCAACTCATGCGGGGTGTCGGCCGAGGGGCGGCTAATAGCCGGGAGCAGGAGATATCCGAAATCTCGCGGACTTTGAAGGCGATTGCGAAGGAGCTTGAAGTGCCGGTGTTGGCTCTTTCGCAGCTCAACCGCTCGGTTGAAAGCCGCGGCAAGGACAAGCGCCCCATGCTCTCTGATTTGCGTGAGTCGGGGGCCATCGAGCAGGATGCCGACGTCATCATCTTCATCTACCGTGACGACTACTATAACAAGGAATCGGAGTACAAGGGTCAAGCCGAACTGATAATCGGTAAGCAACGCAACGGTGCGACCGGTACTGTGCGGGTAGCTTTTCAGCCGGATTTCGCTCGCTTTGTCAACCTTCAACTGAGTGCGGACGACCTCAGTCCGCTGCCTTGACGTAGCCATGGGAAAGGGTGGCAGCAAATGGTGTGGTTGGTGCCTCTTGATGGCGCTTCTATGCTCTCCCAGTGGTGTCCAATCTCAGGAAGAGTGGGAGTTTGATTTACGCCCCTATGTGGCAACCGTGCCGGAGTTGCGGCGGGCTGCTCTGGCAGCGGCATCGAAGGACTATCGCAAGGCGGCCCGGATTGTTGCGGGAGTGGACGAATTGTCGGCGGCCACTCGGGATTATCTGACGGCGACTTATCTCCTCAAAGGGGGAAAGGTCAGCAAGGCGCGCAAGAAATTTCGGGCGGTTGCCGCCGGGGATTCAGTGCTGGCCCCCGTGGCGGCACTCAAGCTTGGCGAGTTGTCTCTGGCCGCGCAGAGCTCAATGGTTGCGCTGGAGTACTTTGAGGCTGCCGCTGCGCATCTGGTCTGGTGTCGGGCGGGGCAAACTGGAATCGCAGACGCTCATCTCGCCGAAGGTAATCGGGAGAAGGCAGCAGCGGCCTTTCGCACCGCCCTTGAGTGCACCCCCGATCTGGATGACCGGCGAGCTGCCGTGCTGGAACGCGGAGAGGAACTGGGGCTTGGCGAGGAATGTCGATTGCGGCTGCTTCACCAGACCTTTTTTGCAAAGGGCAAGCGGGGGATAGCGGCCAAGGAGCTGCGGAAGCATTGGGGTGATGAATTTGACGATTTGGCGCTGCTACGCAACTTGCTGCGGGGCGGGAAGTCATCGTGGCGACGGGCCCGGGCCAAACTCGATAGTCGCAAAGAGGCCTTCGCTGCGGCCATGTACGAGGGGATCATCGCCAAACAGCTTCGCCGTCAGAAGAAGGTTGCGGCGCTCCCGCATTTTGCGCGGGCCCAGCGGGCGGCCTCCACCGGATTGAGGGAGTCCATTGCGCTCTACTACACGGCTCGGACCATGGAGTCACTGGACCGAGACCTGGAAGCGCGAGATATTTATGTCGACATGCTTCGTCGCCGTCCAGACTTCCCCCTGGCGCGCAGTGTCGGCAAGCGGATTGCCGAGATCTCGTTGCGGGAAGGGCAGCCCGTGCAGGCCATCGCCGCGCTGACCGCCTTTCTCGATTCGTCCTGCCCCGGGGAAGATCTGGCCGAGGCCCTGCATCTGACTGCCTTCGTCACCTACCTGAGCGGCGATTGGCAAGAGGCTACGGACCTTTGGCGTCGCTTAGCGCGCAGCTACTTTTTCAGTCGGCAGTCGCCCTGGGTCTTCTGGGGACCGATGGCCCTCTTCTGGGAGGCGAAGGCCGAGTTAGCAGCCGGCCGGAGCGAAGGGGCCATCGAGCAATTTGAGTTGTTGAATCGGGTCTTCCCCGGCGACTACTACGGAGTCCTCTCCGGCTACCGACTCGGTCAATTAGGGATTGAAGTCAGTGATCCGAAACCCGCTCGATTTGAGGTCACCCCCCTGGAAGTTTCGTTGCACGCCCAGTTGACGGGTGACTATGCGGCTGTCGTGGAGCTTTTCCGGATGGGTTTTTGGGAGGAGGCCTACGAGGGTGCGAGGGGGCTGGTTGGCATGGGAATACTCGGGCCTGCCAGCGGTGACTTGATGCTCTCCAGCTACCTCCGCAGCAACTCTATTCGCAATGCCGTGAGCTATCGAAGGGCGCATGGAATGTTGCCAGCACCGTGGCGGCAAGGGGCGAGAATGTGGCGAACCAGCCTCCCGCTCAACTATATTGAGGCCATTCGTCATGGTCATGAGAGCTCCGGGCTGGACCCCGCTTTGACCGCGGCGATTATTCGCTTCGAGTCAAACTTCAACCCCGTCTCCCATTCCCATGCCGGTGCCATTGGCCTACTCCAGGTGAAGAAAAACACGGGCAACAATGTTGCTGTCCCCTGTTTGGGGCAACGGCGCGTTTCACGGCGCGACCTGGAGCAGCCCATGCGCAATCTCCAACTGGGGAGTATCTACATCCGGGAGCTCATTCACAGACACCATGACAACTGGGCGGTGGCTCTGGCTGCTTACAATGCGGGGCCCGGTACTGCCTCCTGGTGGCTGTCCCGCTTCGCCGGGCTCAATTCAGATACGTTCATTGAACAGATTACCTATCCCAATACGGTGGGCTACTTGAAGCGGATACTGGGAGTGACGCCGATGTACTGGTCTCTCTACTTCCCGTTGCTGGGGGTTGAGCCAGTTGCTCCGGAGTTGCCATTGCAGGTGCCGGACAACGTGCGTCCCTTTCTGGACCATTCGGGGGGACGGTGCCCGGGGGCAAAGGAGGACTCGTGACGGGACGAGAGACAAGTGCGCTGGCTACCTCCACCATCTCCATCATGTTTCTGCTGGTGGCGGGGGCCGGACTGAGTATGCATCGGGATCCAAGCCAACCCCCTGCTTCGCTCGAATTCTGGCGTCCCTCTGAAGCTGACGTCGAGCAACTTACTAAACTGCCCAACAGGTGGTTGGTGGCACTGCCTGACGAGGAATCTCGTGGTTCGTTGGTGCGGGGATTGATGCGCCTCAATCAAGCTGCCGTCGGTCTGGACAACGCCGAGTACAAGCAGGGACTGCTGCTCCTGGAGAGAGACCTATCCGCCGTTGCCCGGAGTTTCCTGGAGAGACACGGGACGGAGGCCTTTTTCGCGGTCGGCGGCTATCTGGGGGAGCAACTTCACCGCACCATGGTAGAGATCGCTAAGGCCCAGTACGATTCGGGATTGCCGCTCCACGATTGGCTGCTGCAGAATCCGGACAGCAGCGCGGTGAACCGTCTGCGAGCACTCTCCGGACGTTTCCTTGAACGGGCAGTAAACGCGGGCCTACTCGGTCACCAGCACCCTCCGGACAGAGACCTATTGCTGGTCGCTCGGACGCTCTGGATGGAGCGGTGGGCGATGCTGGCGGGACTCCTCCCTGAGGCCGTGTTGTCGCCAGTTGAGACCCGCCTGACTCTGCTTTGGAAAATCGAGGCGTCCGAGCACTTGAGCATGGCTCGCAGGCGCGAACTCCTGGCCGTTGCGGCAAACCGATTGCCTGGCTACCCCGCGGCCTATGTTGAGGGGGTCTTGAGGGTCCAATTGGGTGATGGCGAGGGGGCCCTGGAGTCTTTCGTCACCTGCCTGCAGGAACAAGTGGAAGTGGATCTTGCCCGGGCCTGGATTCTCTCGCTACGTCGGTTTGCCTGGGACGCACTCTTGTAATTTCTCGGTCTTAAAGCTATCTATGATTGGATGTCTAGATGTGTCGTAGAGCGTGGCAGCTTGACAGGTAGGAGGTTTCATGGTCCGCAGACCTCGCAGCATTCCCAAGACCCTTAAGGAATTAGCCATTGCAGAGTATATCCGCGGTTATTTTGGCGTCCATTCCACCTTTCCCTCAAACGAAGAGATCGTCGACCATTTGAAGTCGGAGTTTGCGGAGGACGAGGTAGGTCCCCTCTACCCTAAGGACATCACGAATCTGAAGAAGGGAGCTTACAAGCTTCTGGATATCAATGTTGCCTTGCCTCGCAACGGGCAATTGGAGGTCGAACTCAGGGAGGCGCTTGACCTCGACGGTGCGGTGGTCGTCGGTAGCCCCTATCGTTCCTACGACACACATATCCTGCGAAATATTATCGGTTATCAGGCGGCACGCTTCTTCGACGAGAATGTCCGCGATGGCGAATCTGTTACCTTCTCCTGCTCCATGACGATTCGCGAGATGATCAAGATGATCAACGAGAGCTACTCCAACCTCAAGGTCTATACGGACTCGGTGGTGGCGGTGGAGGAGTTTCGGATCATGAGTCCCGCCTCAATCACCACTCTCTTCCTCGACAAGTTCCCCAAGTGCCGTGGAACTGCTTACACCCTCCTTCCCGGGATGGTCAAAGAGATTGGCCATGCGCGGGTGCAGGAGTTGCTCGATGAGAGCCTTTTTTCGAAGGCCTTTCACGCAAGTTGGGTCTTCGTCGGAGTTGGGGCTTTGACACCGCAGCTTGAAAGTGCCGGCGTGACCCCCGGGTTCGACTTCCTGACCCACGTCGTCACCAGCGATGCCGAGGCCCTGAAGGAACGTGGAGTGGTGGGGGAGATATCATACTGGCCCCTGGACCGAAATGGCGAGCCTGTTTGCCGCGGTGAGGCCGAGGACCTGCCTTACTTCAGACATGTCTTCACATACTCTGACTTCCATGTTCTGGACCGGCGTTTCCGATACGGCAGCACCGGTCCCGCCACCCGCGTCGTTGGCGCCGCGGGTGGGCTGCACAAGGTTGCTGCTATCCGGGCTGCCGCCCGCTACCTCGATTACCTGGTGACCGACGTCAAGACGGCCCAGGCACTTCTCGGGTAGGGCACTCTTGGGCTCCCCTAATCCCACCCCGTCAAATCGTCTGCGCCGGGTGGCGCGGGTAGTGGTGGTACTCCTTCCAATTCTCCTGGTTACTCAGTTGCTCTGGGTCTTCTTTGATGTGGTCCGGCTACGCTTCATTGACAGCGAAGAGTTGCTCACCTCATTCAACGAGCATGTGGCGACCCGCGACTCGCGGCCCTTGCCCCAATTTGGCGACAGTGTGGCGAGGATGGATAACGGTGGACCGTCCATCTGGGTCCTCGGCGCCAGCAGTGTCTATTTTCCGCAAGGCGAGACTTTCGTGGAGCAGCTCGGCGAGAAGCTGAGGGTTCGCAATCCGGCCCTCCAAATCCTCAACCTGGGAATCTCCGGAATTGAGTCCCGCGCCCTGGTGGAGAGGTTTGAAGGGCATCTTGCCGCCTCAAAGAAGACTCCCGACCTGCTCCTGATTTACGCAGGCCACAACGACTACAATGTCCTCTACCACGCCTCCCTGGCCCGCAAGTTCGACCTCTTTGAGCCCCTCTTCTACCTGCTTGCACCATTTACCAGGCCCGGTCTTCGCCATGGTATGACTGTCTACCTGAGAGCTCGGGTTCCCCCGCTCCTCGAGTGGCTCCAGCGAAGCGGGCTGGTAGACTTCTCGGCACTGGATCTGGCTGCCGTCAACGTGAGTATCGCCACCCGTTTCCGTCTGAATCTTGGGAGGATAGTAGCCCACTGCAGGGATGCGGGGATTGCGGTACTGCTGGTGACTCCCGTGGGGAATCTGCTGGAACGTCCTTATGGCTCGTTGGGGGTGACCGCTGCTGCTTATCACCTCGGGATGTCTCTACCGGACGGAGAGTCCCGCCTGGCCCTCCTGAGGCTGGCCCAGGAGAGTGAGTTTCTTACTTACGACATTCGCGCAAAGGAAGGAGTTGTGGAGGCGATGCGGTCGCTAACCGACTCAGAAGTATCGTTGGTGGATCTCGATTCCTGGCTCGTTGACCGAGGACTTCGGCTCGATTCCCGGCTCTTTAGCGATTACTTCCATTTTACCCGATGGGGTCATGCCGGGGTCACTGAGTGTCTACTGGATGAGTTGGCTGCAAGGCCAAAGTTGGAGAAGCGGTTGGGGCTTAGTCCCCGAGCAACTACTGAATTCCCATAACCAGGCCGAGACCAACATCGCAGAAGTCATAGTCGTCGTACTCTTCGCCACAGACCGGCTGGCCGCTGCACTTGGACTGGCATTTGGGATGGAGGCACTCGTCTTCCGCGCCAAAGCAGTCCCAATCGGCCTGGCAGGGATCGCCCGATTCTTTGCAGGTGCCGGGGCAGTCGTCGTCGCTGTTGCAATCTGCATCGGAGTCTTCGCAGGTACCGAAACAATCGTCGTCGTCGTAGCAGAGGGTCTGGTCGCCGCAGAGCCCGGGAATGCAGTAAGAGGATTTGCATTCGCGGTCGCCGGAGCAGGCGGCACTTACGGCCTTTTGACTCTTGCAGACATTTTCACCATCTACCGGATCATCATCGCAGTACAGTTGTGTTGCACACTTGTCGATGGCATCGCAATCTTCACCGCCTTTCTTGAGGGTCTGGCAAGTGTTGTCCAGGTCGCAGTAAAGTCCCTGATCGCAGAGACTCGGGGCCATCGTGTCGCAGGGCTGACTCACGACTGGCAGAGCCTTACATTTCCGGTCTGAGCCGCAGTAGGCCGATCCCTGGCATTCAATGTCGTAGAGGCATGCCTTGTTGATGCCCTGGGTGCCGTCGAAGATCGTTTCAAAGCACTCTGGAGCTACGGGTAGCTCGGCAGCAAGCAAGAAGCAGGAATCCTCGACAATGAGACTTTCGAGACAGGTGGTGGCGGCCTCAGCTTCCACGGTTACCGTCCCCTTCTCCAAGCTCTGCAGCAGGGCCGGATTGGCCTGCTCGCACATGAGCTCTACGTCGCGGTTACATCTGCCTTCGTTGGTCGTAATGGTGATGCCAAACTGCGCCTCAATTTCTGCGCCAGTGCAGCACTCGAAGACGTTTTCGCAGACGACCTTGGCAACTTCGGAGCAGTAGTGAGTCTTGTCAACTGAGACTGAAATCTCAGAACTCTCTTTGCAACCTGACATCGCCACCGCAACCAATACCAGAATAAGTCCGGCTCTCTTCATGGCCCAATCCTCCCGAGGACATACAAATCCATATCTATCAGAAACCAAGCGGACTGTACTGCAAAAGCTGGGGGGTCGTCAAATGGGTAAGTTGGAGGGGAGTTGTGCCGAGCTTATTTCGACTATTGCACAATGTCTGGTGTCGGCCCTGCGACATCTCGAGACGCTTACCACCGGACCGGTGGCGATGGGCGATAAGCGGGACTATTCGACGGCAAAGGGGGCGGAGGTGATGTCGTAGGATTCGGGTTCGGTGCCGCCCGCGGGCAGGTAAGAACCGGTAGCGTGGAACCTGTAGGTGCCACTAAGGGGGAAGATGGCCGCGGGGACCCGGCGGTCGGTGGGTAGCTGGAATCGCCAGGTGAAGGTGCGCTTCTTGATGGCGAGGTTATCCTCGTAGGTGGGGACGGGAAGCACCTCAATGAAGTACTCATAGCCAAGACTGTCAACGACTTTGCCGTTGGGCCGGGTGACCGGGGCGAAGGTTCCCCCATCGTCCTTCTCCAGAACCACGCGGGGCAGCAGCAACCACGGCGACCCACCGTTGAATTCGAAGACCACTGTCTCACCCGCGGCGACGTTGGCCAGGGGCTCGGTAACGATGGTTCCCGCATCTTCGCAATATGTGTCAGCGAAGAATGCATCAGCGGTTTCGACAATGGGGAAGGGGCCGGGATCTTCGTAGGGGACGTCCTCGTTACCCTCGAGCAGCGCGGTGGCTATCTCGATAGCGTGGGCGGTGATGTGATCGCCCTGCTTGGGTCCCCAGAGGGCCCCCGAAGCTTCATATCCGCCCTGGTAGAAATCCCATTCAGGGACGTTGTAACCGATGTAATCCTGGGCGTAGCCCAGCACGATGATCTTCTCTTGCTCGGGGAAGAGCGTCCGGACACCTTCTTCCACATCGAGAGTGCACTGGGTCACCGGTTCACCGGGGAAGGTGACCAGGAGCAGGTCGCCAATGAGGGCCGCGCTGACCATGGTGCGATCCGGCGCGCTCTCGTCGATTCCCATTCCTTCGGCCAACATCTCAATGTCAAGGCACTTCTTGTCGAGATCGGTGATGGGGGTGGCTTCACCACTCCAACAGGGAGCGTCAAACGCGGAACCGCAATATGCCCCGCCCCCAGGGAAAGGAAAGACGCCTTCGTCGTAGCCGATAACGTCCCGCCCCAGCGGCACGTAGAAGCTGCGCGCCCTGATTGGCGCGTCGGAATCTGTTTCGATGTCCCAGAAAGCACTTTGGACAACTTCGGCCGCAACGTTGCCCACGGCCTCAATGCGGTTGTAATCGTGGCCGATGGCGGGCAGGTCACCCTCGTTATTATACTCGGCGCTGCCCGGGCTCATGTCACCCGCACCCGCCTGTAGGAAGAAGACCTCCACCGGTGTCTCGAAGGACTCTTCGACCTTGGCTTCGAAGCCACCTACGATGTCACGACTCATGAGACGGTCACTTGAACCAAAGACGGTGCCGTGGGCGGAATGGACCATTATCAGGCCAATGGGCACTCCGTCCGCGCGGTCGAAGCGGAGCAAATGCAATCGGTCGTCTCGCAATTCCGGGTTTTCGCAACGCCGATCGTTGTGCAACAGGTCGGTTTCGACCACTCCGTAGCCGAACCGGGCCGGCTCCATGGCGAGGATGGCCTCGACGGCCAGATCGATCGTAGTACTGACCATACGCTCGAAGAGTGCAGGGAAGAAGGAGTCAGCCATGAGACCCCAGATTGCTCCGTCGCCGAGGCGACCCGCACTGGAGTGTGTATGGCTGGCTCCGGCTATCACCTTTCCAGACCAATCGTAGCCGGTCACCGCGGTGAGATCCCGTGCAACTCGTTCAATGAATTGACTGTTTACGCCAATAAGGTCAAGTCGTACAATGAGCATCCGCTCCGTGCCGCCTTCAAGGACCGCGACGCGAATAGTGGGGAATTGATATGTGTGCTTGGAGCCCGGAAACTGGTCAGAATAGGGGGACGGGGGTTTGCTTCCAGGGGCATTCCCGCAGATCGGGGAACCGAGCGGAGCGGGCATCATTCCTCCCGCCAGGGCGGCCCGAAAGGGTACGGGCTCGGTGAGTTCCGGAAGGGGGAATGGACCGCTTACGGCGTCCCCGGCTGCATCGTCCGGTGGGGTCAGTGAATCTTCGTCCGGCACGTCGGCCCGGTTCACGATATCGGCCGTGATTTCTGATGGCACATCGGCGGTTCTTGAATTGCCGTCACCCGAGCAGCCGGTTTGCGGTATAAGAAGAATAGCGAAAAGCGATAGTAGCAGCCCTGTTCTCATGCGTGAACCTCGCGCCTGAAGTCCGCTGCAATATACACTTTTTTGTTGACCTGGACAATGCTCTGAGTAAGCTAGCCGTGATCCGGGGCGGCTGCCCGGGACGTGGTGAAAATTCTGAAACGATTGGAGGGTGTCATGCCCAGAGTCATTACCGACGAATGTATAGCTTGTGGAGCTTGCGAACCTGAATGCCCCGAGGGAGCCATCAAAGAGGGCGACCCCATCTACACGATCGAAGCCGGACTTTGCACCGACTGTGCGATTTGTGAAGAGACCTGTCCGACGGCTGCAATCATCGAAGCGTAATCCCTTTTCGAAGCCCCCCCGTAGCACCTCCGAAACGACCCCCTGGAGCGTCCTCCTTTAAAGAGGTCACTTTTTTGCTACGATCGCTCTTCGGCGGTAGCCTCCGAAGTGGTACTTTGGGGGCATTTCCTAATGGCAGTCAAAATCGAATTTCCGCTTTTCTGCCCTGCTTGCAAGCGTCCCTACGACGCCGAGAGGACGGTTTGCCCCAGTGATGGGGCGAAGCTCCTGGAAATGCCTCTCCAGCAACCACGGCCCGGCAACGTTTTTGACAGCCGCTATGTCATCCTGGAAACCATCGGTAAGGGAGGGATGGCCACCATCTATCGGGGCCTCGATGTGCCCAATCGGCGACAGGTTGCGTTGAAAGTGCTGAAATCGAAGTTCAGCGCCGAGGAGAGGGCGGTTCACCAGTTCTTCACTGAGGCGAGGGTAGCCAGTGCACTGGGGCACCCTGCCATCGTCCGAACCCACGACTATGGCCGCACTCAGGTGGGCTATCTTTACATCGCCATGGAGTTGCTCAACGGTGAGACCCTTTCACGCCGCATTCGTCGTATCGGCCGGCTCTCCCCCACCAAAGCGCTCTACTTCTTCTCGCAGATTCTCGATGCTCTGGCAGAGGCCCATGCTCGAGGAACAATCCATCGCGACCTGAAGCCGGAGAACATCATTATTGTGAAGCAGCGGGGTCGAGAGTGTGTGAAGCTCCTCGACTTTGGAATCGCCCAGTTCGCGGGCACCGCCCAATTCCGCTCGAAGGAGATTTGCGGAACCCCCGCCTATATGAGTCCCGAGCAGATTCGTGGGGCGAAGGCGAGTCCCTCCTCAGATCTCTATTCGGCCGGCATCCTGCTCTTCGAGATGCTGGCGGGCAAACAGCCCTTCACCGGCCCCTCTCCAATGGAAGTTGTCCGTCGCCAGTTAAAGATGGCCCCGCCTCGTCTTACCGAGGCATACCCGGACCTGGAAGTTGAGTCCAACCTGGAATCATTTGTTCACAATCTGATGCAGAAGAAGCGGGCAAAACGCCCCCGGACGGCGGGGGAGGTGCGGGAAACCCTGCTCACTCTGGACCTGAATGGCACCGCTTTGCCCAGAGTATTGCAGCCGGTACCTGAGCCGATGGAAGAAGCACCCGGGGTGGCTGATTCCGGGGCCATATTCTCCTTCGGGGCGGAGGCTTTAGCGACGCTGGATGGAACTCCGGAGATGGTCCACGTGGCTAACGGTGAGCAGCCTCACGTGCTAAATAGCCGAGTGCAGCCAGCGATCATGTTGCAGGAATCGGCCAATATCCGATTTGATGGCACCGAGCTGGTGGAGAGTGCCGAGGTGACTGACGTGGCCGACGCCCAGAAGATGCCCTCGCTGCGGCAGATTGTGGGGGATGATGTGGTGCGTCGGAGCGCAGAACGGTATACCTTGCTGCACGTCCGCTTCGTCAACTTGAAGGACAAGAGCGAAGACCCGGGGGCGGTGGAGGAGATGCGGCAGCAACTGTCCGATGAATTCGACCAGTGGGTGGACTACGTTTCCCGGCAGGGTGGGCTCATCTGCTATGACAGTGGGGCCGATCTGAAAGTGCTCTTCGGCTATCTCGTAGAGGATAGCAGCCAGGTTGTACATGCCCTGGAAGCCGCCCGGTCACTGAGTCTACTGACAGAGCGCGAGTCTATCGGCAAGGGCCGACCCATTGGAGTCAAGATGGGCGTAGCCAACGGCGTCGTCCATACTGACCAGAACGTAGAGGGCCCCCTCGATTGGCTGATTCAGGGTTCCGAAGTGGACTTTGCAGTGCGCCTCTCACGCCTCGCACCCGTAGGTGGTGTGCTGCTTTGTGAACAGAGTGCGGTGCGAGCTCAACCTGAGGCCATGCTTCACGAGATGGCGAAGGTGAATGCGCGTGGCGGTGCGGCGGCGGGAACCTTTCTGCTGCGGGAACTGGTTGTCAGCAGTGATGGCGAACGACTTGAAATACCGGCAGAGTTGGCTGGCGGCGCGGTGGCCCCCCCAGAGCAGACGACTCATCTGAGCGGATAGCCCTTCACGGGGACCGATCTGATTGACTTTGTACCCCCCGTTCTGCGCTGAGTGTGTCGTTCTGAG
>CAZFVN010000133.1:0-14822 GCA_964522395.1 uncultured Myxococcales bacterium
ACCTTGATGAGCTACACAATGTAGCATGCGTTGACGCCATCACCTCAATGCCAACAGGTTTCTAAGCGTGTGTTGCGTGTTCATTTAGCGAGGTGTGTGTGGGCGGGAGTTCACCGCCGGTAATGCCGTCAACTGTAACGATGGGAATCTCACTACCGACGACTGGTGCGATGTTAAGGTCGGTTGCAAGCCTATGGTCATTGACCCGTCATTGCGGCCGATGCCGGTAGTGGAGTCCCCGGAGTAGGGGTTGGCGACTACTGGTTGTTCTCGAAGGCCTGATAGTCACGGCAAGGCTGCCCGCGCAGGGCATTACATGGAGGCAGTTCGGTGGGCGCTTCCAAGGTCGGAATCAGGGGCAGGGCAACGCTGGAAGGGAAGGCCGCCTGATGGGCGATGCTGTGGGTCGGGTTGATTTCGTATTCCAGTAGGTTGAAGCGCCAACTGGCCATGGAATCCCCGGGCGTGTCGACGATGATCCGGATTCGGCTACCCGCCCTGAAGATGTGGGCGAAGGGCATCATTTCGATACGGACTAGATTCCACTCATCCGCGGCCAGAGGCACCACGTCTTCTTTGTAGTGTGAGTTCATGGGACGCAGTTCCGACGAACCTTCCAGTAGTTCCCGATGGCTCGCTCGCAACCAGCCGCACATAATATAGGATTCCATTTCGTCGGGTCGGACCTCGGTGATGCAAATCTCCAGATCTCCGTCTTCGGCAGTGGATTGGACCCAGAGATCACCGGACGCGTGCCCGACAAATATGTGGTCTGTGGCGAGGGGAGAACTGACGAAGCTCACCGCTTCGCCCGAGACGGGTTGTCGCCAGTCCCAATTGGGTTGCGGCTTGCTGACGCTGCCCCCGGCGAGGGTCACCCGGCCGCCGGCTTCGGGGTCATGAACGAAGGTGCTCGCCCCGCCCTCCTCAGCGGGCAAATCTGGCGTCAAACTGCCGTCCGGATGAAAGTACCAGCGGTCGACCTGGGTAGTGGGTATCGGCCATTTGTCAAAGTGGGTATCGAAGGTCCCCTGAGGTGCTCCCGCCACAATGTCAGGCGCCGCACCGGACTCAAATATCACCCTGATCTCCGGCTCGCTCTCGTAGCTGGCGAGGGCCTCGTCGAAGTCGGTGAAGTCTTCAAAACGGGCCTCCGGCAGATCAAGCTGAGCCCCGAATACGTCTTCCATGAAGATAGGTACCATGACATAGAAATCCTTCGGTACAACCGGTATCTCCCGGTCCACATAGAAGGCGAGAAAATTGAACCACTCGGCGAGAATTTGGGGAGAGAAGCCATCGGGATGGACGCCATTGGTCATGGTGAAACGGGTTACGGGTGAGTTGGTGAAGTTCCCGAAGAGGGAAGGGAAGTGCGGGCCGGTCTGCTCATCCTGAGTCTGGCCAACCAGGAATACTGGAACATCGATCTGGTGGACGAAAGTAGAAGGGTCCACCGGGGCCGCGACTTCGTCCGTGTAGAAGGGGTTGTCGTAGGCCTTTTGGATGACATCGACCTTTTGACTGTGCAGTAACTGGTGCTCTTCGCAAATGGTGTCGCCCTCGTTGACAATATCTGTAATCCACCCGTGGGCGTATGGGTTTGCCTTGTTGAGCACGTGCTCGATCCAGTCAAGTGCGAAGCCATCGTTGAGGATGCCTCCGGGGACCAGGGTCGAGGTAGTGTTGGCGATTACTGAGAAGGGCGCAATGGCGGCCAGTCCAGGTGGTGTCTGGGAAGCGACGAAGAGTTGGGAAATACCGGGATAGGAGAGGCCCACCATGCCAACCTTGTTGTGTTTCACCCAGGGCTGGTGTGCCACCGTTTCGATAAGGTCATACCCGTCTGTCAGTTGCAAAGTCTCAAAGTAGTCGTAGGCCCCGCCTGAACATCCAGTACCGCGCATATTCACACCGACAACCGCGTACCCCATAATGCCCGCGATCAGACCCGATGGGAAACTGGGGGCCTCGCAGAGAATGGGGAAGAGTCCGCAGAAGATCTCGACTTCATCTCCCATAGATTTGCCAGGTCGGCTGGGGCTGTAACCAGAGTAGTTGACAAGGGTCGGGTAGGGCCCCTCTTCCTCAGGCCCGGGCAGGGTGATCCATGCGGAGAGGAGAATCCCATCGCGCATCTCGATGTACTGATAGCCGTGGTGTAACTCCTGCTTGGAATAGAAGGACTCCTCAGGCCAACTCTCCTCCAAAGAGAGGACTCTGATTGAATCCGCGTAATCATCTGGATCGTCGGCCAGCCGTACGATGTAGCCTTTCCCCGGCTCCAGCTCCCGGGCAACTCGTGACCCCTGGTAATCGGTCAAGTCGGAGAAGACCACTTCGCCGTCTGGACTCAAGACCTCAACGGTCACCTCCGGCTCTGCCCCCCAGATGTAGATCTGCTCGATGGTTCCGTGGGCCTTGAAGTTATCCGACACCACCGGCGGCGGCCCTAAATCCACGGGTTCGACATCCAGCGGTTCCAGATCGGGCAAGGCGTCCAACATCGGCCCGGAGTCAGCCACAATCTCGGTCGCTCCGTCCGGCGGAGGACTGAACTCGTCGATGGCGGTCGGCACGTCGCCGACCAGCCTCCCGTCTGCCCTGCCAACTTCGTCCGCCCTGTCAACTGTATCTGTCTCAGTGGAGTCGGGGTTGGAGTTTGATGGAGTACTGCAGGCGGTGAGGAGAAAGAGACAGGTGAGGGCAAGAGCGTGACGGATCAATGGAACCTCCCACGACAGCAAACATCAACCGGCGCTATTCTAGCCATCCAAGCCACACTACTCAACAAGCTTCACGAATTCATCACCAACTACTTCCATAACCAATCCCCTATCCTGGCCATGCCAGGTGAAGGAGACGATTGTCGGGCCGAGGGTTGACGGTACCCGCGACCGTTTTTATCGTTTCGTCGCTGAAGACCAACTCTCATATGTGAATTACCAGAGGGAAGGAATGAACACTGTGGTTTCTGCCGCTGGCTCTCTTGCTGCTCTTCCCACCGCAAAGCTGAGTGGGGCCGATACGGCGTGGATGCTTGTTGCTTGCGCGATGGTCTTGCTTATGACCCCGGCGCTAGCGTTCTTCTATGGCGGACTGGTCCGTTCAAAGAACGTTCTCAACACGATGATGATGAGCCTGAGTTCCCTGGGAGTCGTCGCCATTGCCTGGGTGGTTGTCGGATACAGCCTGGCCTTCGGCGAGGGCTCTCTAATCGGGGACCTGAGCTATTTCATGTTGGATGGTGTTGGGCTGGAGGCGCACGGCACAATACCGCATCTTCTCTTTATGGCCTTCCAGGGGACCTTCGCGGTCATTACTGCTGCGCTCATTTCGGGGGCCATCGTCGAGAGAATGAGGTTTGGACCCTACCTCGCCTTCATTACACTCTGGTCGCTGCTGGTCTATTCGCCGGTCTGTCACTGGGTGTGGGGCGGGGGATGGCTGGCCGAAATTGGGGCGCTGGACTTTGCCGGCGGAACGGTGGTCCACATTAACGCTGCCGTTGCTGCGTTGGTGGCGGCTTTGGTGGTTGGCCCGAGGAAGGACTACGGGCGGCAGGCGGTGCTACCACACAATGTTCCCTTTGTCGTCCTGGGTGCAGGCCTGCTCTGGTTTGGGTGGTTTGGTTTCAATGGTGGGTCTGCGCTAGCTGCTGACGGTCTGGCATCCCTCGCCTTCGTGAATACGATGTTGGCCCCCGCTGCCACCCTTACAGCCTGGGTCCTATTGGATCTCTTTCGAGGGGAGCGGCCCTCGGCCGTCGGGGGAGCGACCGCCATCGTTGTCGGGCTGGTAGCGGTGACTCCGGCGGCGGGGTTTGTTGGACCGATAGGGGCCGTAGTTCTTGGCGTAGTGGCCGCGGCACCAAGCTACTACGCGATTCGTTGGCGGGCGCGCTCACGCCTGGACGATTCACTTGACGTAGTTGCTGCGCATGGGTTGGGCGGTTTGGTTGGGGCCATGATGACGGGGGTTCTGGCCCAAGCGGTCTGGGGTGGTACGCCCGGTTTGTTTGATGGCAATGTCTCCCAAATCGCAATTCAATTGCTGGCCGTGCTGGGCACTGCAGCCTACAGCGCGGCGGCATCATTTGCCATTCTCAAGGTCATTGCCCTTGTTGCGCCGCTTCGAGTTGGCGAGAAGATGGAGGGGATCGGGATGGACCGTTTGGAGCACGCCCAGCAAGCGTACGCAAACGACGATGGTGCGATCCTGATTCCCCCAAGGAAGACAGTCCGGCGCCGGGATACCGCTACTTTCCCGGTACCCGAGTTGCGAGGTGAAAGATGAAACTGATCGTCGCCATTATCAGACCTGAGAAGCTCTCGGAAGTCCTTGAATCGCTCTTCAATATCGAGGTTCATGGACTCAGCATCAGCAGGGTCCAAGGGCACGGTGGAGAGACTGAGCACGTTGAGACCTATCGGGGAACTTCAGTTCAGATGTCCCTTCAAGAGAAGGTCCGCCTCGAGATTGGTCTCTCCGAGTCCTTCGTCGAACCCACCGTAGCTGCCATCCTTGATGCTGCCCAAACGGGTGAAGTCGGGGATGGCAAAGTCTTCGTTCTACCTGTCCAGAAGGTCTATCGGATTCGCACTCGTGAAGAGGATGTGACCGCGGTTACGCCGGTAGCTCTCGCCACCCTTTAGGGAGCAATCGAAAGAGGCCCTCCCCTCCGCCCCGAAAGACGCCCTTGGCCGCTGTAGCCAGACCCGATAAGATGATGATCTCTACTGGAGGTTCCAGAATGCGCCACGGACCGTTGCTCCGCGCTACTATAGGGTTGTTGCTGGTCCCTCTTATCAGCGGCCCCGTACCCTTCACCGCCCCTGACGGCGACCTGGACAGAGATGGCAAAGTAAACGTGGTAGATATTCAGTGCCAGGTCCTGGTGCTCGGTCGGACGATTGCGGCCGGTGAACCGGAGGAAGACCTTTGTGGCGACGGGTTGCCGTGCGAAGCTGAAGCGGGCCCCGGCCATTACTGTCGCCCCGGACTGAACGAGTTTGCCATCTGTCTCCCTGTTTGTCTGGACGCTACCGTCGCTCTAGGTGCATCGCAAGCCACCGACTGTTCTGCCATGACGGACGATTATGTTGATGCAGATTGTCGTGGAAAGGTTGCGAAGCACAATGCTGACCTCAACTGCGACGGCAAGATTGGCAACGAGGACTTTGGTTTCCTGGTCGCCATCCTCCTTAGCAAATTGGGCAGTGAGGGTTCCGCCGATGAGGATGGAGATGGCAGGCTGAACTTCTGTGACGACGATAGCGACGGCGACGGTGCGGCGGATGCCGCGGATTGCGCCGTGCTGGACCCTGCAATGGGCTCTTGTGATGATGACAACCCTTGCAGTGAAGATAGCTGTCTGGATGGTAAGTGTTTCAACGTTGGGCTGGATGAAGGAGCCCCCTGCGAAGATGGCAATTCCTGCACCCTGGGGGATACGTGCCAGGGCGGTGAATGTAGCGGTACTCCTCTGGTCTGCCAGGATCAGGACCCGTGTACCGAGGACGTGTGCGTGAACGGTGAGTGTCTCTTTCTCAAGATAGATGGCTGTAGTATTTGCCCGGGGGGCTGTGACGACAACGATGTTTGCACCGATGATTCTTGCGTCAACAGCAAGTGCGTACACTCGCCCATTTGGGGTTGCACCACGTGCGGTAAGGCCTGCGGTGGGCAATCGTCCTACGGTTGCTGGTGCGATGAGGCGTGTTTCTGGGGCAACGATTGCTGTATGGACGTCTGCGTGCATTGCAATTTCTGCGCGGGTAAGGACTGTGGTTCCGATGCGTGCGGCAACTGGTGTGGGTCATGCCCCTGGCCACAAGAATGCTATGCTGGCGGCATGTGCCTGTAAGGCGGTCTAGTAGCTACTTGCAACTGGCTGTGGCCAGCTCTTTGAGGGCTTTGTACTCTGCCTTTTCCCTGTTCTTCTCGGTGAAAGCCTCCAGTGCCATGGCCAGGTCGACGCAATCGCTCGGCATCGCCTCCGGATCCTTCTTCAGGATCGCTTCGATCTTGTCGCCCGCGGCTTTGCCGGTAGCGTAGGGGGCCTCAAAGCCGCAGACCTGGTCGACTTCCGCAACTAGAGCTTCTACCTTCTCGTCGTCAATGCCAGCGAGGTCGCCGGCGTAGCTCTTGGCGGCAACGCATTTGTAGGTTGTCTCCTCAGGCTTTCCCTCTTTGAGGTACTTCTTCACCTCCACCAGGTCCTCGGTGGCCCCTTCAAAGGCGAACTCCTGTCCCGGGTCCAATTTGACCGCGGCCTTCTCCTCTTCCTTGGGGGCAGCCTCCTGCTTCGCTTCCTTCTTACCCTCATCTTTCTTCTCCTCTCCCTTCTTTCCGCAGCCAGTTGCGAGGGCAAATACTGCGACAAACGAAAGCACGAAAAGTCTACGCATGAGCTTCCTCCCGCGCCGAGTATGAGGGCGCATTTCGGTGGTTAATGGCGCAAGACTATCAAGCTGCCAGCGAGGCTTCAAGGAGAATTGGCGATTGTATTGGAAGCGGGGGCTATAGAGTTCATGGCGCAGCTTGAGGACGAGGAGTTAGTCAGTGAGCTGGAGCGGCAACGGGGCAAGGGCCGTGACGACTATCCGGTGCGAGCCATGTGGAATGCTGTAGTATTCTTTCCGCTGACCGGTCATACGACCTGGAAGTCCTATGTACGCGAGTTGGAGCGTAACCGGGACCTGCTGGCGGTCTGTGGTTTCCCGGTTGGGTGTAAGGCGCCTGCGGAATGGGTGATGAGCCGTTTTCTCAAGAAGGTCAAAGGATTGCGGGTTCTGGTTGATGACATTATCCATAGAGCCATCGATGTACTTGGGGAGCTGCTTCCCGATTATTGCGAGCACCTCGGGATTGATTCACAAGCGTTCAACTCATCGGCTCAGAAACGCTGGGTCTTTGTGCCGACGCCCAGGCACACCATCAAATTCGAACGGGGATACCGCAGAAGGACCGCGGTCGAACGAATAAATGGTCTCTTCAATGAACTCTTCGGTATCAAGCGCATGAAAGTCCGGGGTCTCCCCAGCGCCAGGCTCCGAGTAAGCATGATGGTCATGACAGTGCTGACCATGGCTGTAGCCCGAATACACAACGACCAGAAAGAGAAGATGACGTCAATCGTCGCCGCAGCCTAACGCACTGACTGAGCTGGTTGGGTGGTGCGCAATGGCGGCGTCGGGCCTCGGGCCGCGGCAAATGAACGAGGCGAGAGGCAAATGAACGAGGAGAGAGGCGGGTGCTGGTGACGCCGGTGGAGTGAACCGCGAAGAAGACACGGGTGGGACCACGAGACCCTTCAACTCCGCTTCAGGGTGACACATTGGGCTTACAGTGCAATTGCCTCCTTGCCTCCGCCCAGCTTGAAACCTGACACCGCGACGTGATAGCCTGCGAGCGGTAGAAAGACAATGGAGCGAACCATGCGACGACTAATCCTATTGGCGACTATGGCCCTCGTTAGCGCGAATTGCGGCGGTAGTACTGAGCCCTTAATCCTTGGTGGCGAAGATCTCTTGCCTCTCGACTCTCGCGGAGAAACAGATGTTGGCGCCGATGTTGCCACAGATCTGGCGGTCACTGAAGTGGGCGACTCGCTCCTCCCGGGGGATGCACTGTCAGACGCAGTGGGGGATGGCTCAGGAGAGTTTGACGGTGATTCGAATGCACACACCATCTCTGACAACGATGGTGGAGAGTCCGGCGACCTCACGAACGACGCTATGCTGGATGCGGTTGACGGAAGTGCAGAGCTGTGTGCCGACGTTGATGAAGACTGCGACGGCCTCCCTGACGACGAGGACAATTGTCCCGAAGTAGAGAACGAAGAGCAGGCCGACTTCGATGACGACGGTCTCGGTGACCTTTGTGACGACGACGATGATGGCGACGAAGTCAATGATGAGGACGATGCCTTCCCGTTTGACCCCGATGAATGGTCCGATGTTGACGGTGATGGCATTGGTGACAATGCTGATGTCGAAGAGTGCGACGGCATCGACAACGATGGTGATGGACTGGCTGATGAAGAGCTGCCCCTCTCCTGGTTCTATCCTGATGCGGACGGGGACGGGTATGGAGCCGGGGCCGGCAACAGTTGCTCCAGTCTTCTCGCCGAGGGGAATATCGAGGACGGTATCTACGAAATACATCCCGATTCCTTGGATGGACCAGCGCTGAGCGTTTACTGCGACATGACTACCGATGGCGGTGGCTGGACTCTCGTCTTCTATCATGACATCGCCGATGGCTACTTCGCCAGCGACGAGGAGGCAGACGAACTCAACGTCGATGACCCCTTGAGTCTGCGCTATTCCATTCTCAGCAACCTCGAGTCATTCCGCTCATCTGACGGTTCCTTTGAATTCAGAATCAACTGGCCCGAAACTGATATTCCCGGCCGCAATATCTGGCGTCAGACCTCTAACCCGACAGCGGGGCCTGTGACTGATTACCAGGGCCTGGAAATCGACTATGTAAGCCAGCATTGGGGCGGCCTCGAACTCTCCGGCGCTTCGACCTATCTCGACGGTTCGGCAAATCACAACTACTGGTTCTACTCCGTCGGCTCGCAGGTTCCCTGGAGCAATCCTCCAGGAATTCCCGCGTACGATCCAAGATCTGACCGCGTGGCCGTCTGGGTGCGCCCCGATGATGCTGAGGCGGGAGGTTCCCCCGCAGAACTTTGTGGACCACTCCCAGGGTACGCCGAGGCCGGGGGGGACTGCGACGATAGCAAGGATTATGTCAACGCAGATGCCCAAGAGGTGTGCAACGGCTTTGACGACAACTGTGATGGCAGCGTTGACGACGATTGTCCCTTTGGAGATCTTGAGTTATCTGCTGTGCCGCAGCCCCTGCACTTCTACGCGCGGGACCTCGAGACGAATAGCTGTAGCTTCGCGGTGGCCGGCGAGATGGTGGGAGTGGCCAACGAGGTGCAGGTGCTGGTCTCATTGGATGGGGAGCCCGTCTATGAGGCGACCGGCGAAGGTTCGCCATTCAAGCTCGATGTTGTGCTGGAGGCCGGGTTGCACCTCTATGACGTATCGGTCGCATGGGACAACGGCACGGGGTGGTGGAAGAGTGCCTTTAGCGAGAGCAGTATCCTCTGCGGCGATGTTTTCGTTATAGATGGGCAGTCCAATGCGGTTGCAATCGACTACCACAACGAAGGCCTGGGTGACCTCCTCAAGAGCACTTTCGTGCGCAGCTACGGAAGTTCCATTCAGGGTTTTGGCGTGGTGGACGACACAGCTTTTGGAATCGCCGTTGCCAACACCGGATACACTCACGCTGCGGTGGGGCAGTGGGGGCTGCAATTGGCGTTGGATGTGATGGAGTTGGAAGAGATCCCCATCCTTCTCATAAACGGTGCGGTGGGCGGCACCAAAGTCGACCAGCACCAACGCAAGGATTTCAATCCCACGGACTTGACGACCATCTATGGCCGCTTGCTCTGGCGCGTCCAACATGCCGGAGTAGCAGATTCGGTACGCGCCATATTCTGGCATCAAGGCGAGAGCGATGGGGGCATGGCCTTTGAAACGTATCTCGGGCTATGGACGGCGATGTATGAGGACTGGCTCGAGGACTATCCCAATGTCGAGGGCGTCTATCCCTATCAGGTCCGAGCTGGATGCGGTGGGCCGACCTGGAATCGAAACGTTCATCGGGAACTTCCGACGCTTCTGGGAAAGGTCATTGGCAACATGAGTACGACGGGTGTTGGTGGGCACGACAATTGTCATTTTCACAACGAGACTTATGTGGAGTGGGGCCATCGACTGGCCCGCCTCGTGAGCCGCGACCTTTACGGTACCGAAGTTGCTGGCAACATTGAGGCTCCAAATCCCATGAGCGCCGCTTGGCTCGATGAAACGCATCTCGAGATTGACTATGGCCCCACGGGCGGAGGCCTCGAACTACAAGCAGGAGCAGAGACCTACTTCACTCTCTCAGATGAATCCGTTATCACGGAAGTCGAAGTCGTCGATGGTACAGTGGTCCTCACTACAGCCACTCCCAGTGTCGCCACCTGGGTCTCCTTCGTCGACATTCCGGGCGATATCCCGTGGCTGGTCAACGACCTGGGGATCGGCGGATTTGCCTACTACGAGTTCCCCGTTTCTCAGTAGCCAGCGGGTGCGCACAGCTCTCTTCTGCACTTGATTTCACACTGGGCGTTCACAGATTTTCTTTGCGGATACGGGTCCGCCGACGTCGGAGGTGTAGAAATGAGACGGTGGCAACTCGACACTATCCTTGTGGCAGTCGCGGCGCTCTCCATGGCAGTAATGGGACCTGGCACGGTTGTCTCGGCCCCCGCCGAGACAACACCAGCCCAGATGGAGATCTTCAGTCCCGACTTCCCTCATTCCGGCGACATTCCTACGAAGTGTACCTGCCAGGGAAAGAACCAGTCGCCAGTCCTCGAATTCTCCGGTGTGTCTGAGAAGGCTGTTACGCTGGCCCTGGTTCTGGAGGATCCTGATGCGGCCGCGGGAACATGGGTCCACTGGATCGTCTACAATATCCCTGCGCGCAGGGAGTGGATCCCCGGGGACTTCCCAATTGCCCTGGAGATCCCTGATGGCACCCGCCAGGGAGCCAACAGTGACCGTCGCATCGGCTATGTCGGACCTTGTCCACCCAGCGGCATGCACCGCTACTACTTCCGACTCTACGCGGTAGATACCATCCTGGACCTGCCGCCAGGGGCCAACAAGGACCAGTTGATGAGGGCCCTCGATAGTCACATTGTCGAAGAGGCTCTGCTCATGGGTTGGTACCAGATGGAAGATGATGACCTCCCCCCTCGACGAGGCTTCCCCGGCCCGCCAAAGTGAGCGCCCAACCAGCCCTCTCAAATTCCTGGAAAGGCAAATTCGAGAAAGAGTATTTTGGCCCCTGCAAACCTGAGCTAAAGTGCTTAACATACGTAAACGAAACTCTTTTTCGCAACTTTGGAAGGCGGACCAATGAAGACTGGATATGTAGTACAGACTTTGCTCGCCCTCGGCGTGGGATTGATCACCGCGGCCTGGGCTCTCCCGGCTCTCGCAGAGTGTGGTGACGGCCAATGTGTAATCAGCGAGGAGGGATGCTATTCCTGCTCAGAGGATTGTGGAGAGTGCCCGGGTGGGGAGGGGTCATCCTGTGCCGGGCGCTGCGGATACAATACTGAGTCCTGTTGGTGTGATGAGCTATGCCACCCGTACGCGGACTGTTGTGCTGATGTCTGCCTCCAATGTCCGATATTGCCGGGCTGCAGTTCGGAGCAGTGCGGGAACCAACTGTGCGACGAAGGAGAGAGTTGCTACTCCTGCCCGGATGACTGTGGTGATTGCAACCTCTGCGGCGACACCCACTGTGGTGACCAGGAAGACTGCCAATCCTGCCCAGCAGATTGCGGTGCCTGCGAGAGTTGTGGCGACGGGGAGTGTGTGGAACCAGAGGACTGCTACTCCTGCCCCATGGATTGTGGCTATTGCCCGGATTGCAAGAACGCGGTTTGCAACAACCTGGAGAACTGCTTCGCCTGTCCCCAGGATTGCGGCGAGTGTATCAACTGTGGCGACGGAGAGTGTGGCGGGGCTGAAAACTGCAACAATTGTGCTGAGGATTGTGGCGAATGTTGTGGCGATGGTACTTGTGATGGTGATGCCGGGGAGGAATGTACTTCCTGCCCTGAGGACTGCGGCAACTGCGCCGACTGTGGCGACGGAGTTTGCGACGAAAACGAGTTCTGCGACGGTTGCCCTGAGGACTGCGGTGAATGCTGCGGCGACGGGATTTGCGTCCCGGAACTCGGGGAGACCTGCCTCCTTTGTCCGGAGGATTGCAAAGACTGTTGCGGTGATGGTGAGTGCGGGTCTGAAGAGGACTGCGAGTCCTGTTTGGAGGATTGTGGCGAGTGCTGCGGCGACGGCAGTTGTAACGAATCGCAGGAGGAGGATTGCGAAACCTGTCCCGACGATTGCGGCAAATGTGAGTGCTCAATTCTCCCAAACCTCGGCACGACGTGGACCTTCGCCTTTGACTTTCAGGAAGACAAGGAAATTGCGGGCACGGGAGGGGGGGTCAAGGTTGGACTCTCTGCATCCTCCCACAAAGGGGTGGATGAAGCCGGTGGGAAGTGCGTTGAGGGCCTCTCTGGCGGAGGTGAAGTTGGAGCCTGCATGAAGGTCGTCCACCAGAAGACCTGCTTCGTCTACACCATTGATGTAGGAGGGCAGTGCGAAAAGGCGCTCACCTGTGAAGACCCGCCACAATGGGTCTGCGATGATTCCAACTTCTGCTGCGGCGGAACTATTGCCGGTGGCGGGACTTTCTCCCGTTCATTTGAGCCAGAGAAGAAATTCGCCATCTGGAAGCTTGAGGCCAAATGTGGCATGAGCATCGGCGGCTCCCTGGGCGGGTCGTTGTCGGGCAACAGCAAATGGGGTCCGCTTTGTGAATGTCCCACCGGTTCCGCTTGGGTTACTGTTCGTGTCAAGGGCGGTGCCAGCGGCGGCGGAAGCTGCGGCATCAAGGCCTTCGGTGAGACCTTCGTTGGCATTGGCGCGACCGCCAATGCGTGTGTCAACGTCGGGGTCGCGGGCGGGTACGGTTGTGGTAGCGTCATTGGGGAACCCGTTGGCGGTGCTTCTTTCCAAATCAAGGTCAGCCCCTTCACTATCGGCTGGTTCTCTGTCACTGGCGTGGTCAAGACCTGGGGTACGGGGTCGGGCTGCACCGGCGCCACCGACTATTAGGAGCCAACTATGAGAATATCTATGAGAACGCTTGTCATTGCACTACTCTTTGTCATTCCGGCGTCTTGCGCCGACGAATCTGAGGTTACGCTTGAGCCGACGACCCTTCCTTCTCCCATTATTGACGAGGCGGTTAAGCAGGGTTTGCCCGCGGCTAATCAGGTGGCTGTTCCGGCCAGACCGCTGCCCGAGAACGTTCAGATAGAGGGTGATTGGCTCTTCGCCATGGAAACTACACCCGAACTTCTGGAGTTGCCGTTCCACGGCAGCTCTCTGGAGCGGCTAGCGGGTCGACTTACGGACGAAGAAGGGCGGCGGGAGATTGTCTTCTATGGGGCGAAGATTCGAGCACCCAAGGTGCTCTTCAGGTCCGATTGGCTACTTCCCGCGGTGGGTGCAGTCAATAGGACGGGGGAAGCACTCGTCTGTGTCAATCGCCTGGTGGGAGCACCCACCGAATTGACCAAGGGCAACGTCCCCGACCCGGCCAATGGCATCGACCTGGTATGTCGCTGGCGTTCTTCCCGCGGCTGGTCACGTGAGTATTTGATTCCCCGTCGGGGTGCGGCGCTCTGGCTTACTGATGTTGTCGCCGTTCGCGGCGGCACTTTCCGGGTCACCTATGGCGAGGATAGTACCGGGCAGTTGGTCGACGACGCGGCGCTTGACGAGGGCATCTATCGGGTCAGTTTTGACCGGGGTCGTCTTGGCAAACCAGAACTGGCCAGCCGTTTTGAACGGCCGTAGGGCGAGGAGGACTGACATGCGAAATTTTCTTACAGCAGGGACCGTGCTGCTTGCCCTATATGGGTTGGGATGTGGCGGCGGTGGAAGCAGTTCCAGGGATGTCACCGGTGATCTGGTTGGCAGTGGCGAAGTGATTCAGCTTGCCTGCCCCGAGGGCCAATGGCAGTGCTCTGATGGCATCTGCCTCAACCCGGAAGACCGCTGCAATGGCGTTGCCCAATGCGCTGACAACTCCGATGAAGACCCCGCACTTTGCGACCAGGTAGGGGGCTGCAGTGGCGATACCTGGGAATGTCCAAGTGGCAAGTGCATCAAGACGTCGGCCATCTGTGACGGCTATCCCGATTGCCCGGGCGAGGAGGATGAGGCACAGGAAGGTTGCAATGAGGCCTGTGACGAGGGTCTCTGGCTCTGTCCCGGCACTGACAGATGTATCGAGGAGAGCTGGAAGTGCGACGGTTGGGACGATTGCGACGATGCCGCGGATGAGGCTGCCGAAAACTGCACTCCTGGCGTCTGCGGGGGGGATGAATGGTCATGCGAAGATGATCAGTGCATTGCCAAGCATTGGGTTTGTGATAGCTCTCCCGACTGTGCTGGGGGTGAGGATGAGGATCCTGACCTCTGTGGCAATTGGGCCTGTGACCCGGGGGTCTTCCAGTGCCCCACGGGGGCCTGCGTGCCCTCCGATATGCTATGTGATGGCTGGCCAGACTGTGGCCAGAGCGCCGAGGACGAAGCGGCGGGACAGTGCGTCGGAGAGTGTGGCCTGGATGCGTGGGCCTGCACTGACGGTGCGTGCATCTTGAAAGGAAATGTCTGCAACGGTGCTGCAGACTGTGCGGATGGTAGCGATGAGGATGGAGCGTTTTGTGAAGATGTCAACTGCTCCCCCGATGGCTATTCCTGCACGAACGGTCTCATGACTATTTGCGAAGGGAGCTTCAAGTCGGAAGTACCGTGCGCCGTACTTTGTCAGATCGATGCCTTTGCCGGCTTCGACAAGTGTGACGTCAATGCAGAAATGCAACAGGACGTCTGCGTCTGCGTTGAGGAACTTGAGAGTGACCCGTGTGTTGCGGATGGCCGCTACGGCGACGGCACTTGCAACCTCGAATGCCCGCTCCCCGATGCTGACTGCGGAGACTTCTGCGAGACGTTGAAGCTATATGGCGATGGCACCTGCCACGCGTGGTGCCCGAGCGCCGATTCTGATTGTTAGTTTGGCCAGCAACATCCCGTGATACTATCTGTCGTTGTCGTACGTTGGCCATCTGAATCAGGTCGCCTGACGCCGGACAT
>CAZFVN010000134.1:0-14575 GCA_964522395.1 uncultured Myxococcales bacterium
TCGGCGAATGCTGTAAGTGCCTGGGATTGAAGGATAAATCGGCGGCGCGTCCGCTGGTCCTACCTTGACTATGACCGCTGGATCTGCATTGACTTCTGGCTCCGAGGTAGTAAGTCGGCACCTGGAACGCAGGGCGGATATCGCTGTGAGTGCTGTAAGTAGGTGGGATTGAAGGAAAAACTGGCGGTGCGTCCGCTGGTTCTGGCTTGACTTTTGGGTTGAAAGGACTGAGTATTCTGGGCGATGAAAGGTGGTACTCGAATATGGTCGGCTTATTTGTTGTCAGGTGCGTTGGCGGGGATTGTGCTGTCGCTTCCTGAGGGCTTTCTTGTGTTTCGGGGTACGGATTCTTTGCTGGGTGCTTGCGGCGGACTGATGCTGGCTCTGGATGGAGCTGGGTTGTGTGGGGCTTTTTTGGGTCTGGTGTTGTGGGGGGCTGGTTGGTTGCTGGTACCCGGCGGGCCGGTACGGGCGGTCGATTGGTCATCTCGACTGCTTGAGGTCGTCGCGTTCGACCGTCTGGAGATGCGTAGCGCTCGGCGATTGTTGGCCTTGCAGATGTCGGCTTTGCCGGCGACGGCTGCTTTTCTAGCGCTCTGGTTTGTCACCAGCCGCCTTTTCATCGAGAAGCTTCACAATCAGAATCTGATGGTATTGGGCGGCATCCTTGTAGGGATGGGGGCTCTTGCTGGACTGGCGATGGTTGGCTGGGCTCTTTATCGCCTCGTGCACTGGTCGCTGCGCACCATACAGTTCCCCCGCAGTTCATTGCCCATCGTCATTCTGCTTCTGCCAACACTCTTTCCCCTGACTGCAGTTGCCGCCTTTGGAGGGTTTTATGTGATCAGGCTCGCCAACATCGTGCAGCTACAGTGGCTTCCGCAGCTTGCGGTTCTGATTGGCGCCGGCTCGTTGATCGCGATTCCGGGAGCTTCTTTTCTACGACATGTTCGCTCGTTCGGCAGCATCGCCGTGGTGGTGCTCCTCTTAGTAGTCTATGGAGTGCTTGGGAACATCGCCGCTGCTCGTAGGCCCGTCCAGGCTTCCGGTTCACTTTCTCGCCTGACTTTGAGCCTGATGGCATCGTACTCGGACGTAGATGGGGATGGTTTCGGCTCCCTTTTTGGCGGCACCGATTGCGGCCCCTTTGACGATGCGATCCATCCCGCAGCTCGAGAAATTCCTGGTAACGGCGTGGACGAGAACTGCAACGGCACCGATGGTGAGGACTCCCTAGCGGGTGAGCTTTCAAGCACGAAAGGTCTGAGGGAGCACGTAGCCGACCTGTTTGACGGCTCCCCAAACGTGTTGTTGGTCACCTGGGATGCGGCCCGCGGCGATCACATGTCATATGCGGGTTACCGGCCGGTGACGACACCTTTCCTTGAGAGTCTTGCTGAGACTTCTACAGTCTTTCTGCAAGCCTACTCGGCTGGCCCCAACACGCACTCCTCTGTACCGGCGCTGCTTACCGGCAAGAATATCTTCTCGGTGGCCCTGCGTAAGCACCCAAAATCGAAGATGTTGATCCTCCTTGAAGAGGAGAATGTAACGCTCGCCGAGCTCCTCAAGCAGGAGGGATACCGGACAGCCGCGGTGGTGAGCCATCGCTTCTTCACCAAGAAGCACCACTGGAACCAAGGATTTGACCGCTACTCATTGACTGTCAGGTCCAAGACTAAGACGGTTTCTTCCCCTCGTATACTTAAGAAGGCGCTTGCCTATATCGCGGAGCACAAGAAGAAGCACCGCCGCAAACCGCTTTTCTTATGGGCCCACTTTTATGACCCGCATGCGACTTATATCGCGCACGAGGGGACCCCCTTTGTCACGACGACCCAGACGCAGCGCTACGACTCTGAGTTATGGTTCACCGACCGGCACACCGAGGATCTTGTGGAGGCAATGCGCACGCTTCGCGGGCCGACCATTATCATCTTCACTTCTGACCACGGGGACGAGCTTGGTGAACATGGAGAATATGGGCAACACCGCACATTGCATAAG
This sequence comes from uncultured Myxococcales bacterium, assembly GCA_964522395.1. Lineage (GTDB taxonomy): Bacteria > Myxococcota_A > UBA9042 > CAIXZC01 > CAIXZC01 > CALGBT01. The sequence continues at coordinate 2,008 of CAZFVN010000134.1, forward strand.
GAGAACACTCATGTCCCGCTGCTGGTCCACGTCCCCGGACTCCCGGCACAGAGGGTGACTGAGGCGGTAAGTACCACTGATATCTTCCCAACCGTAGCGGATCTTGTGGGAGCGGAATTCCCCGATGACCTGCGCGGTGTGTCCCTGCTTCCCGGCCTCTTCAAAGGCTCGATGGAAGGGCGAGGTCCGGTCTTCTCCGAGGTTGCCTGGCGCTTCAACAAGCCTCCCGAACATTGGATTTCAGCAACCCTGGGACGCACCCGCTTGCTCAAGGAGATGCGTAGCGGACGTCACGAATTCTATTTGGTGGACGTCGACCCGGAAGAGCATAATGATCTATCGGGGCGGGGTTATGAGGAGGAAGAGTATTTACTTGAGTATCTGACTCGCTTCCTGGAAACCACGACTATCCCGACCAAGGAAACGGAGAGGATTCCCTGAATCAGTTGTGCCGGTAGCAACGGCATCAACTAGATCTTATCCTGGTCACGTCTGCTCCAAATTGAATGGTCCACCAGCCACGACTTCTTCTCCGTGTGAACCGTCCGGCGTCAACTGGGGCCCTACCCTGGCCGCATCTGCTCCAACATGGATTCGTCAATGGGTTCGCCTGGCAGTCCCTCGAGAGAAGGTTCCGTGATGGAGAGATCCTTCCGGCCACGGTCAAATGGCGGAATGGAACCGGCGACCCATCCAGCACGAGGGCCGGCAAAGAAGTGGGGGGCATAGTGCAAGTCGGCCCGCGACACGCTACCAAACAGAGCTGAGGTTACGCGAAAGAGCAACGTCCCGCGTTGTCGCAGCGAGGGCACCGCCACTTCCCAGTCTCGGCCTCCGGCCCGTATCCATCGGCGGCCAAGTCGGTAGAACTTGCGCGACTCGAAGACCTCGGGGTTTTTGAAATCCCAGGGGAGTTGAATCTCCAGTCGGCGGCAACCGGCGCCAGCGAATCGCATTACTCCGTCCCACTCCTCAAAGGAAACAGAATCGATGTATGGCACTGCCAACGAGAGTTCCAAACCGGTCTCGTTCCCCGCTGGCAAAGACTGTAGAAAGGAGAGCAGGCGACCAGCATTGCCACCGCTTCGAGCAGAGAGTTCAGTTGCACTGCGCTCCAGTCCGCTATAGATAAGGGACACCCTGCGAACCCCAGCCTGCAAGATGGTCTGGGCGAAGGTGTCTCCTGCCACTCCATCGCCACCGTAGTAGACGCGCAAGGGCCGCTTCGGGAACCGAGTTCTCAAATCCCCCAGATACTCACGCAGCGTCTCCGAACCCAGCAGTTCCAGTCCGGCCAGCCACACTTCACCATCCCCGGCGGGGAGTCGCACGGTATCCCTGATTATCTCCTTCAAATCGGGCTGTGGGACAAGGCTCTGGTGGAGCCCTGGGCAGTATTCCTCCAACAAACAACCGGGACATCGATGCAAACGCAAGTAGCCTTGTCCGGCGGCGGCTTTGGATTCGCCGGCCCGCCGCTTCTCCTGGTAGCGAAAGACATCGACGGGATAGCGCTGGTGCTCAAGGGCCGGAAGCTGGTTCGTGAAGAAGCATGGGGGCAAATTGAAGAGCTTGACAAACCACTCCTCGGCCAGACCATCTTGGGCCGCGTTTCTAATCGCGGACAGAAGATCCGCCAGTGGAAGCGCATGTCGAGCAGCCATCGCAAGATTGCCCTTGGAGTAGATGACGGGTTGAAGAATCATCAGTTTTATGTGGTGCCGTCGACCCAGTCGGCAGATATCGGAGAGCTGCCGATGATTCTGCCGGTTAACGAGTACAAAAAGATTCTGGTCGACATGTCGGTCCAAGTCCCGGCAGAGGGCTTCAACGTTGGCAATTCCCTGCAGCACCTGTTCGAAGGCACCCTCTCGGCCAACGAGCCCATCATGAGTCTGAGCGTTGGCACCGTGCAGAGACCAGCCAATACTGTCGATCCCTGCCTGGAGCGCTTCTCGGGCAAAATCCTGATTGGCGAAACGCCGCCCGTTGGTGGTCAAACTGACCCTCGTATAGCCCATCTCTCTGGCACCGCGCACCAACTCCAAAAAGTCCTTTCGGATAGTTGGCTCACCCCCGGAGAAACCCACCTGGTCATAGCCGTTGTCCCGTCCCCACTTGAGCTTCCCGGTCAGAACTTCCTGAGATGGGTCGGGAAGTTGATTACCGCCGGTGCGCCAGCCCAACTGATAGCAGAAGGAGCAGCGGTTGCTGCAACGAATTCCGGTTTCAATGGAGAGGGTCTTGCCCATGGTCTACTTGTCCCGCGGTGCTAGCCGCCGGGTTGTCCACCCGCCGGAGCCGGTAGAATGAATTCATACTGTCCGTCCACTTGCACTCTCAACTTGGTCACCTTCTCAGTCTGCTGGACGATGGTGCCGCCTAGAGAGCCGGCCCATTTACCGCCCTCATCGGCGGTCCAGTCAGTAATATCGAAGGTCCCTTCTGAACCGTCGACCGTGGAGCTAAACTCCTTATTGTGAATCGTCACGGTGATTTCGGGCTCAAATCCGCTGAAAGGATAGATTCCGGATGAAGATGTAGCGGGAGGCTTGTCCGACGTCCCAATAATGATGCCGAAGTTGAATGTAAGGACAGTGAAAGTGGGCAATGGCATGGTGTCAGTCATGGCGAGGGCAATAGCGGGTGCAATGTGTGTGGAACCGAAAGCGAACTTGGTGCCCAGCCCCGTGAGGTCTCGCTCAAAGGAGTAGTGGCAGCAGGTACCGGAACCGAAGCAGGCAACTTGCACGTTCTCAGAACAGGTGACACCAGGGCCCATCTCCACATCCAGAGTCAGTATGTAGGAACTCGGTCCGGGAAGACCAGGCTTGTCCTGTTGCCAGGGAACATCCACTGGTCCAGCTTCTTGCGCCGGGCTAACTTCCTGCACCGGGGCGACATCCGTGAGTGCCGCAACATCAGATTTCGTTGCCTCGTCGCCACCACTACTACCACACGCGGTCAGGCTCGAGAGCACGATCAACATCAGCGCCAGTCTTGTCATCGGTTCCCCCTACGGCTTGCAAAGCTCCAGGTCTGGCTTGCATTCGATGTCGGTGGTAAAGGGAACGATCTCTTCATCGAAGAGCTCCGTCTCCTCGACCCCCGACAGCTCTCCGCTGAACTTGTAGGATTCGGCAGTGCCGTCGCCATCTGCATCATAATCCGGGCAGATTTTGGCGAGATTCATGAACCAGTGGAAGTTGGCCACGCCCACGCCGGGAAGGGTCATGCAGAGGTCTTGCGCCTCTGTTTCACGGATCGAACCGCTTAGCCACGAGTGGAGGATCTTGGTGCCATCCTCGTTGATGTCGCAGAAACCGGTAATCCCGGAAACATGGAAAGGCTTGGAAATGGTGGCTGTTACGATGTCCAGAGCAATAGGCTCATCCCAGCTAATGCGACAGCCATCGAAGTAGGCATTGAAAACGGCCGGGTCAAGCATGTAGTTATACTTGAGAGGTGTAATGGTGCCGTCCTCAGCGATATCCTTCTCCACCGTGGCAGACGTCACCCGGAGCTTCGCGGTCCCAGCAGCCAGGTCGTGTTCCACCACATGAAAGAGAATTGCAAGCTCATAGTCAGCTATATCGGTGGCCCAGACATCATTCATCAAATCAGTTGGGTCCTTGGCCTTCAAGCTCGTAATTCGGAAGACACGACCGGTCATATCAGGCAAGGTGGGGCACTGAGGTGGCGGGAGGTCTTCGTTGACCATTTCGGATGCAGCATCCATACCGGCAGTCACGTCTGACGATCCATCCCCGTCATCAGTTGAGCAGGCGAGCACGCCCGCAATGCACCAGAGTCCCACAAGAAAGAGAACTTTTTTCATTACGTATGTCCTCCAATGGTAATTAAGGGTCTGCCCCCGAGAAGCCTGGGACACTCTACCGGAGGGCCCGGCAAATGGCAAGATGCGGCACTCTTCAACGATCGCAGCGAAGCGATAGGGGGAGAGAGTCTAGCCCCATTTGCCTTTGCTTACGTGACCAGCGATCTCCGCCTTGATGGATGCTACAAGTTCGACGGCCTGACCCTTGGCGCGCTCAAATATGGCAACGCAGCCGGGATCGAGGTTTTCGGTCACGCCATCAGCGGAAATAGCTTCTACTTCCTGGAGCAGCGTCAGCAGATGCATGTGCAGGCCGTTGGTGAACCGGCTCTTCTCTACTGCTGTGCGGGCATCGGCCTCGATAGCTTCAAATTTCTCGGCTTTGGCCCCACACTTCGGGCACGCTTCCGGTGCCTCGGTTCCATCGTGGACGAAGCCGCATGCGGTACACTTGAACATTGGAAATCCTCCTTCAGTTGAAACCTGGAATCTTAGCGTCGGCCGCAATATGGCAGGAGCGATTGCCTTTGTCAATCGCGAAGCCTGACACCCTTCGCGCGATTGTCGTTGACTCGCACTGAGCGGGTTCTACAATAGCGGTGCGTGGCCGCGTGTGCGGCACACTCCGAAAACTATATGGAATAACAGGAGGAATCTCCATGAAACTTCGGATTTTGGGGCTACTGCTGGCTCTTGCTTTCCTTTCTGGACTCTATGGCTGCGAACAGTTCAAGGAGCTGACTGGGCAGGGCGAGGAGGAGAAGGAAGAAGGGGCGGTAAAAGAAGGGGCGGGGGAAGGTGCAGAGGCCACCAAGCTAGCTGAGGCTGCTAAGGATGAAGCGGAGAAGGCGAAGGCCGAAGCGGAGAAGAAGGCGGCCGAAGCAACTGCCAACCTGGAAAAGGCCAAAGCAGAAACTGAGTTAGCCAAAGCCGAAGTAGAGAAGACCAAGGCCGAGGCGGAAGACGAAAAGACCCGCATCGAAGACAAGGGCAAGCGTCAAGCGCTGACCAAAGACCTGGCTGAGTTCACGGCTGAAGCCCTGAACCTCAAGGAGCAAGTCAAGGTGGCCAAAGGTGCCTGGAGCAAAGTTGGCGATAGTGACCGCGTAGGCAAGCTTGACGAAGTTCTGGAAGATCTTGGTGGAATAGATACCGAGCGCACGGTCGTAGAGGGGCTGATGGTCCAGGGCAAACTCGACGAAGCGCGGACAAAGCTGGAAGTGGTAAAGGCGAAGTTCCCGGCAGTCAAGCAGAAGGCCGGCCCAACTCTGGCTGAGAAGCCGGTGGACCCAGTTCAGTGGAAGGCCATGCTCGATATCCTGGCGGAGGAATCCTGTCTGACCAAGCGCAACCTGCCGGCACAGGATTTTCAGGCAGCCCGTGAGCAGCTTTTCACGAAGTACTCGTTGGACCGAGTCGTTTACGAGCAGTTACGAGCACAGTTCAATCAGAAACCTCGGCAGGAAGATCAGGTTTACTTGAGTCAGAAGGTGAAAGAGGTCTGCACTGCTCCCATCGAGGGCGCGCCCGTTGATGCTCCTGCTGAAGGCGAAGCGGTTGCCGCCCCAGCAGAAGGCGAAGCGGTTGCCGCGCCGGCGGAAGGCGAAGCAGTTGCTGCCCCAGCGGAAGGAGACACGGCAACAGAGGAAGCCGTCGCCAAAGAAACTGAAGAGGGAACGGGAGAGGCGACGGAAGAAGAAGTTGCGGCAGCGGACGCCAAGGCTGCGGAAGAAGCGGAGGCCGAGAAGAAGGCCGAGGAAGAGAAGAAGAAAGCCGACGAGAAGAAAGAGGCTGACGAGAAGAAGAAGGTAGAGGTAAAGAAGGCCCCCGCAACTCTGTCGGGCAGATTTTCTGGAAAGTTGATGGTGCCTGGGCGGAAGGGTTCCACAATCAAGGTCGTTATAAAGAAGAACAAGGCCTCGGGAACAGCACGCATTTCCGGCGTTACGATCAAGCTTTCTGGCAAGTTTTCGAAGGGCAAGGGGAAACTGACTGGCAAACTCGGTAACACCAGCATCGTTTGCCCGTCCACGGCCAAGCCAGATCGCGTAATTGGCAACTGCTCCGGCAAGTTGAAAGGAGCCCCCTTCAAGAACGCCCGATTCACCGCCCGCTAAGCAATCGCACTACAATCTGCGCTCATAATTACCGACTTGCCGAGGGTACTCGTTGGGACCAATGAGCTTCTCCGGGTTCTGAGACGAAAGGGACCATGCAGCCGTCTTCTTGCCTGGCCGAAGGTCGAGAACGCCTATGGTCCCGCCCTGCTTCTCAGCACTGCCGGCAAGGGATCCGGGGGGGCCGGTGGCGCACCCTGCGGCAACGGCTGTAAGGTCGCCATAGCCACCATGAAAGAAAACCGGGTCACCTGAGGAAACCAGCACCGAAACGTCACCCCGAAGGAGCTTCTCGTAATACCTGAATTGCGGCGTCAGCTCCTTGGCTTCCCCCGTGAACGACTCCATTGGCCTACAACTCAAAACTATACGATGGGCCGCTACACGCATTTCCTGGAGCCGCTCGAGGGTCCATTTCTCCTGGGACAGGTCGTTGCCGGTTGCACGTCCATCGAGAACCAGATAGCCGATCCCATCAGCCATGACTGCGTGCCTGAAGGGGACTTCATTGTCGGCTCCATGTGACACAAAAGTATGCGGTAATTGCCACCCGGCCTGTCCTGCGAGTCCGCCGCAGAAGAGCGGCAGGAAGGAAACTCCCGTGTCTTCCTGCAGAGAATCCACCAGTGCACGCATGGCGGTCCCATCCACCCGCATATTGAAAAAGAGGACTGCGTGATTGGCGTTGCTGACCTGCAACGCTTTCCGCAGGGCCTCAACATCACCCTGATTGGGGGCAGTGAATGCGGACCACAGGAGGACACGGATACCCTTGCCATCGGCCATAGGGGGTAACTTCACAGGACCTTCGCCAGGCAGGTCTTTGACCCGAAGGCGCTCCAACGGTAGCGGTCGCGACTCTTCGAAAACCGTCTTCCCCGAGTAGACCACGTTGAGGGTCACGCTGCGATCCGAGAGACCCGTTTCAAAGGTGTGAGTAACTGCACATCCGTGCCGCACCCCAGTTCGGTCACCGGGGTCCCATTGGCACTCGTAGTCCTCATCGGGCACTCCCTCCCAACGCGCCGCCAGCTTCACGTCAGTAGTCCTCATCACATCTAGTTGCCCGGGGGTAATGCTCCATGAGAGTGTGGCCAGCGACGGCATGGCAACCAGATCGCTCGACGGAGAGGAATCCTTGGGTAGGCCGGTGGCAACGTCAGTGCGAGTCGGGGAGACTTCCGCATCTCCATTGGTCTTCGTCGGCAGTTTAGTCTCGTTAGATGGCTCAGACTTCGCTCGCGACTCCGAGCGGCCCCGATGTGGTTCCTCTTTTGGTGGCGCCGGTTTACAAGCCCCGAGCGCCAGCACGAGTAGGGCATTGACTAGCAAGTTCCTGCGCACTGAGCACCTCCGCAGGGCATTGTAGCTGGAAAGCTCGGAAGTGACGAGTTTTTGGCTTGCGACGGTCCAAATCAGTCTTCTTCGTAGACGCCTTTGTCCTTTCGCCGAAAGCGGCGAAAGCCCTTTTCCTTGACGTTGGAAGTAGCCAGCACGCTGGAGCGATGGGAGAAGTTTGAGACCAGCTTGCGTACCGGGTTACTGCAAACGGGGCAAACCTCCAGCCGCTCGTTGATGCCGTGAACCTGCTCGAAGCTCTGCTGGCAGTCTTCCCCTAGAAGTTCGGTATGCGTGTATTCATAGATAGGCATGGAGGCCCCATGACCTCTGTTCAGTGGGTCCTAGGTTCCGGCAGAGTAATCGTCGAGGTAGTCGATCTGCTCCTGGGTAAGGACGTCGAGTCCGCCACCGACCGAATTGAGCTTCAGATTGGCGAGTTCCAGGTCCTGTTCCCGCGGAAGGTCATGAACGTCGGGTGTCAGGGTGCCCTTGGCCTGAGCGAGTCGAATCAGTGCCAACGCCTGGTTGGCAAAGGACATATCCATCACTTCCGAAGGGTGCCCCTCGGCAGCAGCGAGGTTCACCAGCCGACCCTGGGCGAGGAGGTAGATCTTGCGGCCATTCGCCAACGTGTATTCTTCGTTGTTGGGCCGGATCTCTCGCTTGGACTCGGCAATCGCTTCAAGGTCTTCAATATTGATTTCGCAGTCATAGTGACCAGTGTTGCTCACGACAGCACCGTCGGGCATCGACTCGAAATGGCGCTTGACAAGGACGTCCTTCATTCCAGTGGCAGTAATGTAGACGTCACCAACCTTCGCAGCATCGTCCATCTTCATGACGTTAAAACCTTCGAGATGCGCCTTGAGGGCCTGGATGGGGTCTACTTCCGTGACGATAACATTGCAGCCCTGTCCCCGAGCTCGCATGGCAACGCCGCGGCCACAATTGCCATAACCTGCGACAACAAAGTTCTTGCCAGCCAGCAGGATGGCAGTTGAGCGCATCACTCCGTCAATGGAGGACTGGCCGGTACCATAGACATTATCGAACTGACACTTGGTCTCGGCATCATTCACAGCCATGACAGGGTAGAGTAATTTCCCAGCGGCTCCCATGGCCCGCAGCCGATGGACGCCAGTCGTCGTTTCTTCGGTCCCTCCGAGGATTCCTTCGGCGAGTTCCTTGAACCGATTGTGCACCGTGAAGATCAAATCCGCGCCATCGTCAAGGGTCAGGGTCGGTTTGAAGTCCAGGGTCCGGTCGATGGCCCAGTAGAACTCTTCTACGTTCATACCACGCCACGCGTAGATGGAAATATCGTCTGCCGCCAAGGCAGCCGCGATGTCATCCTGAGTAGAGAGCGGATTACAGCCGCTCCAGGAAATCTCGGCACCTGCGGCAATGAGCGTTTTGATGAGCACCGCAGTTTCCTTGGTGACGTGTAGACAGCCTGCGACACGCTGGCCTGCGAGAGGCTTCGTCTTCTCGAATTCCTTCCGCAAATGAGCCAACACCGGCATCCGGGATTCGGCCCAATCGATCTTGAGTTTTCCCTGCTGCGCCAGTCCGATATCTTTAACCTTGTAGTTCATGGTTCCTCCAGTTGCCAAGGTTGATTTCACACTCCGAGCGTGGAACTTACACGCCCACACTCATGGTGTCAAGCTAGCCTCCGGGCGGACATCGAATGTTGGTGATTCGGAGCGGCGCTACTTCTTCTGACGTTCCCGCAACGACATGGCGAGCCGCAGATTGTGGCGAACCATTTTGCGCAATTTGATATCGTCGGCGACGGGGAGCGTAAGGCACTTGCCAAGGTAGAACGTCGCGGTACTTGCGTCGCCTCTGTTGAGAGCTGCCATCCCCTGCCGATAGTACCGCTGAAAGAGCTCTTCAAGGCCATCCGAGAAGACGGCGGATTCACGTGTCTCAGTGCGACCACATCGAACTTGTTCGCCGTCGGCCAATTCGGCGGTCTGCTCCTCGGGCGAAAGGTGACGTAATCGGGCATCGACATCCCGGGCTGCCTTCTGGTTTACATTCTGGATGAGCTTCAATGCTGCCTGGCGCGCTTTGTCGCGCAGGAAATTCTCTACCAGACCCTTTTTCTTATCGTCGTCACTTCCTGCATTCATCATGGGTCCACCTCACTGTTGAAACGTGGCCACGAAGGCCCATTTGCCAACGGGTTCAGTATATGCACGGTTGAAAGGGTGATCAAGTTCAGTGCTATTTTGTGGGCGTGGCGATTAGGCCGGAAGGACGTCGGCTGACCCTACTTGCCGGTTCCTTCGAGCATAACCTCCATCATGGGATTCTGGGGCACTCCGTTTTCAATGAGCACGCGTGCGACATACGTTTCGCCTGGGGTCACCGGAGCGAACCCCAAGGTCAATACCGTGGATTGCCCGACATCAAGGTCAAAAGGTGGACTGAGCGCCGCCAGGATAGAGAATGCACCAGCAGTATTCTCAAGTAGGGAGATGGCATAGACCGGGACAAGGCCCTCTCCGCAGTTCTCGATGAGTACGTCGATCTCCTTGGTCGTGCCCACGGGGACATCGCCGAAATCAGCCACCTCGGGGTCAACGCCGATGCAGTTGTCTGCCACTCCGGTGCCAGATAGTGGCACCGTCACAATCCCCTCGGCCTTGGTCGGGTCGTTGGTCTGAATTGAGAGGGTTCCCTCGAACTGTCCGACAATGGGAGGTGCGAAGGTAACCGTCAAGTCGTAAGTCTCCCCTGCAAGAACCACCAATGGCTTATCAAACTTCCTCTCGGTGAGCGCAGCATCGTCCCCCACCTCGAAATAGAACGGGCCTTTGGTGGGCTCTGCGGCAAAACGAAAGACCTTGAGTTCGCCAAGGCCAGCATTATGAATGGCCACCGTTTCCTTGGCGACCTGGTCTTCAGGAATCGTGTCAATGAATATCACTTTGGACGGCGTCACGTCTGCCAATCCCCAGTCTTACACTCCTCCGCAACCTCGTAGTGACAGCCCTCCTCCGCTCTGCACTCATCGAGGGTGCAGTCATTGTCATCGTCACATACTTCCGGCAAGGGAATATGTGTGCAACCGGCCCCCTCAATGCAGCCGTCCTTAGTGCAGTCAATCTCATCATCACAAGGCTCAGTCACCTGCCAGGCGGTGCCCACTGCGTTGCAGACCACCGCGTTTCCTTCTTCATCACATGAGCCGGAATTAGGTTGGCAGAGGATCCCCTCCAGGCACGCACCCGAAACGCATCGAAGCTCCCCAGGACAGTGGGAATCAACAGTGCACGTCACGCAAGCCCCTTCTATCGGGTCGCAAAACCCGTCACCACAATCGGCATTGCTGGCGCATGGTAATCCGAGGGGAACGTAAAGGTCGACCGCACCCGAGATGTCTACCGATTCCATGCCCGGGGGAGACGAGTCCGGGGAGCACGCTAGCGGGGTGAGTAGCAATAGAAGGACCAGCGTGAAACCGTAGGGATGCAACTGACGGAGCGTGCGGACCATTTAGAGGGCCTCCATGAAAGTCTAATCTACTCATACTGACAATTCACTACCTTGCGAGGAGCTTTTCAAGCCACTTCAGAGCCTCATCGCGAGATGCTATCTTACCCTCCACGAAGAGGTAGGACAATTCCTTGAGAGTCGAACCCACTTGCGGGCCGGCTGTCAGGCCATGTTGAATCAGGTCATGCCCTGTTACGGGCACTATCCCTGCCAAACGTTCCGGCGGGAATGCGAGCAGCTCCTGCCACATCTCATCAACGGGTTCGAGACTCTCCCCAGCCTGCCGGCGCCGCTCTCGTTCCAGATGAAGGGCCACGCCAAAACTCTCCCGACGGTAGCTCTCAGCTCGCTGCCCCAGACGGACGTTGGGCAATTCCTCCAGAATGGGGAAGATTGAGAAGATCTCTGCCAAACGCTTCCGATCTGCATTGGAGAGACGGAGCCGTTTGGCCTCCCGACGAGCTCGCCGTTCAGCCTCCGCGGATGCTACCTCTTCGAGCAAACTGCTGCCTTTCGTAGCCAGGGTCACTGCAGCCAACATATCAGCCATCCCCGGCGGGTCAGGTAGGGCCTCAATCAGAGTCGCCGCGGCTTCCATACGGTCGTCCCGAACTGACATCCCGAAAATGGGCCCTGTGAGGCCACATTCGCCTATCAAGCGGAGACCCAATGGGACGACGCGGTGAAGAATCAGTTTGTCCAATTCGTTGTGGATTCGCTCTCGGCTGATCTTCTCCAGTCCACCGGCGGCACCACGCACTGCGGCTTCGGTCGCCGGTTCCATGTCGAACGTCAAAGACGCTGCAAAACGCATGGCGCGGACGGTCCGCAGGTAATCTTCGTTCATCCGGGCAACCGGGTCGCCAATAGCCCGCAGCACGTTCTTCTGCAAGTCGGCCATCCCCTCCACCAAATCCAAAACGACGCTGCGTACCGGGTCCAGAACCAAGCCGTTAATCGTAAAGTCACGACGCTGAACGTCCTCTTCCAAAGTCCCGATAGTCACTTCGTCAGGGTGCCGGCCGTCCGTATATCCTGTCTCACTGCGAAAGGTGGCCACTTCAAAAGGAATGCCCTGACTGACTACCGCGATGACTCCAAACGCTTCCCCCAGCGGAATAGTCCGCCGAAAAAGATCGCGGACCTCCGGCGGCCTGGCCGAAGTGGTAATGTCTACTTCGGAAAAGACCCGACCCATGAGGATGTCCCTAACCGCGCCTCCAACGAAGTATGCTTCATGTCCAGCTTCCTGCAGCCGAACCACAATATCCGTGGCCAAATCCACGAGCTTGCACACTTCGGCATCGCTTGCTTTGAGTTGGTCGAGTTCAGCGTGAACCGGGACTACTTGCACAGGATTTAGTGCCTAGAGGAAGGGGACGAGTTGCTCAATGATGACGATCTTGGTGTCGTCAGCGGCAACCTTCACACCCCTCTCCTTGGCCCACTTTGCAAGATCCGCCAGTGCTGACTTCATCAGCTTGTTGCGGGTATTAGGAATCTGCGAAAGCTTCTTGTTGGCAGGGAAGAGTCTAGCCTTCTTAGGAGCTTTCTTATCCGCGGCCTTCCTGGCTGGAGCCTTCTTGGCTGGAGCTTTCTTGGCTGGAGCTTTCTTGGCTGGAGCTTTCTTCGCTGGGGCCTTCTTCGCTGGAGCTTTCTTCGCAACTACCTTCTTTGCCGGGGCCTTTTTCGCAGGTGCTTTCTTGGCAGCTACCTTCTTTGCCGGGGCCTTTTTCGCAGGTGCTTTCTTGGCAGCTACCTTCTT
>CAZFVN010000135.1:0-14516 GCA_964522395.1 uncultured Myxococcales bacterium
GCAAGATTGCGTCCCCGCGCATCCTTCAACATCCCCTGCAAGATCCCCAACTCTACTCCTTGCGGATGGGGCTTGATTTCTGCGGTGTCGGGGGGCAAGTCATGGGTCGAACGGTTGTAAACTACGACCTCTCCATCAGGCATCCGGTACCTGACCTGGATGTGCGGATTGGCAATAGCAGTCTGCCGCAAGTACTCGTCAACCGATTGCTTGCCGCGATGGTAACGACCTTCCAATTCGATGGAGACCTCGGTGCCATGATCTGAGTCCCAGACAATCTCCATGTCCCGCATGATCTCAGGTCGGTTCTTCTTGGTATCGATGCGCAGTTCAAAGAAGAGGGCGGCACGCCCTGCCGAGGTGCGACTGATAATCTCTACTGGCTTTCCGGTAGTGATGAGTCCATACATCCCCGCTGCAGAAATGCCGATTCCCTGCTGCCCCCGGCTCATCTTCAGCCGATGGAACTTCGAACCATAGAGGAGCTTACCGAAGATGTTGGGCACCTGAGCCTTGACGATGCCCGGGCCATTGTCTCGAACGGTGATGCGGTAGCGGTCGTTTCCGCGATCGTAAATGGCCACATCGATATTGGGCAAAATGCCCGACTCTTCACAGGCATCCAGCGAGTTGTCAACCGCCTCTTTGATGGCAGTAAGTAACGCCTTTCGAGGGTTATCGAAGCCGAGCAGGTGCCTGTTCTTGCTGAAAAACTCAGACACCGAGATCTGCCGCTGCCGTTTGGCCATGCTCTCCGCGGTCTCTGACCGCAAGAGAGTTGGCTTCTGGGTCCGTTCCGCAGGCGTGGGCATTCCCCCGCCAAGACCCCCTGGTGCATCGCTCATGCTGCCTCCTCGCCTTCAAAACGGGCCGACGGCCCAGCGGGCAATAATAGCCAATAGAGTTCTCCCCAGTCAATGGAAAGCCGCTACTGCACAGCAATTGCGCCACCCTTGCAAGAGCGACCTCGACGGGCTAGGTTGCAATACGCAGGAGGCCTCAAGGATGGACATCAAGAGTTTTGGTGGCGAATTTGCCTTGATTGCCGAAATGACTCGGCGGTTCAGGGAACACCACGACGTCGCACTGACGGTGGGAGACGATTGTGCGGTAGTGCCCTCCGGCGAAGGTGACCTCCGAGTCTTCACAACGGATCTTCTCGTCGAGGGGGAGCACTTCGACCGCCGTTGGAGCGCACCACGCCAGATCGGTATCAAAGCTCTCGAGGTCAACGTCAGCGACATTGCGGCAATGGGGGCGTCCCCGGAGTTCCTGCTCCTCAACCTGGCCTTGCCCCGTGACACAGAGGCAGCGTTCGTCCTTGAACTCTATGAAGCCATTCGCGAGGGCTGTGATAACCACGGAATCACGTTGCTGGGTGGAGATACGTCCCGCGCTCCAGTGCTCTTCATCTCTGCTACTCTGACTGGACGGACCGAGAAGCCGGTATATCGTTCAGGTGCGCGTCCCGGCGATTTGATTGGAGTGTCCGGAGACGTCGGGGCGGCGGCCGCAGCGGTGGTTAGCTACCGGGTTGGAAAAATCCCCGTGGAGCGAGTACGTCTGCGTCACCTTGAGCCCAGAGCCCGAACTGATATTGCCGGGGCCATTGCAACCTATGCCACGGCGCTCGTCGATCTCTCCGATGGTGTGGCCTCTGAAGTTCGTCACATCTGCCAGGCCAGCGGGGTAGGGGCACGGGTCGATGGCGCACTCCTGCCGATTCTGCCCGACACATTGGCGGTGGCTGAGACGGCAGGGTACTCAGGCCTGGAGTGCGGCCTCTCCGGCGGCGAAGACTTTGAGTTGCTCTTTGCCATCCCTCCGGAGAGCGTGAAGTCATTGCGCCAGCAGACCGACGACTTCACGGTCATCGGTAAGTTCCTACCAACCGCGTCGGGGATTCTTCTACGCGACGAGCGTGGCGATGATTCACTACTGCCTCAGGGATACGATCATTTCGCCCCATGACGTCCATCTTGTAATTACCTCACCATTGCGTACATTATTGCTGCAGAAACGATAGAGAGAGGAGGCACTGATATGTTGTCTACGAGAATTGCCATAGCGACCTTTTCGCTGCTACTGCTCACCGTTGCATCAGGCTGCGACTTCGACACCGACCCGGTACCGGTATGTGATGGCCACGCGCTGGGCGATCAATGGACGGCAGAGGACGGATGCAACACATGCACGTGTAGTGAGGATGGGATTGCCTGCACCGAGATGGCGTGCATCCCCGACCTTTGCGAGGGTGACCACGCAGTGGGCTCGTCCTGGGATGCTGAGGATGGCTGCAATACCTGTACTTGTGAAGAGGACCTCTCCATCGCCTGTACTCTGATGGCTTGCGTAGACACCTGCGAAGGTGGCCACGAAGTCGGGACGTCATGGGGTGCCGAGGATGGCTGCAACACGTGCAGTTGCACAGAGGATCTACAAATCGCCTGCACCGCAATGGCCTGTATGGATGCCTGCGAGGATGGTCATCTTGCTGGGGAATCCTGGGATGCCGATGATGGCTGCAACACATGTACTTGCACCGAGGATTTACAAATTGCTTGCACTGAGATGGCATGTGTAGATGCCTGCGAAGATGGTCATCTTGTGGGGGAATCCTGGGATGCGGATGATGGTTGCAACACCTGCACCTGCACCGAGGATCTTCAAATCGCCTGCACCGAGATTGCCTGCGGAGAAGATACCTGTGATGGCGGCTACGCACCCGGCGACACATGGGATGCCGACGACGGTTGTAATACTTGCACCTGCATGGAGGATTTGACTATCGGCTGCACTGCCATGGTCTGCCCGGAAGAGAGTTGCGAAGATGGTCACCTGGTGGGCGAGTCCTGGGATGCTGACGATGGCTGCAACACGTGTACCTGCACAGAGGATCTGCAGATTGTCTGCACGAAGATTGCCTGTCCTCCCAAGTCCTGCGAAGACCTGACTGCAGAATATGCTGCGCTCGTCGAGAGCAATGCCAGTTGCGCTGCCGACGAGGAGTGCCAGTTCCTCTTTGGTTACTGTGGCGTTGGCATTGGGGGATGCTACGAAATGGTGAATCTCGATTTGCATCAAGAAGATCTGGCAGCCATTGCCGACCTCTTTAGCGGCGGCCAATGTACGCAATGGGTCTGCGATTGCTCAATGCCTCCCGAAGCTGTTTTCTGCGACGAAGGAGTCTGTGCTGCAAAATGGCCGTTCTAACAGTCCGGCTAAAGCACCCTCGTTGCATTCCACCCGACATTTGGGCAAAATCAACACCGTACTCGCCCGGGAGGTTGTAATGCGGAAGTGTGCGTGGCTATTTGCCCTGACTGCCCTTATATCTGCCTGTGATACCAGTTCCTCACTCGTCAGCCTCCAGATTGATGGTAACGATCCTTCCATCAGTCAGGACGCGCTAGTCGATCTTGCCACGGTCGACGAACAGGTTCCAGACGGGGGGCCAGTGGAGTTGCCCCTCATCTTTGACGAAATGATTTTCGATTCCGGTCCCGATACGCCTTTTGTCGAGTGTGAGCCCGGTACCGGTTGCTTCCTCGACCCATGTATCGAGAACAGCGACTGCCAATCGAGCTACTGCGTCGAGCATTTGGGGGACGCGGTCTGTACGCAGGCTTGCCAGGACGAATGTCCGCCGGGTTGGTCTTGCCAACAGGTGGCCGGAACAGAACCAGACGTCGTCTTCATCTGCGTCTCCGACCATGCCAATCTCTGCAAACCCTGCGCCACCGGTTCCGACTGCAAATCCGTGGGTGGAGCTGACGACGCTTGCGTGGATTACGGTCCGGACGGGAACTTCTGTGGCGGC
Source organism: uncultured Myxococcales bacterium (assembly GCA_964522395.1). GTDB lineage: Bacteria > Myxococcota_A > UBA9042 > CAIXZC01 > CAIXZC01 > CALGBT01. Next base: position 3,821 of record CAZFVN010000135.1, read on the forward strand.
ACCTGCCAGACCTCCGCTGACTGCCCCTGGGGATTTTCATGTCTCACGACAGTCACAGTCGATGGCATCGATATGTTGCAATGCGTGGCCGACGCGGGGGAGTGCCCTTGCACGGGGAACGCCGTGAAACTCGCCCTTAGTACCCCTTGCTTCGTCGAGAATGAGTTTGGAGTTTGTGGCGGGCTGCGCATTTGTGCCGATGATGGATTATCCGATTGCGACGCCGCGGTACCGGCTCAAGAGAGCTGCAACGGTCTCGATGACGACTGTGACGGCGACGTGGATGAGCCTGGTCTGATCGACGGAGAGTTCGTCGCTCTTTGCGATGATGGCAACGACTGTACCGAGGACATTTGCACCGGCAATGAGGGCTGCATCCAGGAAACCCTGAGCGAGGGAGAATGTAAGGACGGTGACCCGTGCACCGTTGGCGACCACTGCGAAGCCGGAATCTGCAACGGTTCACCAGTTATCTGCGATGATAGTGACCCGTGCACCGACGACTCGTGTGACGGCCTGGGCGGATGCACTTTCACCCCCAACAGCGCGTCGTGTGACGACGGCAACCCATGCACCCTTGGTGATTCCTGCAACGATGGCCTCTGCGCAGGCGAGGCGGTGAACTGCGAATGTCAGACGGACGCAGACTGCGCCTCCCTCGAAGATGGCGACATTTGCAACGGAACTCTCTTCTGCCAGACCGATTCCGTACCATACCTTTGCAAGCTTGTACCCGATTCGGTGGTCACATGCCCGGAGCCGGAGAGCGGTCCTGATGCCACCTGCCTGAAGGCATCATGTGATCCGCTCACGGGCGAATGTGGCCTGGTGCCACATCACGAAGACTTCGCTTGCAGTGACTCCGATGCCTGCACCATTGGCGATAGCTGTAAAGCGGGTCAGTGCGACTCGCCAGCCACCCTCCTTTGCGACGATAACAATGACTGCACAGAAGATAGCTGTGACCCCGACACCGGTTGTCACTTCTCCCCCATCGACGGGCCCTGTGATGATGGCATTGCCTGCACCACAGACGATACGTGTGTGGACGGAAAGTGTACCGCAGGTCCGCCCCTCTCATGTGGCGACGAGAACCCATGTACCTCGGACATGTGCGGTCCAGATGGTTGCTTCCATGCCAACATCGACGGCGCCTGCGACGATGGAGATAGCTGTACGCTCAACGATGCCTGCAGCAACGGTGCGTGTCTTTCGGGGGCGCTCCTCGATTGCGATGATGGCAATGTTTGTACGGCCGACACTTGCCAGGAAGATGGTCAGTGTCAACACAGCCCGCAAGACGCGGCGTGTGATGATGGTAGCGCATGCACCGTCGGCGACGCTTGCAAAGGGGGTCAGTGCGCCCATGCAGGTCTGGCCGACTGTGACGACGACAACCCTTGCACTGCAGACACCTGCGACCCAGCTACTGGCTGTCTTCACCTCACCAATGATGTTCCCTGCAATGATGGTGACCTCTGCACAACCGACGACCACTGCCACCTGGGCAGTTGCATTGCTGGCGGAGAGCTCCCCTGCAACGATTCAAATCCATGTACCAACGATTCCTGCGAAGCCCTCACGGGTTGTCACTTTGAGCCGAATCAGGAGGCGTGTGACGACGGTAGCAAATGCAGTCTGGACGACCAGTGCCAGAAAGGCTGGTGTCTGCCCGGCCCGGCGCCCGATTGCAACGACGACGAACTTTGCACAACAGACAGTTGCGACCCCGACACCGGATGCGTAAATGCCCACAACACGGTGCCCTGCGACGATGGCAATGCCTGCACCGTCGGTGATGCCTGTGCCGGCGGGATTTGTCAGGGAGGAGGAGCCCCTGACTGTAACGACAACAATCCTTGCACCGACGACTCCTGCTCCGCTGAGTCGGGTTGCATACATGTGAACAACGGGGCGGAGTGCGAGGATGGCAATCTCTGTACCCTCGGTGACACCTGCAATGCTGGAGCGTGCGTCCCGGGTGATGCGTCCCCCGAATGCAATGACGACAACGAATGTACTGATGATGGCTGCGCTCCCGAATTTGGCTGCGTTTTCACCAATAACAAGGTGGCGTGCGACGATGGCAATGCCTGCACCACGCCCGATGTCTGCTCAGATGGCGCTTGCGCACCTGGTGCGCCGCTGGTCTGCCCCGATGATAACAACACCTGTACTACAGATAGCTGTGATGTCGACTCTGGCTGCCTCCACACCCCCGTCGACGATTGCTGCGGCAACGGTGTAGTGGACGCTGGTGAGGCTTGCGACGACGGCAACCAGGTCAGCGGCGACGGCTGCAGCGCAGACTGCAAGTCCAATGGGATCTTTGCATTTGGCGAGTGGCGACCGCAAATGAAGTGCGGAGATTTCCAGGCGTTAGGCCCGAGCTACATGAAGTTCTGCTTCACCCTCAAGGGGCAGACTCTCTGCACAGGACAGCACGACAATGGCAAGGTGCAGTGCTTCGACGAGGCATCGGGCATCCGCTTCCTTTACGATTGGGGCGCGACGTGGCCTATGCGGTTTACCAAGGGCAACCAGGACTGTCGTAACTATCACCCCACCTATTTGAAGAACTTTGCCAATGCCATTGGCTACGCCAACTTCCAGGTAATGCAGCAGAAGTCAGGCAACAGTTGTGAGCGGACCTGGATCAACGATAGTGGACTATTCCAGCAGACCAACGGCGACAGCAATTCCAACCTTCCCTACGAGGTGAAGTACTGGAACTGAGCCGGTCGCTCTGCTTCCGTCGCGCCCCTCAACTCTTCCTACTCCCCCTCGGGTGGTTCCTGGCTTGATGTTGCTTCTGCGGATGTTTTGGCAGGTAGAGCTTCGAGAATCAGGGTGGCGATGTCCTTCACTCGTACTGATTCTTCCAGATCCAGGGTCTTCACTGCGTCGTCGAGCATGCCGGCACAGAAGGGGCACCCGACGGCGATGCAGTCAGCACCGGCTGTCTTGGCCTGCTCAACTCTCATGTTGTTGACCCGTTTCTCGCCACCCTTCAGATCCATGAAGAAGTGTCCACCACCACCGCCACAGCAGAGGGCTCGATTGTGATGCTCTTCCATTTCCGAGAGCTTGACGCCGGGCAGTTTGTCGAGCACATCGCGGGGTGCGTCGTACTGGCCCTGATAACGGCCCAGAAAGCAGGGGTCGTGGAAGACTGTGTTCATGGCCTGCGAGACGGAGGGTGCCAGGCGTCCATCTTGCAGAAGCTGCCGGAGATACTCGGAGTGGTGCATGACCTGATAGTCCCCGCCAAGCTGCGGATATTCGTTTTGCAGGACGTTGAAGCAGTGGGGGCAAGCCGTCAGAAGAATCTTGAACTTACGGCTGTTGAGCTCTTCTACCTGCTCCATCGCGCTGCTCTGGAACTGGTATTCCTGACCAAGCACTCGGGCCGGGTCGCCACAGCATTTCTCGGCACTGCCCAGCACGCCGAAGTCAACTTCAGCTCGCTTCAAAACTTCCACGAGGTCCTTGGCGATGCGTTGCTTCTGCGGGTCAAATGTGGTCAGACAGCCAATGAAGTAGAGCACCTCGACTTCCCCGCCAGACGGAACAATTGGTGCACCGAGTTCGTCCTTGACCCAGTCAATTCGGTCAGCCTGTGCCCCAAAGGGATTGCCCATATTTTCCATGGTGCGCAGGAAGCGCTGCCCTTCGGAGGGGGCGCGGCCCTGCATCATTATTTCGTTGCGCTTCACCTCAACCATCCCGTCTACATGATCGATAAACGCGGGACAGACTTCCATACATGCAGCGCAGGTTCGGCAGTACCACAGGAAATCCTCGTCGAAGGCCTTGCCGACGATGTCCTCTGACTCCACCGCGGCCGTCGCACCCTCTTCCTTCTCTTCCGCTTTGGCCACCGCCGCAGCCTGAGCCTCAAGCCCTGCGCGGTGAAGATCCTGACATTGGTTAATGAACCGCCGCGGACCGAAGGGTTCGCCCGCCTGGGCGGACGGACAGAGCATTTCACAGCGACCACACTTGATACAGGCATCAAGGTCGAGCAACTGCTTCCAGGTGAATTCCGTAGTCTTCTGCTTGCCGAGCTGGAAGGTCTCCTCGTCGAAGTCTTCCGCTTCCATCATCTCAAGGACGTTTTCACGGGCTAACTCACCAAGGGGCTTGAATCGCTGAAAGAACGCGTTGGTGGGCAGAAAGAGAAGGTGCGCAAATTTGGTGTAAGGAATCGAGGCAATCCAAAACATGGCAAGCGCCGTGTGGGTCCACCACAAAACCTTGTGTGCCCCTTCTCCGCCACCGGAGCCCACGCCCCCGAAGAGCTGTGCAAAGCCTGCACCGACAAAGGAGAGCGGTGCCCAGGGATCGCCCAGGCTGGCCATACGCTGGCCTTCTGTGAGGAAGCCCGTCAGGATTAGCAGGAAGATGAGGCCCAAGGCTACAATGTCCATGACCTCGTGAGGAATATCCTCGTCTTTCATGGTCAGCCGCCGGGAGAGAGCCATGCCCAAACCGATGAGTGCGAGAATCCCTCCAATCTCGCAACCAACAGTCAGGACAACATAGAGCCAACCGTTGAAGAAAGTGGTTCCGAGGTCATAATCCAATGCCACAATCGTGGTCGTCACTACAAAAACGGCGAAGGCATAGAAGATGCCGCTGTGGAACATCGCCGGATAGCCCATATTGCGAACGCGAGTTTGTAGAAGAAGCTCCCGAACCATGTACCAGAACCGCTTCCAAAAATCCCCCAGGCGCTCACTATCTGGCTTGCCCGCCTTCCAGACCATGACCCGCTGGTAAAGACCGTAGGCAAACCCTGCCATGGCAATGACGAAGAGCAGGTACATCAGCCAGGCTGCTGAGATGTTCCACATGATTTGACGTGTCGCTTCACTTAGATTCTGCATGGTGCGACCTCCTCCCACTTAATGCCCCCAACCCGGGCAGACCATCAATCTACGACGCACCTGGACACGATATCCCAGCCATACCTCCAACTCAACCCCTTTATGACCGCAATAAACTGCTGCACAATCAGCCGGTTAGGCCATAACCGCCAACCATTCCGTCCCATAGCGCAGTGCGTCGTAGATGGCTGAAACAAAGCAATTGCGGCCGCTCTGATTGCGGGATATCATCAATTAGTGTCCCCAGCCATGTTCCGGTGCGGGGGCAAATTTGGGGGAATGCGTATGCGAAACACTCATTGGCCGCTGGTCGTGGCCATTTCACTCGTTCTCACCGCGGCGACACTCTGCGGCTGCAAGAAAAGCCCCACCAGCAAGCAGGAGGAGGCTGCCACACAGGAGCCGGCGCGGCAGCAAGAGGTACCGCAGCCGGAGACCGATCGAGGTCGCCTGACTGTGCAGATTTTCCAGGCCTATCAGAAGGACGTAGTAGGTAGCCTCAAAGCCGCTTTGGTCGGCGGCGGTACGACCGCAGCCATTCCCGTGTGCAAAGGCGTCTCCGCGAAGCTTAGCGAGCGCTTCGCTACCATGGAGGAGGTGTCGGTGCGACGTGTAGCAGTTCGATACCGCAACGCGGAGCACATCCCCGATGCGTTTGAGGCCTCCATATTCAAGGAATGGGAGGAAGGGCTGGAAAATGGCCTGCCTCCCGTGGCCATTTCTCGGGAGACCGAAGAGGGATTGCGGGTCATGCAGCCCATTATGCTCGGGGCACGCCTCTGTCTCCGTTGTCACGGCAAGCAGCGTGACATGGCCCCGGAGACCATTGCGATGCTCAAACGCCTTTACCCTCAGGATAACGCCATAGACTTCGAGCTGGGCGACGTGCGCGGCGCATTTAGCGCGGTTTGGCGAAATGGTGCCGCTTCAGCCCCGGCACAAGGTGCCGCAGAGTAATCCCTGTCACTCCCGCTACTTCTTCTCCGAGACGATTACCAACTCCCCGGCATTCAGCCCCGCTGATACCACCGTTTCCTCCCCAGAAGGCCAGAGCACCGTCAGCTTCGTGGCGGACGGGGAATCACCAAGGCCGAAATGGAGCACCGAGTCGTTCTGACACCCGACCCCGGTCCCTCCCTCAACCTGCCGGGCCAGAGTCTGATCGCCAACCTTGAGCATAGCAACTGCCCCAATAGCATCGCGGTTCGACCAACCCGAAGTCCCTCCCGGCGTGGCACCACCCACCAACCGAACACGCAAGGCACCATTGGTTCCCAAATCGTTGCGAAAGAGCCGATGGGCCACCAGATCCATGTCACCATCCTGGTCGATGTCAGCCGCGGCCGACCCCCACCCGTTGAAATGGGCGATACCAGCGTTGTAGGTAACGTCCGTGAAGTGACCCAAACCGTCGTTGGCATAGAGATAGGACCGCCGCCCTTCATAGACGGAGGTCAGGAAGAGGTCGAGATCACCGTCATTGTCAGCATCAAAAATGGTGGAGTCAGAGTGTGTCTCATCGTAGAGAATGCCTGATTCAGGCTCCTCGAATGGCGTCGATGCCATTTGATAGAATGTACCGTCGTGATTGTTCAAATAGACCAGCGTCGGATCTGAGAAGGTCCAGAATCGAGGGTGCGCCAGATTGGCTACCACAAGATCCTGCCATCCATCCCCATCGAGGTCGCCAAAGCTTGGCCCGATGGCGTGGCCCCACGCTCCCTGGGCAAAGTTACCTTTGACGCCGGCATCCCATGAGACGTCTTCGAAGCCGGCCAGGCCCCCGCCATTCTGCCAGAGTTGGTTCGGATCCAGCCGGTAATTCCCAACATAGATGTCTATGTCCCCATCCTGGTCGTAATCGGCGTGGCAGAGGCCCCGCCCGTGGTAGAAAATGGGCTTCACCGGTACACCGAGTTCTTCGGTCATGTCAGTGAAGGTCCCGTCACCATTGCTGATGTAGACGAAATCTCGAGTTGCCTTCTCGCCATCAGCTTGAGTCCCGTAGCTGGCGGAATAGAAATCGAGGAAGCCGTCCTGATCTATGTCCACCCAGGCAACGCCCTGACTATTTGCATCAAGATTGAGACCGGCCTGCTCGGTGATGTTCTCGAAAGTCCCTTCCCCAGTATTGCGGAAGATCGTGCCTATTCCGCCGACCCCCAGAATGTCCCGCCAACCGTCATTATCATAATCGCCCCAGACGGTCTCTCCGCCGAGGCCCGCCAGCCCAGCCTCCTCGCCCATCTTCACAAACTCACCCTCTCCGATGTTCTGCCAGAGCGTGCCGCCCGTCAGCAGATCGGGGTCGCCATCATTGTCGAAGTCACCAAATGAAACATGACCGCCGATCTTGGGACCGTCGTCACCCATGTCCGTAAACTGGTGCTTGTCAGCGATCTCAGAGGCCTCTATCTCTACTCGGACCAACCAGACAAGAGGCTCCTCGTCCGGGTCCTTGAAGTTGTCCATTGAGGAGAAACATGTCATCTGGTCCCCTGGAGCATCCGCGATCAGTCCACCATAGGCACCATAGTCACCCTGAACCGCGGGGGCTGGTGGAGCCAAAGCGACTCTCACATCATCAACATGCCGCCACAAGACGAAGAACTCGTCATACCCGAGCATCTCATGGTTGAGCCCTGCGACATCAATCTCTCGCCATCCAGGCTCTTCAGACACTGCCATTACAAAGGGCTTACCGATAGGGTAGGAGTCCTCCCCGGTCATTTCATCCAGGCAAGGATAGTGACCGCCCGGAAAACCGGTGGAGAGTTGCACTTCAAGGGCTCCCGGGCCGCCGTCAGTATAGAGGAGAATCCGATTCACCGTGCCGGGATGAGATACCCGGAAGCGCATCCAAGGACGGAAGTAGAATATCCAGTCCTTGCCACCATCGTCGGTCCAAGGGAAATCGTAGGTACCTTGAGACGGGCCTGCTGGGTCCCAGCTTCCGTCCCACCCGTCATGCTTGACGATGACGCAATTCTCGCATGAGGGCTCGTCAATTGGCACAACCGACTCAACGACTTCCTCGAATGGCTCCTCAACAACGTCCTCAGTAACTTCCACGAGGGCATCCGGGGTCCCTTCGAGATCGCTGACATCCGGTGGTAGGGTCACATCGACAGACGCGCCGTCATCTACGGAATCGCCGGGACCACCGGTCACGTCAGCAACCTGGTCGCTCGCTCGCACATCTACCTCGGATGCCACGTCACTCTTCCCCGATTCACTGGAGCAGCCCACCACCAACACCCACAACGCCACCAGTAACCATCCGCCACTGACTCTACGCATGTTGCTCTCCTCGCCGACAGCGCATGCCGACTCTACTTGCGGCCCGAATTCGGCCCCTATCATACCTGCGCCTTGCAACAATCTCCAGACAACGCTGCCAACGCCCTCACGGGGGCGCATCCGCACCTTCCACCTTCCAGACCTGAACCACACTATCCTCGTGCACCAGAGTGAAATGCGGTGCGGAAAGCGCAGCCAGCGCCTCCGCCACCAACTCCTTGTCGGGGCACCAGATTGGACCCGGTTTGGGGTTATCGCCGCGATGTCGGATTACATATCTGACTCCCATCTCTTGTAGCCGTGGAAGGGAGAGCGATTCGTAGTTCCTGTAGCGCCGGATTTCGTCTTCGGCCAGGGTCAACGGAGAGGGGGGATGGGCGCTCCAGAGGTGCTCGGGCAAATGGTACCCTCCCACACCCTTTCCATGGGCGGTCTGGAAATAGAGAGACAAGAAGTGCACGTCTCCTCCGACCTCCATAATCGCCATGGGCTCAGGGTCGTCGGCAAGGTCGACCAATACCTTCGGGATCGTTGGGAAGTGCATGTACTCCAGGGGAAGGAGAGGCCACAGGTACCGTTCCATCACCGGCTCGTGGGCCAGCGATACGGTCTCCTTTCCGCCCCCCAGGCTACATGGGATGTGGGCCAACGTATCGTCACGCAGCCCGGTCAGTGGTCGTCCTGCGCTCGTCGTCAACTGGTAGAGAGCTCCCGGAGCACGATAGGGAGTGGAGACACCCAACGGCGGAATCACGACGCACAAAATCCCAATGAAGACAAGCCTCCTACCCACTTCCGTGTTCAATTGCAATCCGGGTAACTGCACTCCCGAGAAACTCCTCCAGAGAACAGAAGCGAGGCCCCCCGACGCAATCAGCGTCGCCACCGCCAACCGGTCCGGCTGGGTGAAGCGCCAGCCAAAAGGAATAATATTGAGGAGCGAACTGAGCCAGAGACCGTCTTGCGGCACACCATCATGACCGACCACTGGCGACATCGAGCGGTCTCCCAAAGACATGACGAAGAGGAAGATGGTGCAGATCAGCCAGTATGCGGCTCCACGCGGCTGCCGCTTTCGCATCGCCCAGGTGCCTCCGACGATGGCCGAGATAACGAGGCAAATCATGAGTAGCTCAGCTCGCCCCAGCCTCCGCGCCGCTAGTTGTGGGGCCACTCCACCCTCTGAACTAACCGCCCGAATGGTGGCCAGCGGCCCCCACAAAGCCACCGCTACAAGAGCCACTGAAGCGAACAGAATTGCCGCCGAATAGACCGTGGAACGCGGCCCCCCAGTCTTCAACTTGAACTCGGCATAGGCCAAAAAGGGTAGGGCGAGCCCCACAAATCCAAAGAGCATGGCCCCGTAATAGAGATGACTGATCCCGGTGAGCAGGGCAAAGAGGACAGAGAAAACCGCTGGGGCCCAGTGTGGCCGCTCCACGGTCCTGAGCCAGAAGTGCAAGGAGAGCGCCAGAAAGCCTGCGTTGCAGAGGCTGATGTCGAGCAGTTGGTTGTCGTACATCAACGAGTAACTCGAAACCAGGATGGTAACTGCAAAGCCAATCACCCGGGAACGTGAGAGATGCCGGAAGAGGAGATAGAAGGCGACCAGCGAGAAGAGAACTGCGGTGAGGGCAACGGTGTTGGCAGCCGGAATTCCGTCCCACTTCATGTGCACCCAGCCAGCAACCAGGCAATGCAAGTAGTTGGGACGAGCGCCAAAATAGTCGGCGCCCGAGGGGTAGTTCATGAGGGGACAGTAATGGACGCTCTCAGCGAGACCCGTTATTACTCTCCCCAGCCAGTATGTGTTCCACTGCTGCTCGAGCACATCAGGCACCGAGAGCCGCATCGCAAAATGCCGATGCGTAATGTCTGTCAGTATTCTGGAGGCCTTGAAGAGCCAGAAGAGGAAGAGCGCCCCAAAGGCATAGAGATCACCCCGCGCCCACTGCATAAGCCGCTGCGGCACCGCGGTTGGCACTCTCGTCTGGCCAGTCAATATGTCCGTTCCTCACCGTCGAGCCGGTCAAGTTGTCCCAACGATGGCGCAACAATATCACGAAGCGCGCCAAAGGTCATCCACAGCGCCCTTGCCTCGGCCGCCACTCCTAAGAGATACTGTGCCCAAACCTTACTCCGTGGGGGACCCATGCGCGGGAATTTCATTCTGTTGCTGACCATGCTAGGCGTTGTCTTTGCTCCGGCTTGTGCCTCTGAGAATACGGCAGACGTCTCGCCCAGCACAGGCAACGAGAAAGCAGATATTCAGGATCTCTCAGCCGAACCCGAGGAGGATAATACTATGCCCACTCCCGAAATCCCCGACAGCCCGCCGGGTACGACCGACACCACGGAGCCTGATCTCAATCGGGAGCCGCGCTGGTATGACCCCACTCCCGTCGAGAACGCCGTAGCAGCGGCACAAGCGCAGGGAGCAGAAGCGCCACCATCCGCCCCGGTCCAGATTGTCCCATTGCCCCAGGGAATCGACCCCTTTGCTGACC
>CAZFVN010000136.1:0-14431 GCA_964522395.1 uncultured Myxococcales bacterium
CTAACGCCATACCTCCCTTCAAGAACGGACCGGGGTACAGCCGTGATCAGATCGTTTTGACAGGGGGAGGGTTGGGAGGGGGATGCCCATCAGGCTCTGATATGCTACCCTGCCCCCGGAGGCCTTACATGCAACGCGCTACCCTCGTCATCATCACGGTTCTTATCGCCTGTTCACCGGCCGGGCACCGGGTGCTCTTTCAGGAACGGTCCGACTTCACGCTGGTGACCGTGGTGGAGGAGTCGGGTGTTCGTTGTCTCTACTTTGGCGACCTTGTCGATGAACGGGAAACATGCATTGACCAGCGTAATCCGGACCGCTCCGTCTTCGAGTACACCGCGTTGATGTTCGTCGGATTCCTCTTTCAGCCCGAGACCAGGTCGCTGCTCCTGATTGGCGTTGGCGGCGGATATATCCCGGGGGTTTTGCATCGCCACAAACCGATGGTCGAAGTTCAGGCAGTGGATATCGACCCGGTGGTGGTGGCGGTAGCCCAGCGCTACTTCGGACTGCCCGAATACGAACGTCTGAAGCTCTACGTGATGGATGGCCGAAGTTTCGTCGACGGATCGAACCAGAAATACGACCAGATTTGGCTCGATGCCTTCGATGAAGAGTACGTCCCCTCCTCCCTCTCCTCCCGGCAGTTTCTTGAATCTGCCAGGGAGCATCTAAGGGATGGGGGCGTCCTGGTCGAAAATCTGCACCGAAGCCATCCCCTCTTTCGCGCCCAGATGGCAACCGCCCAGGCAGTTTTCGAGCACATCTGGGTTTTCTATGGGGAGAGCAGCGATAACGCGATTCTGGTGGCCGGAGATGGGCCGGCGATCAGCCTTGCTGAGTTGCTCGATGTGGCCGAGGAAAAGGGGGCTAGAATCGGTGCCATCGATCTCATTCAACAGGCAGGACGCCTCTCTCCAGGTGCCAGTGCCGTTGGCGCTGCCGTGCTTCTGGATAAGTAGTTTCCTCAGACCTGCCCCAGCAAGTTGTCCAGCAGTAACCAGGGAGGGAGTTCTCCACGACGCCGTAGCATCTCGCCGTGTACCTCGCCCACCGCGTCATCCCGGAAACGCCAGCCGGAGTCGACAGAATATCCGAAGACGTTGTCCGCAACAGTGCCCGTGAGCAACCCTTCCGCCCGGGCCTGCCGGAAGAGCGCCATTTCAGGCAGCAGTCTCAAGGAGGTAAAAGGAGCCTGTCCACGATATTGGTCAAGACCCAGGTGCAACGCCCGCTTGACGTTGGTTCGCAATTCGTCCAACGAGGTCCAGGGGTCGAAAAGGATGAACCCAAAGGAGCGCTCGACCGCGAGGTTTGCGTGTCGCTCGTCCAACTCACCGATGAGGCGGAGCGCGGCTTCGATTTCCGTAAAGGTCAGCCCCTTGTTGTAACGGAGGAGCACATCGTCGCAGAGGTTCTCGATGCCAAACTGGTAGAGGCGAATGGTGTTGCTTTCACGCAGCAACTCCAGAGCCGCTTCGAGTCGCCGACCGTGCCGCTCCACATGGTCGAGTCTGCCGGACAGGAGGAGCTCCGTACCTTCAAAAGGCCGCCCCGCGACCAGCGCCGCGATGTCGTCGGCGTTGGCCAGTCCATACTCGTCAATGACGATGAGCTTAGCGGGATTGGGGAAGGTGGCGAGAACCCGGTCCATCTGTTGGCCGATGACCGGTCCCTTGAGGTCCCAGTGCAGTTTCTTCCAGTCCGGTCGTGTGCAGAAGGTGCAGCCGCCCGCTGGCACCCAGGCGGGGAGTTCCCCGGGGACGGGAGTTGGCGGGGCAACGAGGCGGTAGGGGCAACCCCAATCTCCGGCAACGTGCTTACGAAGCTCAGGGGCTTTTCCCGGGCCCAGCCGATAGAAGGAATCGTAGTCGATGCGGCACTGGGTGAAGATGTCGAAGATTGTGTGGAGGGGAATGCCGGTGCGTCGGGATATGCCGTCTTCCCGCCAACTCAAGGCGGCCACCGTGGTCGCCTCACGCTTGCCCTCTAGCACTTCCGTCAGTTGGACCAGGGCAAGGGGGTCAGGCTCGGCGAGAACATAGTCAATCCCCGTTCCTTCCAGCAGCAGACTCGAACCGGTAGACGCGATGACCGCACCCGTTCGATCCGCCAGAGTTTGCGGCAACGAGCTGACCGGGACATAGCTGAGGAAGATGAGCTGCGGCGCAAAATCAACGGCGAATTGGTAGAGGCCTTCCAGCACCTCCTCTTCGGCGAAGCCCTCGGCGAGCACCCGCTCCACCACAGCCGTCTCATGACCGGCATCATTCAAGGTGCCTGCACTGGCAGCATCAAAGAGGTCGAAGAAGTAGTTATCCGGGTTCCGGATGTAGCGGACAATGAGGATCTTCATAGCGCCGGCTCCACTTCCCCATCACCGATGTTTTCGAGGTAGTCCTGGCGCACGCCCATGCACTGGGGACGTAGTGTGCAATTGGTGCACTTATCGACGAAGGTGTTGGCAGTAATGCGGGACTCAGAGAGCCAGAAAGAAGATTCGGGGGTGACCACCAGCACCCGGTCCGTGGCCACATCCCACACATGGTCATGGTAACCCTGCAACATACAGGGCGGTATGTGCCGGGAGTGGACCTCAATCCCCCTGCGCCGACCCACTTCAAAGGCCTCGAACATGTATGGACGCATGGTGGAGACTTGCACTAACTGAGCCTTCTCATCTTGCACCCGGTCGGTCAGTGACATCAGCCAGAAGACAAACTTCTCAACTCCAAGCTCAGCCCAGAACTCCACTGTCTCCGGCAAATCTCGGTAGGTATCCAGCTTCATGATGACGTCGCCGATGATTCTGGCATCACGCGCCACCAGATTGGTGACGCCGGTTTGCACCAGGTTGAAGAACCGCGCCTCGCCCATAATACGGTTGTACATCTCGCCAGTCCAACCCATCAACGCCAGATTGAACTCAGTAGCGCCTGCATCAAGAAGCTTGTCCACGAACTCCGGGTAAGCATACATAAGCCCGTTTGAGGAGATCTTGATGGTGCTGTAACCCATTCCTTTCGCCAGGCGGACGAGCTTTGCGAGGTCCTTGCGCATGGTCGGCTCACCACCACCGAAGGCCGCGCTTGTCAGACCGTTGGAGGCCCCCTCCTCCAGCGCCTTGGCAATCTGCGCCGTCGTCAGGTTCTTCGCCCGCATCTCCTTGCTGATGGTGCAGTAGTCACACTGGACGTTGCACTGATATCCCATAATAATGTCGATCAATTGCGCACCTCCGAGAAGTCGTATTTGCCGTCGCAGCCGACTCGGTAGAGGCAACTGCCACACTCCTCTCCGTAAGCCCGCGTGTTCGACAGATACTCGTAGAGGTTGACCTCTTCCTTGGTGACGAAGACCATGTTGCGGGAGAGCTTTCCGAGGTCCTGGGCGACGTGCTCCTCCAGACCGGGCAGATAGCAGTATGGGAGGTTGATCACCTGGAAGCGGGCTCGGTCGCCGTGGTTGTCGATCACCTGGCGGACCATCTCGGCTGCGCGCTCGGGCGGTGGAGCAAGGTCTGCAGCAGCTCGCCCAAAAGGCGTCAGGAACTGGAAGTTGAATTTCTCAACGCCCTTTGACATGAGCAATTCCACGAGCTCCCCAAGGCGTTCGTAGTTCGGCACGGAGAGCGTTGTGTTGACACCGAAATCGAGGTCTCCATCAGCGAACCTCACGATATTCTCGATTCCCTGTACGGTTTCGGCGAAGGACCCCGGGGTACCCGTAATCCCGTCGTGTGTCTTTTCGTCGGGCCCATGGATCGACACCAGGAGCGATGTGATGCCCGAGGCCAGCAGCTTGCGGGCGAACTCCGGGTAGGCGAGTCGCCGGCCGTTGGTGGTGATGTTCACTGTGCGGAATCCAATCTTTCGGGCATACTCAACGATTTCAAACAGGTCGGGGTGGAGGGTCGGCTCGCCGCCATCCAGGTCGAGCAAATCGACGCCCGCGGACGAGTACCGGTCCAGAACCTCTTTGATATGCTCAACTGTCTGGTCTTCGGGTAGTCGATTGCCCACTGCACAAAAGACGCAGTGGTTGTTGCAACGGTAGGTGATGTTGACAATTACCTTCGCAACCTGAGCGTCTTGCCCTCGTTGTCGCATCAGGCTCACTGCGGCCGTGAGCTCTTCAGCGGTGGTTGCCTCTGGCAGGAAGGTCGGCCGATGCTGCATCGCCTCGCCGATGTCGCCAGACACTTCCCGCTGAGCCAGCGCGGTGCCGGGCAGCGGTGTGGCAAACTGCACTAGGGGTTGCGCCCCGTGATCGTCAAGCAATCGCCGTGCCGCGTCCAGGGTAACTACGGTTTCGGATCGGGACTCCCCGGGGAGGGCCACAAGCCAATGTATGGAGAGCGGTAAGTGTTCGGCAGCGCACCAGGTGGCAACTCGCTCGATGTGGGCGAGATGGACGTTCTTGCCCACCACGTCCCGCTGCAATCTGGCAGAACCGCTCTCTGCAGAGACGGTGAGTTGCTCAGTGACATCGGCGAGCAGCGAGATTCGTTCCTTGGAAAGCAAATCGGCCCGCAGGCCGTTTGGGAATTCAATCATGAGATTGCGCATCGAGGCAGCCGTTAGCAATGCCTCAAAATCTGGTCGTACGTTGGCGGCATCGTCAAGGACAAAGAGTCGATTTGCGCCACCTTCAACGGCCCAATCCAGCCATTCCTCCACAACATCAAGGGGCACTGCTCGATAATCCTGGTAAGGGTTTGAGCAGAAGGAGCAGTTAAAGGGGCAGCCGCGAGAGAAGTAGATGGGAAGAGTCGCACCATCGATTCTGTATTGCGCCAGTTTGGGCAGCTTCGCAATGGATTGCAAGAAGGCCTGGAAATCACCCAGTTGCTCAGATGAAAAAGCGGGGGGACCCGTGAGGGCCAATGTCTCAGCCGAGATTGGGCGACCCTTGACCAGAAACTCGTTTTCGTGCCCACCCCCGGCCAGCAGTTCAGGTAGCGACTCCTCAGTTTCAAGTGAAATGAAGTGGTCCAACTCCGGGTAGCGAGCGCGCAGAAATGTCTGGTTCGCCGGCACCCGGTGCATACCCCCTGCATACATTTCGGCTCCAATCAAGAGAGCCTCGGGGCGGAAAGTACGGAGCCTTGAAATCAGGTGTTGGAGGCCGGCGTCAACCACCGGGCGCATGTGGTAGGGGGAGAAGTGGACAACTGCGGCATCAAAGTCAGCATTTCGCAGAGGTTCCAGTAAGGAGGCTGTAGGAACCCCGTAGAGACCATTGCTCCCCCGGAGGGGTCGGTAGGTGGCACCAGGCCGACATAATGCATCGAGGAGATGTACCTGGAATCCTTCATTGCGCAAAACACGCACCAGCCCGGCCGCGGGTAGGCCGGTAAAATGCGGGTAGTCGATAGCGTCTTGCTCCACCACCTGTCCGGGGTGGATCACTACCACTTTTGGCAATGCAGTCATCTCCCTCCTCGCTGGCGCATATCTTAGCAACGACAGCAAAGAGTTACAATCGCAGCCACTCGTGAGAACAGACTCAGGTTGACACCGAAAGCCCCCGCTCGCCGGCAGGGAAGGGGTTGGGGAAGGGAGAAAAGCGCTATAACTGACGTAGATTCTTGCCTACTTTCTCCCCATCTTGGCGTAGAGGTCACCAAAGAGGTTCTCTTGGTCCAATCGGGATTTGGCCGCGTCAAAACGAGGCTTCGAGTAGACGGACCAGAAGGTCTTCTCACTGTAGAAGTTTCGAGAGATCAAAGTCTTGATGCCCCCGAGTTCGAAGACCTTCTGCTCGATCAGTTCGTCGAGATCCACTGTCGGGTCGCCGTTGGATCGTCCATAAATGGCGCAGTCGATGAGGAAGGTACCCTGCATCTTCTGATGCTGTTCATCGGCCAGCCAAGGGTAGAGTTGTGGGGCTTTGTAGGGAACGATCCAAAGCGGCCAGAAATCGAAGGTCTTCACGTACCAGTCAAAGAAGGCCTGAAAGTTATGGGCGGGGATGAAGACATCGAGGATGATATCAGGTCGCTTCTTCAAGCTGAATAGTGGTTTTAGCCGGCCGGCCCACTTAATGATGTTAGTGGAACCCAGGAAGAGCGGCCCAAAGAGCTTTCGCACCCACCGGTTTTCCAGCCCCGGCATGGTTCTCGTGAGCCAGTGCGCATCGGTGTCGTAGCGGAAGAAGTAATCGTAGGTGGTGAGGTAGTCGTCGTCCTTGGCGAGGGTACTTTTGTAGTAGATGTTCTCCCGCTCATAGTTGCTCGTGTAGGGCGCCTCATCCACCATCAGTCCAATGCATGCAACCAGCCTTTGGGGGCCGTGGACGATGCCGTCGACGAAGTCGTAATCGTCCTTCTCGCAACGCTCCTGCAGGAAGGTCCAGTATTCCGGGAAGTTGTCGAAGAAGTGATTCTCGATGTGGACAAAAGGCTTGGCAGGGGCCAGCCGGAAGGTCAGCTTCGTCAGGATGGCCAGGGTCCCGTAGGAGCCGTGGACCATTTCGAAATCCTCGGGGTTCTCAGTGCGAGAAAGGGTGAGCACCTCCCCCGAACCGGTGACAATTTCATACTCGATGCAGGTGTCGTGGAAGCCGCCGACCTTGTAGGACATGGACTCCAGGGAACATCCCGAAACTGCACCGCCGATCGTTATCCCTTTGTGTTCGGGTACGACGTACGGAATGAGCCCGTGGGGCAAAGTAGCCTGGACCAGCGACGAGTAGGTCACGCCGGGTTCCGCGGTGCAAGTCTGACCTTCGACGTCGATGGAGTGGATGTCATTGAACCGGGTAAGATCGATGCGCGGTTCCTTTCCTCGGGCGGCGTGAGTGTTGGGCACAAAGTGAGACGGTGCCGCCTTCGCCTTGCGATAGGGGATTCCCATCCGCTTGGCCTCTTTGACCTGGGCAACCACGGCAGCCACCTTCTTCTCGTACAAGTCACTCTCCCTAGCGTCAGTCATCTTAACCCCTCCCTGGCAGCACTCCTGCCTATCCCGCCACGATGCCTTTGTCAACGCCACATTGACACCCCCCATCAACTCTGCTCTACTCCCCCTATGATAGACCAGAAAGAAATCGAAGGGGGCGAACGCTCATACTGGCTTCGCTCATATTTCAAGAAAGGAAAAGTGTGGGCCCGCTGTAGCCGGGAGGGCGAGTATCTCGTTGCAGCCGGACGGGTTCCCTTCCGCTACAAGCTTGAGCAGGACCGTGAATACTCGGGTCATCCGACGAACTTGAAGCCTGTTGAAGGGGCGGAACCGGTCTCCCGCGAGGCCGCAGAGTTAGCTGCCGTGGCCCTCGCAGCACCGGCTCCAAAGGGGCCGGTGAAAGTGCCACCGGGACGTCGCCCAAATGGCGATGAACCAGTCGTTATTTACACCGATGGAGCGTGCAGCGGAAACCCCGGTCCCGCTGGCAGCGGCGTGCTCCTCAGCTACCAGGGCAAGACCAGGGAGATTGCACACTACGTCGGCATCGCGACCAATAACGTCGCTGAATTATATGCCGTGAAACTGGCCCTTGAGATGCTCACCCGCAAGGACCTGCCCGTGGATCTCTACACCGACTCCACCTATGTCATCGGCGTCCTGCAAAAGGGTTGGAAGGCGAAGGAAAACGTCCCCCTCATCGAAGAGATTCGTGCCACCCTATCTGGCTTCAAAGATGTCCAGCTTCGCAAGGTGAAAGGTCATGCAGGTATCGGCCCGAATGAGCGTGCCGATGAACTCGCCCGGGAGGGCGTTGAGTCAGGCAGGTAGATCAACCAGTCTGGCAGGCCATATACTCGTTTGCGCAGTTATTCTGTGCACATGTCTGCTGGCAATTCGCATCTTGACCACAATCAAGGCAGTTCGCCTCCATGCATACCTGGGTGGCCCATAGCTTGAGCTGGGCGTCTTCAGAGCCAGCGGTTAGGCAAGTGAACTGGCAGTCGGCGTTTGCGCAAGCTGCAGCGCACTGGAGAATGGTCAGGCAGGAGTCGGTACCCCAGGGGCCGACGCAACCGGTCCACGCGTCACCACAATTGGCGATAACGCACTGCTGCTGGGCAGCGGCCGTCGTGAACTGTGCGCAAGTCGTCTGTGCGCATTGGCCCATGGCGTTGTATGCTTCGATTCCGGCCTGGCTGGCGTTGGTAGCACATGCCTGAGCGCATTGCTGGGTCTGGCAGCCGGCAACGCACTTGACGATGTTGATGCAGTCGTTGTCGCCTACAGGCTCTCCATCTTTGCACTCTCCAGCTACGCAACTTTGATTGTCAGCGCATGTCTGCGTTACGGCGAGGACGTTGCAGCCGGTCTGGGCCTGCTGACACTCAATTACTTTGTCGCCTTCGTTGGAGCAGGTCTTCACGCCCGTGTTGGCGCATTCGTCGAAGCAGTCGTCGGTGCCGCAATATCCCGTATTCGTGTTGCAGTCCTGTCCCTCAATGCAGGGCATGCCGGGACCCCAGGCGAGGCATTCGCCCTGGTTGATGCAGACCTGGTAGGTGGCGTTATCGACGCACTGCTGAGTGCCTAGGGGGTCGCACTCGTCGGTGCAACCGCCTGCGGTGTCTGGCGTCTCCTCTTCAACGTCGCCAGTGAGGTTGCTCTCTGCCACGTCTTCGTCCGCGGCAACGACGTCGTCGTCCCCATCTGAGCTGCTGCCATCGCAAGCGAGAGTTGTTACGCCAAAGGCCAGTGTTAGGGCCACCAGGAAATTGAGCCAGATCTTCATCTTCTCCTCCTTCAATCCGTCAATGCGGTGATCCGTTGGCTCACCGCGTCATAGTGTCAAATCGGCGACACTATACACAGCCAGAGAATCGGATGCAAATGCCCGTAATGGAAGTCAAACGATTGCGCCCTATGTCCAACGCGCCCCCCCCCCCCCCGGCGCGCCGCCCGGCCGAAAGGTCGCACCCGCCCTGGCGCCCGCGACCCACGGAACGGAGTCGCAGGGTCTCGTAGTCCCACCCGTACTCCCTCAGTTTCCACAGCCTCAGACCTGCGGCCCCATTTAAGTGCGGCCCCATTTAAGAGTTGTCGCGGCGCGAGGGGGTCGTTAGAGTAGTGGAGGTGGCCTGATTGGGGAACATGGAACATCCAAGAAACGACGAAACCGGGGCGGGCAAAGTGTTTGAGAAGGCGCGTCCCAAGATCGCCGACGTCCGGATCCTCCGGGAATTGCCATCGGGCGTGGCTCTGGTGGCGGAGGTTCAGGCATGGGCAGAGCGCCTCGCTCCGGCCTTCTATCTCGATGTTGGCAACGTTTGCAATCAACACTGCCTCTACTGCGCTGTACCTCGAGAGGAAGCCTATCGGGCTGAGTGCGCGGATGTGGAGTGGGTCGCCCGCGCCGCTATCAGGTGCGGTTACACCTGCGCAGCTCTCATTGGTGGTGAGCCGACCGTTTGGCCTAGTCTGGTTCCAACCTTGCGAACCATCCAAAGAGACGGCGTTGAGCGGGTGATTCTGGCCACCAACGGCTTGACTCTTGGTGACTCCGGTGCCCTTGATGAATTGGTTGGCCTTGGTGTTGACACTGTTGGGCTCTCTCTGGATGACTTTGAGTCGGCGGTACAGCGACGTTTGACCCGGCACGAGGCCAATCCCCAACTCGTTGATCGGGCCCTCCACGCCCTCGCCTCTAACGAAGACGTCCATACGTACATCTACACCGTCGTTACCGGGGCCCTGGCCGGACGAATGGACTCCCACATCGCCTCTTGCCTGGTGTGGGCAGGTCGCTTCCGAAATCCTCCAGCCTTCATCTTTGCCGGACTGAAACCCGTTGCGGCAGCTCATACGCACTGGCCCGAACTAGCGATATCGGTGGCTGACACCGCCCGGTTGGTGGCCGAGGCCATTGCCGGTCTGACTGGCCGCGCGGCCGTGGCATTTCGTGATATCCCCCTCTGCCAGCCGGGCTTGAATCCTAGCTACAGCCTCGATCTCGCGCACGAGCAGGCTGCCATCGACCTCGCTACAGGTGAGACTCGGATGGCATCACTAGGCAAGGACCGCATCTTTGTCGAGGCTTGCGACAGTTGCCGCCTACGCCCATGGTGCCCAGCTATATATCAGGACTATGTCGCCGCCCACGGGGACAAGGAGTTCAAACCCATTGGCTGATCTCCGCATAGTTGTTGTCGGTGGGGGCGGTTTTCTGGGGGGCCATCTCCTCGCCGCATTGCGACTCCGATATGGCAATCGGGCCCAAATCAGAGTAGTTGGGAGGCGTGCCGAAGCCAAAGTAGATGGAGACTATCTAGCAGGCGACCGCAATGACGTTTCACTCTTGCGAGACCTGACAAATTGGCAACCGCACCTCTGGTTTGACCTGGCTCTTTTCACCGTGGCGGAGATGGAGTCCCTGCTCTCCCACCTTGAGGGACTTCCGGGACTGGCGCGCGTTGTTGTCGCTGGGACCGTTGCCGAATATGGTCTCCACCGGCCGCTCCCGAATCCGGTCTTTGAAGACCTGCAACTTGAACCGGAAGGTACCTACGGATGCGACAAGGCAGCAGCCTGGGAACTGGGGCAGGCTCGATTGGCACACGGTCTACCCCTCGTCTGGGCAGTCCTGCCGCAACTTTGGGGCCCCGGTGATCCCCACGGGCGAGATGCCCTCTACGCCCATCGTCTGGCCCAATCGAAGCCCCTGGTGCTGCGCGGTAGTGGAAGGACTTTGATGCCAGACGGATACGTGGGCACTGTGGCCTCAGCCCTTTCCCATCTGGGAGCTGCTAAGGTGGCTCATGGTCGCTACAACGTCTGCGGTGAGAGGAGTACGACGCCCCTCAATTTCATCCGGCATGGGGCTGCTGCCCTCCGCCAGCAGGCTGACGTTCTGCATGTCGAGCCTCGGCTTTTCGGCCGCCTGCTACAGGAAAGTGGCAGAAAATTCCGCCCGGTATTTGGCGATTATGACCTGGTACTCGATTCCACTCGGCTCCAGCAAACGGGGTTTTGGCAACCAGTAACAGCCGCACAAGGCATAGCCGTAACGGTCCAGTGGCATGCCCAACACGAGACTCCCATTTCCGCACCGTTTGTCATTGATGAGGCGTCAATGGAATTGGTCCAGTCCCACGCGCTAGGAAGGACCTACCAGTAACTCCCATGACTCAGCCCATTTGGTGCGGGCCCCATCCGTCTCGCTTTGCGAGCCACCTTCCCCACGGGAAAGGGCTCTTCGGGTGGGCATGCACGCACTGCCTTCATGTGACGATGCTAGCATGCGAAGTAGATATGTACGGGTGGTCTCCCAAAGACTGCTTTCCCGTGGGGAAGCTGGACGGCGGAGCCGGTCTGATGGGGCCCGCACTAGATTAGCCGAGTCTTCTCACAGCCCGGGGGGCGTCACCGGAAAGGGAGCGACCGAAGGCTATCTGAACGACATATTACAAAAGATTGTCACCGTAGGAGTTCTACAGCCCGGACGAGATCTTCCATCGACCGTCTTCCACAACGAGATCGATTCGATTGCGGTCCTTGGCGGTGGACCACCCTTCCACGCCGCCCTCAACGTACTGACAAGTCAATTCGAATGTCATGAAGACGCTGGCTTGCTTACCCTTCGCCTGGACCTTCTCAATCTTGATCTTGTAAACCACCTTCTTGATATTGTCCCGCAGTACCGGGAGGACTTCCTTGAGCAACTGCTCGTAGCCGTAGTCATCATCTGTGGCGGCGGTGGTCGACGCGTTCTCAAAGTAAGAGCGAGAGACCACCTGCGCCAGCATCGTCGCATCCCGACCCTCAATGGCGAGCCGATAGCTCTCCACAAGATCGAGTATCTCCCGGTTTTCTGGGGTATCTAGAATGTCTGTCCCTTTGACATAGCTTGGGCCGCAGGCGACGCTCAGCATCAGCACTGCAACAAGGCCCAGGATTGCTCTCATGTTCTGCCTCCAAATCGAATTGGCGTGAGACACTTGCCAGATAAACCCCACTATAGCCGCAAATGTTCCCCTGTCCAACTCAGAAGGTAAATGAAGCACCGACGCCAAACTGGTAGCTGTCCGTGGCATCATATGCGGTGAACCCCTCTTCGTCGACGACCTCTTGCCAGTACCTGGAGAAGACACCGTAGGCGTAAAGAGGGCCCATGAACTGGTAACGCAACTCTGCCACCAGCCAGGCATTGTCAAGTTCAAACAGCTCCGAGTAGCCATCGAAGTTCCGCCGCAAGTAATATGCTGAAGCCTTGATGTTGGCAATCACCGGAAGGTCGACGCGCATGGTGACATTGGCGTTGTCGGGGCCCTGGTAATCCTCATAGATGCCTGCCAGTCCAAAAAGGCCGCCCAGATTGGCGAAGAACTCGCCGTAGAATCCGTGGCGCATATCGAGGCCGGTGGCCTCGTTGTAATACCAGTATTTCGGCACTGCGGGATTAGGAGTCGACTGAGAAAACTGCGGTAGCGGCAAGTAAGTAACCCGTTCGATATCGTAGAGAGTGTTGAAGTAGTTCGGCCCGTAGCGAGAAGAGACAAGCCGATATTCCAACCGAAGCTGGAAAGTACTCTTGGCCGCGGTTAATTCATTAAGAACTCCCAGGTGCCAGCCGACTCCCAACCCGCCAAAGAAGTTGAGGTCGGTGTAAGGAGTGATGCCCAGCATCTCGTTTCGCAGCACCTCGATTTCGGCGTCGATACCCCAGAACCAGGCGGTATCGTCAATTTCCAGTTCGGAGGGATCGCTCAAGCTCTTGTTGGCAGAGCGGGAAGGGGCCTGATAGTCTGCGGCAAAGGTCGTCCCAACCGCGATCTTCTTCAACATCGGGTGGGCCGTTTCAACGAAACTGAAGGGGCGTACGTAGCCACGCATCGCGGTGAGGTTCCATTGGAGGATGCTGTTGGTCATCAACTCTACGCCACCCTGCTCCAGATTCACCGCGGTCCAGAGTCCAGTGTAGTAATTGTCGATGTCCAACGAGTTGTAATATCGGCTGACAATGGTGCCGTGGCCAATGGACGCCGAGACAAGTTCCCCCAACCGGAGGTAGAATACATCCTTAGGCGAGCCATACTGGAAAAAGCGCATGATACGAGTCCAGTCGGAGGCGCTATCCCAATCTTCTGCGCGGTACCATTCGTCGTTTTGCGGGTCCTTGTCGATGACCCGGATCTTCAATGGGGCCTGCAGGCCAAAGGCGAATTTTCCGATGGAAAAGGCGGTGCCCAAGCTTACATTAAGGAAGTAGTCCTCCCCAAAGCGGGCGAATGAGAGGGTGCCTTCCGCACCACCGGTGACCTCGCTGCCGGGAGCTTGCAGCGGGGGCACTGAACCAGGCGCACTTTGGGCTATAGCCGTGAGGGGAAATGACGTCGCCAGAGCAATCGCGAGAATGAACCACCGCATCGACAACCTCTTTCGCTTGCCAGAAGAAAGGTGCATCCCTAGACTCTACACAATTCGGGGGGAATTGACACCATGCTCTGTCGCATCAGTGAGATCTACGTCTGTCACCTGGGGGAAGGTACCGCCGCGGGTGAACCGGCTACATTGGTCCGCATGGCGGGCTGCAATCTTGCATGCTCCTACTGTGACACGCGCTTCGCCTGTGACGGGCCGAGCATGGATCTGACGCCCTCCGAGGTCGTCCAGAGATGTGCGACGTCAGGTCTCTCCAACGTGCTCTTGACCGGAGGCGAACCTCTGCTCCAGGCTGCGGCATGCCGGACCATTGCGAAGGAGGCCTCCGGTGCCGGGCTGCGAGTCGTCGTGGAGACCAATGGAACATTGCCAGTTGAGACCGTCTCGGGACTAGCGGAACTCGTCATTGATGTGAAGGCTCCTGGCGCCGGGGCCGAGCTTCCCTTTCTGGAAGAGAATCTGAAGTGGCTTCATCCCGGTGACCAGATGAAGTTTGTGCTGACCTCCCGCGACGACTACCAGTGGGCCTGCGATTTCATCGCCAAACGTGCTCTCCAAATGCCACCTGGCGATATTCTCTTCTCATCGGCCGCCGGAGAGATCTCGCCCCAGGCACTCTCCAAATGGCTTCTCGCCGACCGTCTTCCATACCGCTTCCACATCCAACTCCACAAAGCGGTATGGGGTGACCGTCGCGGCGTATGACCCGTCTGCGTTTGGCCACAGCGGTACCCACGGCGGCAGCGAAGCGAGCTGTGGGCTTCCTTCCCGCGGTATGGGGTGACCGTCGCGGCGCGTGACCCGTCTGCGTTATTCCTCGATTTGCCCGCCGCGGCATGCGCCAGCGATTCTTCTGGCCATGAAGGTCTTGCAGCTTGATTTTCGACGTGGTATCCAGTACCTGATGGTTCCGAAATACTGGTGACGGGTTGGTAATTCCCGAGGCTACTGCGATAGGTGGCATTTCCGATTAGTCGGCCCGGCCTCAACTCGGAACCAACAACAGTTACCGGCCACGTGAAGCCAGTTCAATGGTATACGTCCCGTCAAGTGGTGTAAGTAGTTAGCCGTCGTTTTCCTCTCGCAGT
>CAZFVN010000137.1:0-1223 GCA_964522395.1 uncultured Myxococcales bacterium
CTGAGCCGGAACCTGAGCCAGAACCCAAAACGGAGGTGGGAGAAATGGTAGAACCTGCTCCTCCCAAGAAACGGAAGAAGAAGCGACGCAAGAAGAAGAAGCGACGCCAGGCCGAAGCGGCTGCCGCAGCAGCCGCAGCAGAGGCCAAGAAAGCCGCAGCACCCGCGGAAACCGAACCTGAGCCCAAGGCCGAGCCAGAGCCTGAGCCAGAACCCGAGCCCCTCCCTGAACCTGAGCCCACTGCCAGCCCGGCTGAGGGCATGGTAGCACCCCTGGTTGACCCCCGCCCCATTGAAGAATTGGCAGCCAAAACTGAAGACCGCCGCAAGGGGGAAAGACCTGTCGTTTCACCAGTTGAGCCAAAGCCCATTTCCCGACCCGCAACCGATGAAGACTTCTCACTCTTCGGGGCCACGCCTGGCTTTTCCTCCCCAGTTGAAAACGACCTGCCCAGTGACGACTGGCGGTTGCCCCGAAAACGGCGCTCAAGTAATCAGGTACCCATTCTCGCATGGGCCGTCCTGCTACTAGGTTTGATTGTCGCCGCATTTGTCGTCTATGCCGTTACGCAAAGCGGCAAGGGCTCCAACTCCCACGACCAGATTACACCCGTCCCCGTGGTCGAAATGGTGGTTTCTGTTGATGACCTCGGAGATGACCTCGGAGGTCTCTGACCCGCCTGAGCACGCTCGCCATGCAGGCCGCAACGCATCCGCCTCAGCGGACCATTGACTTCACCTGACCATGCGGTAAACTGGATTCGCTTTTTGAAGAACCACTAAGCTAACCGGGGGAATGCATGGCCACATATAACGTCTTCGTACCAGCTCGTAAGGGCTCTGATATGCCTGACCTGTCCATTAAGGTCGAGGCGTCTAATTGGCTCGTCGCGCTCAAAGAAAGTCTGCGACAGATCGGTGAGCAGGGCGATGCCCTCGCGAACATCGTCTGTGAAACTGGCCCCGACGGCTCACTCCGTATCGCCGACCCGGGTAGCAAACGTGTCTTCATTATCCGTCAGGCGGCTGACACAGCCGATGATGATGCGTTGGTTCAGGAAGCTGAACGACGCGCTGCTGAGTCCCGTGCAGAAGCCGAAGCTGCTGCCGCAGTGACCCAGGAAGCTGCTTCCCGCTACAGGTTGTAGAAGAGAAGATCGGTGGCCCGGCGAAGACCCAAATTACGGTACTAGCAACCCCAGAGCCAGAACCAACGGCACCGCC
>CAZFVN010000137.1:1233-14379 GCA_964522395.1 uncultured Myxococcales bacterium
CCCGTAGCCCCCGAGCCGGAAGCCGAGCAGGTCGTTCCGGTCGTCGCACCCGCTGAGCCAGAACCAGCGGCAGCGCCAGAACCAGGTCCCGACCCGGCAATCCTCGAAATGCAGCGTCAACTCGAGGAACAGAAGGCGAAACTTGAGGCTGAACTCCAGGAAGCCCGAGACAAGCTCGAAGCTGCCGCAAACAAGGCCGCCGATGAGGCGACTGGCGTCCTCGGCAAGGTAGAGGTCAAGGAACGAGAGAAGGACACTCCCGTCGCGGCCAAAGACGAATGGGGCGGCGATGAATGGGGAGACCTCGATGACTGGTATGATGGCGACGAGCCAGAAGAGCAGACCATCGATGAAATCGTTGCCGACGTCTTCCTCGCCACCGATAACCTTCATGAAGAAGAAGAGGCCGTTGCAGCCAAACATGTTCTCGACCTGGCCAACCGGCACGTTGAAGCAGAAGCCTCCTCCATATTCTTCTCTGATATGAACTCGGCGCTCAAAGACCTCGTCATCGTTGAGGCCTCCGGCCCCGTCGCCAATAAGATCAAGGGAATCCATGTCCCGGTGGGGAAAGGTCTCGTAGGATTCTGCGTTCAAAATGGCGTCAAGCTCACGGTCAACAGCGTCCAGCAAAACCCAAACTTCTACGGCAAACTGGATCAGGAATTCGGATTTAGAACGCACTCCATTCTCTGCGTGCCCATTCAACATGGTTCACGGACTTATGGGGCCATCGAACTCATCAACAAGAAGGGTGACGGCAAATGGACCACCAATGATGCCAATGTCCTGGAATCCCTCGGGATGATTCTGGGACGCGCGATCCAGACCCGGTTCGAAAGCAAGGAATAGCTTTAGACCACTCCCTACCTAGGGATCCCTATGACCCCACCGCCAGCCGACAAGGGGCCCAACCTGTTTTCCAAGGGAAATGCCCCAAAGAGCAACGACAAACCTCCTGAAACAGACGCCACACGCCTCGATGAAATGTCCCGAAACGAGTTGGAGCGGGCCATCGAATATCATGATTACCAGTATCATGTCCTGGCCCAGCCCGTAATCTCCGATGAAGATTTTGACCTCTTCGTTCGGCGCCTTGAGCAAATTGCTCCCGACTCCCCCGTACTAAGCAGGGTGGGAGGGGGATTCGCCACCTCTACCTTCCGCAATAAGGTGACCCATTCCGCTCCCATGCTCTCCCTCGACAAGTGCTATGACGAGGAGAAGTTCCGGGGCTGGCTCACGAATCTGGTGGGGCGGGCACTCAGCACTCTGGCCGAAGAGACCGGGGAGGAAACCTACGCTCCCTTCATCAACACCAAGGCCGTTGGTTTTCAAGATCACCTCGCCGCACTACCCGTCAGCGTCAGCCCGAAAATAGACGGTGTAGCAGCTTCGCTGCGCTACGACCAGAAAGGAGAATTGGAACAGGCGGCGACCCGGGGTGACGGCACTCAGGGAGAAGACTTCACCATGAACGCCCGCCTCATTAAGGACATCCCCTGGCAACTGCCGGCGGGTCCCCTCGAAGTCCGTGGCGAGGTCTACATGAAACGCTCCGTCTTCGAAAAGAAGTACGCAGCCAACTTCCCAAACTCCCGTAATCTCACAGCCGGTACCCTGAAGCAGAAGGAATCCAACCGCTCACAACTCCTCGACCTGAGCTTCTTCGCCTATGACCTGCTCGGTGAGGAACACGCCACCGAGGAAGACAAACGGCAACGACTCCTCGACCTCGGACACCTCCCTGTGGATTCCCGATTCGTCACTGCAGGCGAGGCTCCGGGTGAATTCCAGCAGGCCATGGCTAAACGCGCCACCTGGGACTTCGACGCTGACGGAATGGTGGTCAGACTTAGTGATATCAAATTGCAAAATGCACTCGGTGCCACCGCGCACCACCCCCGCTTTGCCATCGCCTTCAAGTTCCAGGGCGACGAGGGATTTACTATTATCAACGCCGTCGAGTGGAGCGTCTCCAGAAGCGCCATCATCACCCCCGTAGCCTTGGTGGAACCTGTCTTTCTATCAGGGGCCCAGGTCTCCCGCTCCACCCTCCACAACATGAAGGAGTTCGCCAAGTTGGATTTGCACGAAGGCGACCAGGTGCGACTGAAACGCCGGGGCGATGTGATTCCCAAGGTAGAGGGGAATCTTGGCGGCGGTGGCACGCGTTTCTCCATTCCCACGGAGTGTCCCTCTTGCAACAGTCCCACCGTCCTCGCGGCCCCCGTCCTCTTTGTCGGCGGGCTTCGGCTCCAGCGCTTTGGAGATCGCGAGCAATTGAGAGGCCTCGCCACGTACCAACTTGAGCAGATCAGGGGAATCAAGCCGCCAAGGAGTGAGGGCCTCTTCGCCAACGGGGGAGAAAGTACCCACAATACTCTCGCCCGCCGAGGCGACCTCCGCTTCAAGGAAGAGCTTACCTGGGGCCGCAAGGAGCAGGAGAAACGAGAGACGGTGCAATCCCTCTGCCGGGGAATGCCTCGAATTGCCCCGGACGATGACAAACTGGAGTGTCTTTTCATCCTGGACCCGGCAATCCCTTACGCCCTTGAAGTGCTGGAATGGGTGCTGCAGGAGCTACCGGCCAGCAAACTAGCGCTGCGCATCCTGTTGACCCCCAACAGCCGCATCGAGAGGACTGATAGTCAGTCAGACTACGAGAGACTGGTCACTGCGGGTACTGAAGATCACTTCTGGGACGAGTTACGCACGCTCCTGCCGTCCGGGAGCATCCCAGCCACGACGAAGTTCATCAACGGTGACTTCTCCAGCTCCTATCTTGACCGGCTGGAAGAACTGGGGGCCGCCCTGGCAGAGGATCGCCTCGTCTGCTCGACCCCTGATACGTGCCGCCAGACTCAGCTTGGACGCCTCGAACACTTCATCCAGACCATCGGGGTCGACGGCTTTGGGCGCAAAATAGTAGAGAATCTCTATGAGAACGGGCTACTTCGGTCCCCCGAGGGTTTCTTCGGGCTGCAGCCACACCATCTGGCCAGCCTTGAGCGCATGGGAGACATCCTCGCCACCAAGCTTGTGGCCAACGTCCAGGCAGCGCGCTCCCTACCGCTAAACATCTTCTTGCAAGCGCTGGGCATCGAAGAACTGGCCCGCCATGTCTCAACTCTCCTCGAACGCGAATACAAGACCATCGATGCCGTCCGCAACATAAGGGAAGAAGACCTCGTGGTGCATGAATCCATCGCCTTTGGAATCGCCCACCAGGTGGTCCACGGAATCCGCCGATCCGGGCCGCTTATCGACCGCCTGTTAGACCACGTCACGATCTTGACTCCCCAGGTGGAAAGAGTGGGCGGGACCTTTGCCGGGCAGTCCTTTGTCTTCACCGGAAAGCTCCGCACCCTGCAACGCAAGAAAGCACAGCAGATGGTCGCGGAAAGGGGTGGCGAGACTCCCGCCGGAGTGACCACTGACTTGACCTATCTCGTAGTTGGCGATGAAGGGTCACCTCTTTTTGGCGAGGGAGCGAAAGGGAGTAAGTTGAAGAAGGCTGAGAAGTACAACGGGAAGGGCGGAACCATCCAGATCATCAGTGAATCCAGCTTCCTGGAGATGGCCGAAAATGCTGACAGCAAACGAAACTGAGTGCAAGGATAGCCCGGACCAGGGTTCAATATGTCGCCTTTTTTGACCAAATCCCACCAACCCTTAGGATCATTGCAACGGGTCCTGTCTTTTCATTCAGTTCCGCTAAAGTCTTATTACTTCTTGCCTTGCAAAAACCAGGACCCGACTCTCTCTTCTTCCCGACGGAAGGTTCCGATGAAGCTCTATTCGACCGCCGCTGGATGCGCCGTTACCCTCCTCCTGTTGCTTATTCCCGCCTGCCGCCAGGAGGATTCTCCCGGCGGACTCAGCAAGACGGACTTCGAGGCAATCGTCGAATTCTCCGGGGGCAAATTCGGCAAAGGCTTCATCGGCCTCAAGGTGGAAGAGGAGAATCTCTCGGGGACGGTCGTATTGCCCTCCGGAACCCGCGCACCTTTCAGCGGGCAGCTATCTCCAGATCCCGATACACGGTGGCTGAAAATCCAGTGGCAGGCACCTGCTGACGGCTGCAGCAGGCCGGCTAATTACCATCTCGAGATGACCTGGGCGAACCTCTCAGCACTGACCGGGACAGGTAGGCTTGCCATCCGGTGTGAAGCTGAAACTCCCATTGAAATAGCTGTGAGTGCTACTCTGCTCTGGGACCCCCGATACGCTCCCTGATCAGGTCGGTAAGCCTACTAGCGAACGCCCGGTTGGCTGCCGCACTGGGATGAATCAGGTCGACGAAAGCGGCCTCGTTTTTGAAGGTCGCGGCTAGGGTCTCCTCGTCATACCCCTGCTCTCTCAACCGTTCCAGCGAGTGACCGCCGGGGGCTTCCTCGTCGGGATGCATATCCTCATACAGGTCGGCGAACAAGATGAGAGGTACTCGCTGCTTCTCTGCCACTTCCGCCAGGACCTCGCCAAACTCCAGCCACGGCTCGAACCCACCAATCTCCTCGGGCCGCCGTAGCAGCAGATCATGGCGCACGAGAATCACCTCAACGCCCGCGCTCCGGGCACGCTCCACCAATTGCGCCATCTTCCGACCATAGATCTCGGGACCGACCAGAGCCAACTCAACCAACGGCTTGCGCAGAACCACTCGTCGACTCCAATCCAGGAGCGAGGACCAAACTTCCCTCAACACGTGGGGGTGGAGCGGCGGATAGGACAGCACCGGCGTCGCATCTACACCATGGCAACGCCGGACCCAAATCGTGTTGCGCATGGAGTTGTGCGAAATCGCGACGACCAGAATGTCCGGTTCGTGGACCATTACCCGCTCCCACTCCTGCAAGTAGTTCTCTACGTCCAGGCCGGGCCAGGAGAGGTTGACAACTGCAAACTGCTCTCCAAGTTCCGTTTGCAAGTAGGAAGCATGAACCTGCTCATCGGGCAAACCGAATCCGAATCCCGAGGACTCCCCAATGAGCACAACCTTGGTGGCACCAGGCAGCGGCGTCGGCCCCACTACCCGACGGCCGTCGTTCTCCATGAAGTAGTCAGTCCGCTCTCCCCACCAATCGATCAGGTAGTGGTTGCCGTCGTGACGGACCCACTCACCAAAGATGGTCGGACCCGGGTCTTCGTAGAGCGGTCCGCATTGGAAGTAGCGCTGCAAATCGGCTGCCGCCAGGTAGTCCTGAACCGCTCGCTCCTCCTCAGACATGCCAGCGTAATTAATGACGATGGGAGAGTAGCCGAGCAGGAGGAGCACTAGTAACGGCAAGAGCAGGGCAGTTGCTCCAAGCAATAATACAGGTCTCAGGCGGATTCGAGGTAGCTTCATCAATCTTCTCAGTTGTGGAGAACGTGATAGGGACCACGCATCTCGACCTTACTTCCGGGCCCCACCTCTGCGGCCCAGTAGAGATACTTGTTGCCCGAGTTGCTCACCGTTTCGATCACGCTCATCGGGCCCTGGGGCACCCTAATCAGGACACGATCAGCAGATACGTTCACTGTGCGAACCTCTTCCACCGCGCTTCTCGACCAGCCCAGCAACACGGTCATCGCCCGGGCGTAGCGAGTAAAGAGATAGTGCCTCCTTTCCGGCACGTCGGACCACGGTTCATAGGCTACCGCCAACCCCGTCACATCAGCCTCGCCAGCGGTCACAAAAAGCGTAACAGGGCGCTTCGCCCAGGGGACTGCGATATTGGGTATTACCGCTTCCCTGCCTGGCACCGACAAATCGAGATGGACTTCACTCTCTCCCGTCACGGGCGTCACAAAGGCTCCCTCCCGATCGAATAGCCGGCGGGAGAGATCCACCTCCACCACCACCGGAGGCAATGTCCGGTCCACCGCATCACCGGGAAACCAACCATAAGGGGCCGCCGGCCTCAAAACAGAGGGGTCTGCGATATCCCTGACCAGACCCGTGAGCTTGCCCACTGTGAAGAAAGGAACCGCCTCCGCCATGCGACTGTAGTCTGGCCACAGATGGACCTGGCTCATGCGCTCCTGTTCCTGCTCCACAAATTCGGGATTCTCCCGGGGTTGCCCCGACCACGCACGGTAGTACCGCTCGTCGGCTGCTACATCCAGACCGGGCAGGAGACGGCACGCTCCCCAACTCGCCACGACCAGCAAAGCCAGTGCCACCCCCCATCGTCGGGGTGACCTTGCAGCCGCGTGCAACCCGACGGCACACCAGAGCACGAGAGGATGGAAGAGCAGGAAGATAACGCCCATCTTGTTGGGCACATCCCAGTTCTCCTGCAGACTCAAGGCACCATAGAGAGGAACCATCCACAGCAGCCAGAAGATACCTTGCACCCGCCGTTCGCGCACCAGCCCCACAAGGCCCGTGAGCATGGCCGCAAAGAGCACCAGACCAAAGTGAGCGACCAGGTAGAGCGGCCACATCACGAAAGTGGGGAAAGGATTCCATGGAGTACGCACCACCTGCGCAGCAAAGGGCCACTGTAGCAAGCCGCTATACTCACCCAGAAAACGGTGACGGATCGGTTCCAACTGGTCAAAGGTCTCCAGACGAAAGATGCTGCCCAGAGCAACCAGGTGGTGAATATGCCCCACCAGGGTGACCAGCGTAAAGGGAACCAGCAGCTTCACGAGAGGGTTGACCCGGCGCTCTTCCGTAGTCCAAAGCGCAAAACACACCGCCGGCAGCCAGAGGATCCCGACGTGACGCATCATCACGGCTATTCCGAAGAAAGCACCGATAGAAACATAGGGCGCATTGCGCCTGAGAAGTAGCGGAAGAAAGAGCGATGAGAATCCAAGGGTCAGGAGATTCTCGTCGATGAGAGGCATTCGGCCAAGGTATGGATTGAGGGGCAGGAGGAGGGCAACGAACCACGCCCAGCCCCAATGACCGGGCAACCGGCGACCGAGCAGATAGCCGCCCAGCGCGGCGAAAAACCCCACCAGCCCGTAGACGATTCGAAAACCCATGGACCCGAAGAGCAGCACGAAACTGGAGAGCACCGCGGTATTGCCCAACCGCTGATCATCACGGTTGCTCGCCAGCAAATCGATTATGGGATCGGTCAGATGGAGGGTCTGCATCACCACCCGGTGCATGCAAGACTCAGTCGAGAAGATACTGCGGTCATACTTCAGGACAAAGAGAACTCCGACCACAACCGCAGCTCCCAAAACCGGCAGGGCATCACTCCAACCACTGCGTAATTGCACAGGAATTCGACGGTCGCGCCGCCACCAGAGCACTCCGGCAACCGCGGTCACCAGGACCCCGGCGGTCACCAGCGGTATAAGCGTCAGAGGCTGCCTGAAGAAGAGAGCATAGCTAAACGCCAGAAAGGGCACTACCCCGAAACTCCAGCCGAAGACCAGGAGCAAATGGGGAAGCGGTGAGGAATCTGCGTCATCCCCGACAGGCGGCTCCCACAAGAGCGCCACCATGATGCCGGGCACCAGCAGCAAAGCCATCGCCGCCGTTCCTATCGCCAAATTGAGTAGCACCGTCAAGAACATCCCCCAGCACCTATCCCGCTGTTACCGTCACCCTACTTCGCCGCCAGCCGCCGCCCTTCACGCGCCAGCGCCACTATCCTCAGTAATGAATCCAGCCGGATCCTTCGCAACGCACGTCGGTGGAGCTTGTAAGGGTCCCGTGTCAACGCAACTGTTGCCCCGGAAACCACGGCAATGGGATCATACACGATATGGACGGGAAGGCGGCGGGCAAACTCTACGCGCCGCGCTACGACTTTCTTGAATATCGTCTTCAGGCTAAGCTGGGGAAGCTGGTCCGCCCAGGTCAAAATCCGCGCCGCCAGATCCTCAATGCCCTCAACACGCACACACCCATGCGAAAGCGCGCGGTCGGCGTAGCCAAACCGCTTCGGCTCATTGGTGCCATGCAGTGAGATGTTGTTCTCATTGGGAAAGCCAATCACCACCTGTCCCAGAGTGTTGTCCGGCCCGGGACGCTGTACCAGCTTGCCCCCGCGCCTCTCAAACCCATTGCTCGCGTAGTAGCTACTGGACTTACGAGCCTTTCGCTTCAACTCATTCTCTACGACCCACGGTGTCGGCGTCCAGGTGGGATTGAGGTCTACGTACTTGACGGTGGCATTCATCTCCGGGGTCCGCCCGCCCGACTCTTGATACGGGAAGCCCACAACGCTGCGATAGGCGGCCTCAACTCGACCGTGTTGCACCAGATGTGTTTTGAACTCTGGGATATTCACCAGGATGTACGCGGGCTCTCTCTCCCGACCGTTCACCAGGGTCTCATGGAGGGAGGCCCACACCCGCTGGACATAGACATCGGCATCAAGTGAGAGCTGGTCCAGCATCGCCCTATCGACACTCCCCTTGGCCCGTAGTCCATAACTGTCGCGATAGGCCAAAACCGCATCCCGTGTCGCCTTGTCGAAAGTCTTCCAGTGTCCATCTGCTTGCGCCTGGTCCATAAAACCCTCGGCCACCAGCCGTCGCTTCAGCCGGGCTACCCGGGGACCAAAATCGCCACGCTTCAGCCCACCCCACTTGCCCAGCACCGGAAAGGTGCCGCGGGCCCAGTGCGGCAAGAATCCCCTGAGCGCTGCCACCTTCCCCCAATACCGCTCAGAAACAGGAAGCCAGTCAATCAGAGCCGAGACCGCCTGCTCACCGCCGGGGAAGCTCCCCACTAGCCCCTCACTGTGGAACACATCGGCGACGCGCAGCCAGGCCAGGGCGAGGGTAATATCCAACCTGCGGGCAACCTCTTCGCCCGGCCACCACTCCCCATCACAATCCAGGGTCACTAAGGGTGGCTTTGCATCGGGAATGTAGCTCGCCAGCTTCTTCTCTAACTCCTCCACCACTTCGTCCGGCTCGCTGAAATGAACGCGGCAAGCATCGCCAACTAGTTCCATCACCGCGGCAAAATGGTATTTGAAGGGATCGAGCCCCAGTTCATGAAGAGCCAACAACATTCGGATCATGGAATTGGTCGGCCCCGAACCATAGTGTGGGTCCAAGAAGAGGGGATGGTACCCGTTAGCCGCGTAGATCGCTTCCAGCCGGTCGGCAAACTCAGCGTACTCGCCGCCGGCCAACTGCTTCGACACCACCCCGGCCGCAATCTCAATTGAAATGTCAGGCCCACCCGACTCTACTGCAGTAGTCACCTGAGGAACCGTCGCAGCCGCTTCCAGTTCCACCCATGCTTCTTCAAGCGGAGTCGATACCCGTACCACCGGCACCGCCACATCCGACTTATCGTTAGATTGAGTTTTCCAAATGGCAGGAAGCTTCACGCCCTCGGCAGGCCCCGGCTCAACCGGGGCACAAGCCCCAAATATCACCAGTAGACAGACCCCCACACGCACGCGCATACACCAGACCTCCAGACCAATAGTAACGCGCCCGCAAAAGTGATCAAATTATGGAATGTCTCTCGCCCTGTTCCTTTCCCGACGCCAGAGGCCCGACGCCGCCTTCGCCTCGTCCTTCGCTGTTGCCTCGTCCTTCGCTGTAGCCTTGTCTCTCGCCCTGTTCCTTTCCCGACGCCGCCTCTATCTACGGCTTGAACACGTACGGGTACCGAATCACGCACTCTCCGCCAATTGGTCGCCGGAAGTTGATTCGCTTGATGATGTTCATGGCGCACTTCACCACGTTCTTGTTACCCAGCCCATCATTGCCTACGGCAAT
Organism: uncultured Myxococcales bacterium; assembly: GCA_964522395.1. Taxonomy (GTDB): domain Bacteria; phylum Myxococcota_A; class UBA9042; order CAIXZC01; family CAIXZC01; genus CALGBT01. The sequence goes on from CAZFVN010000137.1 coordinate 10,930, forward strand.
CTTCGTAATGCGACCAGCGGAACCGATGGTGAAGTCATAGCGGACCTTGCCTTTCAGATTTGGGTTCTTTTGCAACTCCGGGTCATAGCAGAACTTGATCGCACCTTTCTTGGCAGCAATCTTCTGAGCAATGTCCTTCTTGTCACAGTAAACCTTGGTCTCCACTTCCTTGACCTTCTTCTTGCCCGGCAGATAGGGAATCTCTACGTCGGGGAAGAGCACCACGATGCTGTTGATGCAGCCATCGGTTTCGGTCCACTCCTCTTCCACTTGCTTGGCCCCGCAGGCATAGCCGGGAAATGCTTTATCAAGGGCCGCCACGGGGGCCGCACCGGGCAGATTCGCCAGCAGGTCAGCCACCTTCACAACTACGCCAGACGGCGCCTTCTCAGCCGCTTTCACGTAGAACACATTGCCATTGTCCCACTTCTTCTTCATCGCCGTAGCGATGCCCACCACTTCCGCCTCGAACTTCTTGGAACTGGAGCGGGTGTAAGCCATGAAAAGGTTCCAAAGGGGATCGGGGACCCGGGGATCCTCCTGGGTACGAAAGCCGCCCGGCCATTTGATGTCCCGCTTGCGAGGGCTCCGTTTGGCCGTCATTTTGCCCTTGTTGGTCTTGTTGGTCGGCGGATAGAAACGCACCGTGCCATCATCGGTGACGTAGACCAGAATGGGCCGCTTGTAGGTGGTGTCCAACACCTCGTCAGCTACGAATTTCTCGGTAAAATAGACGGTGGGTACCGTGTCCAGTGCGCCAGTCCCCTTGATCAGGCGACTCTCCTTGTAGTCAGCGTAGTAGAGAGAGTCCACAACTCGCTTGAAGAGCAATGCCGGAGTCTCCTGGTCAACCGCATAGGTCACCGCCTTGCCCACCGTATCTGGATAGTCTGGCCAGGTGGATCGTTGGTGGTTGACAATTGCCGTTTCAGCCTTCAGCAAATATGAGAATACCTCGCCTTCCAGGGGGCCTGCCTTGGCTGACAACTCCTTGGCAGCAGCGATGACGCTGGGAATCGAGAAATCAGGTTTCTTGAACTTCACGCCACGGATTTCTACGACTTCCAGGTAAGCATTGAGCCGCTCGTCGAAGGGCCTCTTCTCTTCCTTCAGCTTGGCCGATTTTGCTTCTATCTCTTTGGCAATCGCCTCCACATTGGCAATTACTTTGCCGGGGAAGCGCAGACTCTCGGCAGCATCAACAAAAGCAAAAGGAACAGTAGCCACATCGGCCACTGGACGGAGCGCATCGCCCACACCCTTTTCGTCCACCACTACCATCTCGATGGGCATGAAATTCCAGGCTGGCGCACCGGCAGGAAGATCGCTGCGCAGCACCAGTTTTTCCTTCTCTGCCTCCCACTGATCGGCTGGGAAGGTCTCGATTACGGGAAAGAGTGAGATCTTGCTTAGCAGATGTTCACGGGTCCGCTTGGCCACCACTTCGTACTGCGGGAAGAAGCCGTTGTCCTTAGTGCTCGGCGGCAGGTTGTCCAACATCTGGTGGGCCAACGCGTACAAGCGTAGCTCCAGTACATTGTGTACCGTCACCAGCGCCAGGTCAGCCTCGGCCACCCCCAGTTCGGCCCCGCAATTCTTGGCTACGGCTTCCGCCGCAGGAATGCCCTTGCTAATCTCAACCTGCGCTGCCTTGCAGACAATGCCCGCATTGCCCGAGAGGAAGAGGAGGTCATCAATATAGTCGTCCTGCACCTGGTCAAGCTGTCCACAGGCGGCGCAAAGCACTTTGCCGCTGTTCACTGCCACCGCCTTCCACCAGTCGCCATAGAGGGTCGAACCCTTGCCAGCTTCGTCCATGGCATCAGCCAACTTCGCCAGCACCACAGCCCGGGCCTGTAGTGTTACCGCATTGTCGCCAGTGGCCAGCGCCAGCAGAGTGGTTACATCGGCTCCCTGGACTTTGACGCGATTCTCAGGAACGGCCGGTTGGGCCGGGGCCGTCGCAGCGTTGTCATCGGCCTGGGCCTTGCCACTATCAGCCTCGACGACCTCCTCCTTCGCCGGTGCCGCTTCCTTCTTTGCGCCATCCTGAGCGGAGGGTGCGCCAGCAGCCGCAGTCGAAGGATCTCCCACGCGCCACCCATCAGGCACCACTAACTCATTACCGACCACCTTGCCCGCCTCTTCCAACGCTTCGTCGTGGAGGTAGTTCAAGAGCGCGGCCCCAGCGGTCAGGGGCTTTCCATTCTCGGCCTTCGGAGCGCCCTTTGCCTTCTCGGCAGCTTCCAGAGACAACGCCTTGTAGTAGAGTGCCTTCAGCTCCGGAGTCGCTTCCTGCCCAGCCTGCAACTTGCCATCAGCCAACATGATCGCATCCAGGAGAGCGCCATCGGACTGGCCAGCCACCACGAAATTCAAGCGAAGTTGCGCGCCATCGGCATAGGCATAAAACGCCTCGTCACTCTCGGGGTAAGTTCCCACTGTCTCTGCCTGGGCTTCAAAGTAGGCCTTCAACTTTGCGGCATCAGCGGTGACGCCAGGATTGAGCCCCTGCGCCTTGGTCAGGAGTTCACTGGCGGTTGGGGCCTGGGGCTCCTTGGCAACTGGCACTTCCTCCTTGGGCACATCGGCCTTAGGCTCGCCAACTTCGGAACCACCCTCGGAGGCAACATTCGCCGAATCACCGCCCTCATCGGCAGTGCCGGGTTCTTCCGCCTTTGGCTCTTCAGCCTTGGGTTCCTCGGCCTTCTTGGGGGCCGCCTTCTTCGCCGGAGCCTTCTTCTCTTCCTGCCCACAACCAACCACAAAGATCATTGCAACCAATAGTGCAACACTACCCAACCAGCGTGTAAGCATGCCTACCTCCCGCATACGCGTATCTGCTTTCAAAGCATATCAGTCTTTTTAACCGGCCTGATCTATAGCCCACACGCCGCACCGTGTCAAACCAGCGAGGCTGGTTTCTATTCTGTCGCAGTGCTGCGCTTCGCTGCGCGACTTCGACTTTCCGTTCTGCCCCGGTGCTGCGCTATGCTGCCAGCCGGGCAATTCGCACCATATCGGCCATAGTGGTCCACTCTCTGCTCGGGCGGTACGATACGCCTGCAAAGCCAGCAACATTGGCGCCACTCTAAATGGTGCCACCACCGCCCTCCCACATTTTCCCCTCCACCACCAGAAAACACTTGGCAACGAATCGGACATGGTGTAAAAACCGATTCGTTTGATTGTTTGGGGTGGTAGTTAAGCTGGTTATAACGCCGGCCTGTCACGCCGGAGGCCGCGGGTTCAAGTCCCGTCCACCCCGCCAATTCCTACCTAGGACTAAATGGCATGGCGGGTCAGGTGTGTTCACTTCCGCGCAGTCGTGCTCTAGCGCATTACATCACTACCATCTCGGGGGGTGGGCGAAACAGGGCTCGAACCTGTGACCCTCGGCTTGTAAGGCCGATGCTCTCCCAACTGAGCTATTCGCCCGAAAACCAACGG
>CAZFVN010000138.1:0-14106 GCA_964522395.1 uncultured Myxococcales bacterium
AATGCTTGCCCGCAAATAAATTTAATGGCTTGGGTTGGTTGGCTTTACGACTTCAGCGGGACGAGGGCGCTCTCCGTTGCTTCCTGGGTGGGGGTGGCTGCCTTGACGACTTCAGTGGGACGAGGGCGCTCGCTCTTGCTTCGGGGGTGGGGGTGGCACTCTCGGAATCAGCGGCTTTCGGTCGCGGGCGAGAAAGCAAGATATGGCATCACCAGCTTTGCAATCCTTGGCGGCGAAGCGCATGCCGATCTCGCGGTAATGCTTCGCATCGGCCTCCCTGCCGGCGGCCGCGAACCAGTCGGCTATTACCAGGCACGACTCTGCCTCCTGTTCAACCCGGCAATGGTCCTGCACCGACGGCACATTCAATATCGCCATGCCGGCAGCGCCCTCCGGGTCAATCTGCTGGCGCAGCGTCGCGACGGCCAGGCAACCCAGAGGATAGCCCTTCTCACACGTCGCCAGGAGCAACATCTCGCCTTCATCCAGGTCACCCCGGAGCGCGGCCAGCAAGTACCCCTGATTGAAACATGCCATGGTGGCTAAAGTATCGTTGCCCTCCCGACATGTACGGCTGAGAAGCGGCAGTGCAACATCGAGTTTCCCGGTGGCGAGCGCCAGCCAACCACCATATGCACAACCCGCCAGCAACTCTGTTTCACACGCCTTCACGAAGACGTCTCGTGCCGCCGCACCATCAGCCTTCACACCATGACCGCGCAAGAGAGCAGCCCCTAGCGACAGGCAACCCTGACCGTGCCCCAATCCGCAAGCCTTCCGGTAGAAAACCGCAGCCTGAGTGGCGTCGAAAGGTCCCCCCTCGGCTCGCGCTACATAATCCCCTGCTGCCGCGCAAGCACCGCCATGATCCAGGGAACACCCCTTCTCGAAATTGCGCAACGCTTGCGCAGAGTCGGCATCTCCACCGATCCCCTGAATCGCGAATACGCCGGCCTCCCGGCAACCGCCCCCGGAACCCGAATCGCACGCCAGCTCCAGGAACTCCCGGGCCCGCCGCGCATTCTTCGGCCCTCCTTCCCCCTTGAAATACAAGATCCCTACCATCGCGCATCCGTCCCCATCACCACCTTCACAAGCCTTCAGATAGAGTGAACGGGCGCGGTCGAGGTCTTTGGGACCACCATGGCCACCGTAGAGATTTCCGGCCAGGTAACGACAGGCCATGGCGCGACCCTCCTGGCACGCCGGTTCCAGGTAGTTTCTGGCGAGCGCTGCATCCCGCTCCACGCCATCTCCCTGAGAAAGCACTGCTCCGGCCACCTCGCACGCCCTCACTTCGCCCTGGTCACATGCCTTCCGGGCCAGTGACAACGCCAACGCGGGGTTCCTTTTCACTTCGTCACCGGTGTAGTGCACCAGCGCCAATCGCGTGCAGCCGTCCATGTCGCCTCGCTCACAGGTGCGCTCGAAAAGGCCGTATGCCTCGGGACGATCCACCGGGCCGCCAGAGCCGTTGTAAGCCATCAAAGCGAGTCGCTTGCACCCGGCAATGACCTCTGCAGTGCAGGCCTTCTCGAAATAGCCGCGGGCCTTGTGAGCATCGGCTTCAACCTCATCGCCAACCTGATAGATGAGCCCCAAATAGGAGCAACTCATCCCATCCCCGTTGTCACACCCTCGCTGGAAAAGCCAGCGGGCCCGCAATGCGTCCTTTCCGCCACCCTGGCCCAAGTGCATCATCATGCCGAGGCGGGCGCAAGCACTCTGCTCGTCAAGTTTGCAGGCCCGGTCAAACAACTCCCGCGCAAGTCCATGATCAGAGGAGGCACCAGTGCCACTGTGCCACATCTCTGCGGCCTTGAGACAGTCAGGACCGGAATCTGCCTCACACGCCTTGGTATGAAAACGCAGCGCCTTGGCGAGGTCGGCAGCAGGCACGCCCTGGCCCGTTCGCCAGAGCACCGCCATCATGGAGCAGGCCGTGGGGACATCTTTGCCGCATAGCCCCTCCAACAAGGTGCGCGCCTTCTCGGGACGAGCCGGACCACCCTCACCATTGAAGAGCATATGTGCCAATCGTTCGCAGGCAGTCGGGTCGCCGTTGTGACAAGCACGCGCAAAAGAATCCCGCGCTCGTCGCTTGTCCTCAAGACCACCCCGTCCCGCACCAAGCATCTCGCCGAGCCGAGTGCACGCCGGGTAGACGTCAGCGGCGCACGCCTTCTCAAAGAGCCCCCTGGCCTTCACCTCATCAACAGATCCTCCGTCACCACGTAAGTAATCCGTCGCAAGTTCCATGCAGGCCATCGCCTGTCCCCCATCGCAGTTCGCCTGCAAATCGGGACGCTCTTGAGCCAATGCAGTACCCATCAAGAGGAGTACGCTGATGGCTGGCTGGATAACTTTCATGACTGCGGGATCGGGATGTATTCAATGGCGGGCTGTCGCTCCGGCTCAAACTCAATCTTCTCTTCATAGAGCGGTTCCGCTCCTTGGAAGGGTCTCATGTACATCCAATACCCCGCCCCGGCGAGCACCGGAGCCACCGCACCGCAAAGCGCTGCCGGGTTATCCAATTCGAGCCGGACCGTCTGCTTCCGGGAATTGACCTTCACCACGCTTTTGCCAGTGAACCGCTGCTTGAACCAGGCGGCAACTTCCAGCACCGCGTCTTCGTCAGAGAGCGCCTCCTGCCACGCCGTCTCGATCTCCGACGGGGGTACGAGGGGAATGATCCCGAGAATACTGTAAGCGCCGGCATCGATGATGCCTCGCACCGCATCGAGAAAACCGGCAGCAGACTTAAAGAGGTAGGCTACCCGGGTGCGGGCCTCCTTTGAAGAGACGCCAGCTTCGAAAACGCCCTTGCCCTTTGCCGCTCCGTAGTAGAGATAGTCAACCTCACCCAGGAATTTCGCCACTAACTTCGCGGACTCGTCCCTCGCTAGCTCGGCCACCGCCCAATCGGGAAGCGCCAGTAACGCGAAGGTGGCAGTCTTCCGGTTCACCAATTTGGCGAGACGGGCGGTTCGGCCACCCTTTGACGGCTTGACTTTGCCCTTGCTCAAGACCTCCTCTACCACAGGACGCAGGCCGAGCAGAAGTGTCGTGGCATCGGGGAAGGTCAGGACTGTATCACTGAAGACCGGCTCCTCCTTCAGGCGGTGGATCGTCTTACCTGCAAACTCATAAGTGCCCACTGCGTCTTTCGTGATTTTCGATTCCAGTTTGCCATCCTTAAAGTTGCCGCGCATCCGAATGAGCAGGGCCATCTTGTCCTTGCTCGCCAGCGACAAGCTGAAGGTGATCGAGCCGAGGTCGCTGGCGAGATCAAGCCCCACCTCATTGCCTAGGAATTTCAATCCCTCTGCCATCTTCGTCTGGGCAGCACCGATGGCCTGGCTGATCTCGGCGCTACTCTTGGCGAACTTCAGCTCCGCGACCTCGTCCAGCAGCGCGAAGACGTTGCCAATGCCAGCCTCCAGATTCATGTGCACCACAACCTCGGCATCGGGCAGCAGATAGCGGATGGCCTTGTCGGCCGTGTCCCGTGGTGCCGTAAGCTTCACATTTCCGGCGTCGGCCATGCCTCCGGCCACCGCAAAGAGGATCAATATTTCACTTAGCCCAAAGAATCCCATGAAGGCCTCCATCAGTATTGGCTAATCCTACACGTGCGTTTCAAAGCGTGCAAAGGTTTGCTGCGACAGATTTGAACCCCACCTATGGCTAGAAATTCCCTGCCGGCCAATTCCCCTACGACTCTTCGTGAAACTCCTCTTCGGTGTTGACATCCCAAATGGCCTCTCGGGTCGGGGAACCCGTCAAAATGTGATCCACGGCGAGCATCGCGGTGAGCATCGAATGGTCCATATTGTTGTAGCGGTGCTGGCCGTTGCGGCCGATGAGAAAGAGGTTCCCGAAGCGGTCGAGGTAATCTCGGACCTCACCGAGCCGGTTATAGGTACCAAAGTAAGCAGGATAGGCCCGCCGGACCCGGGCGGTGCAGCCGTCGAGAACATCACTTCGACGTACTATGCCAATGCGCTCCAACTCGGCAGTGCCAAGGTTCAGCAATTCGCCATCGCTCAGGTTCCAGAGGTCATCACCTTCATCACAGAAGTACTCCAGACCGAGCCAGACGGTTCGATGGGGTTCCGCAACCATGTAGGGGCTCCAATTGTTGAAGACCTGCAGCCTGCCCATCTTGACGTCCGGTTCCTGGATGTAAAGCCAGTGATCCGGTATCCTCTCGGCACTCGATCCAGCATGCTTTGTAGAGAGACGAAGCCGCCGACAGAGCACTCCGACGGTCAGGAAATCTCTAAACGAGAGTCCTTGTGACACCTCTCTGACCGCGTCGGGAACATCGTCGAGCCCCTCCACGAGCTGGTCCATGGGCATGCTCGAGAAATAGAAATCTCCAGCCACCACCGATTCGCCGCGGGGCGACGAAACGTGGACACCCACAATCTCGCCCTTCTCCTGGTCAAACCTGGCTGCCTCACATTCATGGCGAATCTCCCCTCCCCGGGAGACGATCTCCGAGGCCACCTCCTCCCAGAACTGCCCGGGCCCGTACTTGGGATATCCGAACCGCTCCGTGAGGCTGACTTCAGTTGCGCGAGAGCCGAGGCCAGTAGCCTGTTTGAAAGCGTGGGCCAGCACCCGAGAGATCGAGAGACCGCGAATACGTTGTGCGCCCCAATCGGCCGGGATTTCCGATGGTGCTACACCCCAGACCTTCTCGGTGTAGTCCCGAAAGAAAGTCTCGTAGAGACCTCGGCCGAAACGGTTGATAAGGAACTCCTCCAGACTCTCCTCGGGTAGCGGGCGCAAACGGGCCATTACGTAACTGAGTGCAATGCGAGTCATTTGAGACAAGCCGAGACCACGCACCGTATTGGCGTTAAGGCTTACCGGATAATCGAAGAAGCGGCGGCGAAAGAAGATGCGAGAGACCCGCTCCCGCAGGAGCATCACCCGATCAGTCCATTCAGGGTGTGGCGATTCCTCGCCCGGGTCAAGCTGCCCCACGGGCCTGCTCAAGTCACGCCAGGTCAATCCCCCTTGCAAGGGTAGCACGCTCTGCCACCATTCCTGGACACGCTCCGATTTAGAGAAGAAACGATGCCCGCCCAAATCCATCCGGTTGCCTCGGTAGCGAATTGTGCGGCAGATTCCCCCGATATGCGGGGTTGCCTCCAGAACAATCGGAACGATGTCAGACCTGCGTAGCAATTCCAGCGCAGCGGTCAGCCCTGCGGGTCCTGCGCCAATGATTATGGCCTTGCGGCTCATCTTAACTCCTTCCCACTCACTAAAGAGAAGAATAGCAGGTCCGGGCAGACGAGCACAGCACTAACGGTCTCCCTTGCTTGCCTGAGGTACACCTGCGATACTAGCCGCGGCGGAGGATGGCACATGAAGGTTGCGCTACCGTGGATGGTTGCGGCCGGTACTATTGCCTTTTCGGTATACCTCTACCTTGGCGACCCTGCCCCGGAGAACCCGATGGGCCAGGCGAAGTCACCGTCGAACTCACAAAGAGTGAGCGAGATTCCTGCTCAATCGTCTCGCCGACGGGAGCCCTCAGAACCCCTGGCCGCCGTGCCTGTCAAGCGGGCGGAGGCCAACAAGACCCCGTCGACTCCACCTGCCGACAATCTCTCGCTCCCTCGCAAATGCCCGCCTCGTCAGCTTTGTCCCATTTGCCCGCCACCTCCACATGACCAGTGTGCAGATATGTCCGAGCTCAAGAGTTGTAAGGAGAAGGTGGCGGAGTGTCGGGCGTGGGACCCGGTCGTTACCGAGGCTGTAGATCGCCAAAGTCTCGATGCGGCCAGGCAGGCAACCTTGAAATTTCTGCTGCAGGATGACTTGCAACTATCAGCACCTAAAGTTCAATGGCTCAGTGAAGCTGCTTGTGCCTTGCGCGAATTGCGCTGGTACGCGGTCGAGCAGATGCACGTGGAGGACCTCGCCATTGAGACTCCTCGTCTGCAGATAATGGGAGACCGCAATGAGATTCTGTCGGACATGAAAGAGTTGCTCGGCACCGACACCTACGCTCGATTCAGGGAGATGGGCGGCATCGGCCTTTTGAACGATACGCTCGAGTGTGCTGATCAACCGTCGGGACCGTGAATATTATCACCGGTGGGAACGAATGGCGCGACCCGTAGTCTCTTGCCGCCATGACATTTAGCAGGAAGGAGGAACAGATGATTACGAAATGGAGAGTGATTACTGTTGCAACATCCATTTTAATGCTCCTGGTTGCGTGCCAGGAGAAGGCCCCGGCACCGGTAGGAGAGCAGGCCAAGGAAGCGGCCCCTGCTGAACCGGCTGGCAAGCAGACGCCCGTGGAGCCAGTAGCGGACACGCCGGTAGCGCCGCCCACGGCAGGCGACGGATCGTCCCCCGTAGCTGAACAGGGGGATGGCAAGACGCAACAGCCTGCGGAAGTGGTAGTCAAGTCACCTGAACCCGAAGCGGAAGCCCAGGAAGCACCAACGGATGATCCCGGTCCCAGCTCCATCGACGCTCCCGTCGCCGCGAAAAATGAAGAGGTGTTGGCTGACCTGGCAACGACGGGCTCAGGCCGCGATCGCAAGAAGAAGCTCAAGGTGGCCCTATCGAAGAGCGCAGTCCGGATGGTTGGATCAGAGTGGGGCGGGCAAGGTGGCGCCCTGGGCCTCGCTGGTGCAGGCGGAGCTTCAGGTGGAACGCTATCAGGTGGGATCGTGGGCGGTCCAGGGGCCCCCCCGGATTCGTTCAAAGAGGTACCGGGCACCGAAGACTACGAGAAGGTCGATGAAAACGAATTCAAGGAGGCCCTCGCCAATCCTCTCTCTACATTCTCTATTGACGTGGACACGGCGTCCTACACCAATGCCCGGCGTTTCATCGATACAATGAATCGTCTGCCTCCCGCGGATGCGGTCAGAATCGAGGAGTTTATCAACTACTTCACATACGACTATCCGGCACCGACCGGCGAGACTCCCTTCTCCGTGACCACCGAGGTCTCAACCTGTCCGTGGAACGCGGAAACTCGCCTTGTCATGGTCGGCATTCAGGGCAAGAAACTTCCTCAAGAGGACCTCCCCCCGAGCAACCTCGTCTTCCTCATCGACTCCTCAGGGTCCATGCGCAGCAACTACAAGATGCCCCTATTGAAGAAGGGTTTTCAGATGCTTGTGCGCCAACTTTCGTCGAAGGACCGCGTGGCCATCGTTGTCTACGCCGGGTCTGCCGGGCTCGTGCTGCCGTCCACTCCCGGCACTGACAATGATGCCATTGAGGGGGCCCTGGACAAGCTGCGTGCGGGGGGTTCTACGGCTGGTGCGGCAGGCATTCAACTCGCCTACAAAGTAGCCCAGGATAATTTCATCAAGGGAGGCAATAATCGCGTCATCCTCGCCACCGACGGCGATTTCAACGTCGGCGCAGCATCCAACGCTGAACTGGAACGCCTCATCGAGGAGAAACGCGATGCCGGCGTCTTCCTCACCGTCCTCGGGTTTGGCATGGGCAATTACAAGGATTCTCGCATGGAGACCCTGGCCGACAAGGGGAATGGCAACTACGGGTACATCGACAATATTCTCGAGGCCAAGAAGGTCTTCGTGACACAGATGACCGGGACCCTCTTCACCATCGCCAAGGACGTCAAGATCCAGGTCGAGTTCAACCCTGCCAAGGTCAAGTCTTACCGCCTCGTCGGGTATGAGAATCGCATGCTCGCCAAGGAGGATTTCGCGGACGACACTAAAGACGCTGGTGAACTCGGTGCGGGCCATACCGTCACCGCGCTTTACGAGATTGTCCCCGCCACGGACGGCGCCGCGGGTAAGGAAGAGCTCCGCTACGTCAAGACCGAGGTGAAGGACGGTGCTGCGACCAGTAGCGAACTGATGACCATAAAATTACGCTACAAGATGCCCGACGGCGACACCAGCAGCAAGATTGAGCAGCCTCTTCTCGACCAGGGAGTGGCGCTCGCGAAGACCAGCAACAACTACCGGTTCGCCTCCTCCGTAGCCATGTTCGGGATGTTACTTCGGGACTCGACATTTGTCGGCAACACGACTTATGGAAAGGTCATCGAGATGGCACGCACGGCGCGAGGCGACGACCCTCATGGTTATCGGGCAGAGTTCATCAAGATTGTCGAGAAGGCTGACCTGCTCGCCCCTTCAAAAGAGTAAGTAGGAAATACCCGGCGGGACCATGGTCCGAAACCGATGAATACTGTCAACGTCTATGGGACGTCGAAGAGACGGCTTCCATCGTCAGAATTGGGCCCGATGGGAGGGCCGAACCACTCGCTCAGCAAATCGATGGCCCACTCTTGCTGACCCTCCGCAGTTGCATTGGGCCCAATGAAGAGGACCCACTCAATGCCCAGAGAATGCAACTCCGTAAGACACTCGTCGCGAGCGGCCGGAGTGGCGTAGTGAACCATCTCATGAGGGCTCGAGCTACTTCGGAGCGGCTGGGCTGCGCAAGTCTCAGGAATCCTAAAGAGCATCGGCTTACGCGTATGGAACTGCCAGACAAAAGCGCATAATCGCTCCTCACCCTCCACCAGTGACGGCCCATGGATGTCAGGTACCACGAGGACACCACCTTTGCCAGGCTGGTCAGCTAGAGTGACGGCCGCGGGCGGAGGCTCCCAGTCAACCACGGGAATGGGGAAACGCAAGGGGGAGAAGAAAGTGGCATCAGCCAACAAGAGAACCATGGAAAACGCGGTAAACCAGGGCCGAATGCGCCGGGGTACGAGGGAGAGGAAAGCGGGCCACACGAGGGCAATACTCAGCAAGACGGCAGCGAGAATTCCGAGGTAGAATCGATAGTATGCCCCCATGGCATCAGTGCCGGGAATAAGTCCCAGAAAGGCCAGCGGGCCCGGGAGTGGCCGTCCGCCAATACAAATTGCAACGCCACCCCAATGCAGCGCGGGCCCTAGCGCCAATGCCCCTCCCAGCACGATGGCCCAAAGCAACATCTGCCGACGGGACTTATCGAGGGCCAGGAGCGCGATGATCACGAGAGGTAGCAAGAGCCCCAGGTACTGGATGTGGTGCGCATTGTGGACATCGGCCGCCACAGAATCACGGTAGAGAAACCCCGGACGTACCAAAGAAACCGGGTCGAGCCAGCCCTCAGCAATGAGACCTCCGTCTACCGTGCTCTCCATACCTGGGTGGACGGCAGGTCCGCATTGGATAATAAGCGCATGCATCGGCGCGTAGAGGCGCTCAACGTCGTCCCCGGCTACCTGCAATTTGAAGTATGCAATTGGACCGGCCAGAGCAATAAGACAGACCAGCGCCGCCCCGATAACGCGGGCCCAACGCACCTTTACGAGTTGACCCTGAGTAGTGAGAAAATGAATCGTCAAGGCAGCAAGAATAGGAGAGGCCTCGATGAGGCGGTACGGACTCTCCAGAGTTGAGAGCAGCACCACCAGCCCGAAGAGCGCCAGAGTGCTGGGACGGGTTCTTCGCAGACACTCATCATAGGTGAGGACGAGGAGCGGCAGCCAGAGCACGAACATCGAGTAGACGTGTCCGTTGGCCAGGGATCCGAGGGCATAGGTAGAGAAGCCGTATAGTGCCCCGGCGAGGAGGCTGGCCGGGCGGGAGCCGGAGCATCGCCAGACAAGAAGGAACATGGTGAAACCGCCCGCTGCCAGGAAGAGCAGCAAGGCACAATTGGTAGCAGGTATAGTCGTCATGAAGAGACGGAAGAACAAGCCCAGGGCCATAAACGGCCATCCCGTGAAGACCACCGCACCGGGTGTAGGGAAGGTCAGCAGTGTCGTGACCATCGGCGGCATCTCTCCGGCCAGAATGGCCTCCCAGACCTGGCGCATCTGCCAGATTTGGCTACTGCCGAAGGTCGGCCCGACGTAGGCCGTGGACCACACTCCCCACAATGGTGAGAGAACGAGGAAAGACAATCCCAGATAGAGAAGTGCTGCCCAAAACGAATCGAGGGGAGTTGGCCATCGCAGACCCCCGATGGGGCCGCGCAGATGTTCGATTCCAAAGGTACTGCGGGCACTCTTCGCCCCGAGGGATGGCATGGTTGACCTCTGCAGATAGCGGTCACAATTCCGAGGTAGTCTATGTGTCGGTGGCGCAATCTGTCAACGTCAACAGCCACTCAATATCCATTTGCAACCGGTCCTTGGCCTAAACCCCCGCCGACACTACAATGGCTTGACGGAGGCCTGATGCGAAGGACGAGGTACGCGGCGTATATCTTTCTGGTGAGTCTGGCGGGCTGTGTCCAGTTGCCGACTGGCGAGTTGTTGGGCGAGAGCGTGGATGCGACGGACGTGGGCACGACAGACGGGGGGAGCCTGGCCGACATTGCTTTGGGCGAGCTAGCTGCAACGGATTCCGCACTGCGCAGCGACACCTCGGTGCCAACGGCAGACCAGGACTCCACCACCTCCCCGCCCGATCTGGTGGAACTCATCGCAGAGGACGGCCACAGCGAATCCCCAGACATTCTTGCGGAGGACCTCGTAGAGCCGGACATACCACCCGAAATCGTCCCCCAATGTCCCGACCACTCGCCCTGCGACGACGGCGACCCATGTACGACAGACGATAGCTGCCTTGCTGGCCAATGCCTCCCCGGAGCCGTCAATCTCACTGCTGCCTGTCTCTATTCCACCAAACCCCAAATCTACTCGTGCGATCGCGGAGTTCCCAGCCCATCTGCCAGGGCAGTTGCTCTCGCGCGGGTGAACCGTATTCGGGCTCTCAGCGGGCTGCCAGCAGTCATTTATGACCCGGAGTCCGATGGCGAGACCGAAGATGCCGCGCTGATGATGGCTGCCAACGCTGAGTTGAACCACGAACCACCCGTGAACTGGCACTGCTGGACCGAAGATGGTTTCAATGGGGCTGGGGCGAGCAACCTTCATCGCGGTTGGAGCAGCTACCTGATATTCCCGGACCCAATTGAAGCCATTGATGGCTTTCTAATCGATTTCGACGTCGAATCCCTTGGTCACCGCCGCTGGCTCCTGGACCCGTTCCTCACCCAGGTTTCCTATGGAGCCTCACACGGCAAACCCTCGGTACCATCATCAAACAAGCACAGCAGAGCCGCGGTTCTGAAAGTCATCTATCCCAATCCTGCCCCCGTCCAACTCGCCGAGAATTTCGTCGCCTATCCCTACGGTAATTATCCCACCGCGCTATTCGACAAGCAGTGGTATCTCTCCTTCTCCATGGTTGCCAGCAAGGAGAGCAAATGGTCGAACGAAGAGGTCGACCTCAGCTCCGCCATAATCAAGGTCCAGGGCCCCGGCACAATAGAGAAGCAGGTCCACAGCCTGGCCACTTCCAACCAGTTCTTCGGCATCCCCAACCACATCCAGTGGAAAGTCAGCGGCCTCCAAGACAATATCAAGTACACCGTCTATATCGCGAACCTGAAGTACCTCGGCAATTCCCACTCATTCCAATACACCTTCAAACTCGTGCCCTGAACCCACAAAGCACCACACCGACAGCAGAGCTCAAAGGGAGCGTGGAGAGGTGTCTTTCGGCTACAGCGAAGACCGCGCGACGAAGAACTGTGCGGTCCGATTAGCTAGTATGCCAGCCGCGAGCGAAAGCCGAAGGACATCACCGGAAGCAAAGCGACCGAAGAGCGTGGAGGGAGCGTGAAGGTGAGTCTTTCGGGTGCAGCGAAGACCGCGCGACGAAGAACTGTGCGGTACGATTAGCTAGTATGCCAGCCGCGAGCGAAAGCCGAAGGACATCACCGGAAGCAAAGCGACCGAAGAGCCCGAAGGGAGCGTGGCCGTTGACTACTACCTATAGTACAACTCGCCATGTTCGTCGTTGCAGTCACAATCGTTGAGGAAACCCTGGTCGTTGTGCCCGCAACCACCTGCCACCGTCGCCCCCATCTTGAACGCAGCCGCACACCAATGGTTGTCCCCATCCCAATGAATCCCCCAATTCCCCGCCCCCTTACAAGCACCAGACGTATAATAGAACGAGTCGCACCCCCCCTCACCCCCATTGCCACAGTAAGACTCGCTCGAATTCTGCGAGTAGGGCTGAAAAGCCCCCTGCTGATAGAGACATGACTCGGTCTTGTCCCGAAGCGCATTGAGCACCGCGTTGGAAATGGAACTACCATTGAAATGCCAGGCCGCATACTGGTCCTCGCTCTTATCCTTCACCAGCAGATCAACGGGACTCTCAGTCCCCGGAATGCGGCCCCGGCAGATGGTAGCATCAACCGCGCACTCACTGAGGTCCTGAGCAAGCGGATCAGCACCATTGGGGTAGGCCTGAAGTACCCAGTTGAAACGAGTCCAACCCCCACCATCAAAATCCATATCGCAGTAGACCTCAAAGGGCTCCCCATCGCCTACGCCATCAGGATCGATGAGGTAATTCCCGGAACCCTCCGAGAGACCAGCATCAAGCATCTCTTTGCAGTTGGCCAGGGCACATAGATCGGGAGTCTCGGGATTGCAATCATCATCTATATCGTTGTTGCATATCTCCACCGCCGTTTCACCACATTCCCCGGAGGCGCAGAGCCCAACACATATTCCCTCTTCGTCGCACGACGTTCCGTCGGCAACGGCAACCTGGAAGCAACCACTCTTGTAATCGCAAAAATCAAAGGTGCACGGATTGCCATCGTCGCAAGGCAACTCACCCCCGCCCTGGCAGGTAAGTGCCTGGCAGTGGTCGTCGACGGTGCAGGCGTTGTCGTCATCGCAAGGATTCGAATTGGCCTCGGTGGCACAACCCGTGAGGGGGTTGCAACTGTCGTCGGTGCAAAAGTTGCCATCATCACAGACGACAAGCTCGCCGGAGCCGCATTGACCGCCTAGACACTCGTCACCGTCAGTACACTCATCACCATCGTCGCAAGGGGCCGTATTCGCCACATAGACGCAACCGTCAGCCCCGTCGCAGCTATCATCGGTGCAGAGGTTCTCGTCGTCGCATTTCAACTCGCCGGAACCAGATACGCATACTCCATTGGCACACTGGTCACCGACGGTACATGGGTCTTCGTCGGTGCAGAAACTCTCATTGTGCGCATGGACACAGCCGACTTGTGGGTCGCAGGTGTCATCAGTGCAGGGATTGAAATCGTCGCAAAGGACAGGCTGCCCACCCTGACAAGAACCGGCCAAACACTGGTCTTCCGTTGTGCAAAGATCATTATCATCGCACGGAGCCACATTGGGCAGGTGAACACACCCAGAGATCGCATCGCAAGAATCGTCGAAGCAGGGATTGTTGTCATCGCAGGAAAGCGCACCACCTCCCACGCAATTGCCTTCAACGCACTGATCCTCAATGGTACAGGTGTCACCGTCATTGCATTGGCTTGTGTTGGCTACGTGCTGACAACCGCCTTCTTCGTCGCAGCCATCATCGGTACAGGAATTATCGTCTGCGCAATTGGCCGCGGGTCCTCCTGCACAGCTACCTTCGAAGCAGGAGTCAGCAATAGTGCATGCATTGCCATCTTCACAGGGTGCGCCTTCATTTGACGGCGCGAAGCCACACTCCCCACTGCTCGGATCGCAAGTCACACTCAGGCAGGTTGCGTCGATGCCAGCGGGCTCCGGGCAGATAACCTCAGTGCCTGGACTCACTCGGCATTCGTAGGGTAGGGCGCTGGTATCGCAATAGAGCGTGCCGTTACAAAGGTCGCCATCTTCCAGGCTGCCACAATCACTGTTCTCCTGACAGGAACAATCGACACTGACTCCGGCACAACTCCCACCATTGCATTCATCGGCAACCGTGCACGCATCGCCGTCGTCGCAATCGAGACTGTTTGGCTGGAAGAGACATTCTCCTTCCTCACAAGAATCGTCGGTGCAGGGGTTCTCGTCGGCGCATTCCAATAGCAGGCCAGCGCAGATGCCCGCCTCGCACAGGTCAGTGAGCGTACACGGGTCACCGTCGTCACATTGGGTATCTGTCAGGGGCAGATGAGAGCAACCTTCTTGCCCCGTGCAGGAATCATCAGTGCAAAGGTCACCGTCGTCGCAAAGCGCAACATAGTTGCCCACCACCAGGTCAGGCTCGTCCACCTCACCGTCACAGTCGTCGTCCAGCCCATTGC
>CAZFVN010000139.1:0-14092 GCA_964522395.1 uncultured Myxococcales bacterium
GCGTATGGGCGAAACTACCTGGAGTACAAAGACGCTTATCTGTCCCAAGCCGAGGAAATCAAGGCATTGCTGAGTCCCCTTATCGCTTGACCGGCGGGGCCACGATACGTCGTTCACCGACCAGAAAACTGCGTCCTCCCAGGTGGTGCAGGGTGGGGTACTCCTCCGCGTTCCACGTGTGATCTTCTTTTAGAACGCCCGCCCGAGAAGAGGCTGCCACTGCCTCCCCGACGATGAGTGAATTGTCGCCAGATTCCAGACTCGGGATGAGTTTGCATTCCAGCCAGGCTGCGCAATCGGTCAGCAGCGGCAGCTTGGTCAACTCCTGGCCGGAATGGTAGGGAATCCTCCGCTCATGGAACTTGTCCACGTTGTTGCCACTCACGGTACCCGAGTAGAGGACCAGTTCAGTCAGATCTGCGGTGGGAACATTGATGCCGAAGTACCCGGTTTTCATGATGTTCTGGTACGTCTTGTGTCGCTTGCCGATAGCCAGAGCAAAAGTGGGAGGGTGCTTGGCGCAAGGGCTACACCAGGCGATAGCGGCAACGTCGGGCCGGATACCATCGGTGGTAGAGACGAGGACCAGGGGTCCAAAGCCCATCAGGCGATAGGCCCACTGCAGGTCAACTGTCACAATGTTCTGGTCGGTAGTCATCTTTCTCTCCCAGCAGTTACAGAGGTTTGGATTGTAGTGCGCTGCGCTCTTTGTGTCCAGCCATTGCAAAGCAAAGCAGCCTTCCCTAATATACGGGAAACGAACGCCTGATGGTTGACCGGGGGGAGAGCATGGAACGCAAACGAATATTGGAAATCGGCCTGCAGATGGAGAAGAGTGCCCGGGAGTATTATCTCTCGGCAGTTGAAAAGGTCTCCGACCAGGGTACCAAGCAGATGCTAAAGGAATTGGCTGCCCAAGAGGATGTGCACGTTCAGATGTTTGAAGATGCCATCGCGGGTAAGAAGGTGGAGTTCGGCAAAGACCTGCCTGACCTGGGGGAAGATTTGAAGTTAGGTGAGACCCTGGAAGCTCCACGGTTGCAGGATTCAAGCGAACCAAGCGACATACTGGTGGTTGCCATCAAGGCAGAGATGAGAGCCATTCAGTTCTACACCGAGTCGTCCAAAGCCTTCGCAGGCACCGACACGGAACAGATGCTGCTCGCCCTGGTCAGAGAGGAGCGGGTTCATAAGGCTCGGTTGGAGCGTATCTACGACGAAGAGTTCTTGCAGCAGAACTAGTTGAGAGGCGAACCGAAGTTCTGCCTTTCCAGCACCGCTGCTCCACTCCACCACCAACAGTTACGAGACCTCTAATCGCCTTGACACAAAGCACGCTGTCAGATAGGTTTCTGGCCATCTGGAAGGCTACCTGGGTGACGAATCTGCGGGGCGTAATGAGCGAGAGTGAACTGGAATTCTCAGCCGAGAGCGAGCAGGCGATAGCAGAGTTGATCGCCCGCCTTCCAGAGCGCCGTGCCTGTCTGATGCCGGTTCTGGAACTGGCGCAGGAGCAATTTGGCCACCTCTCTACCGAGATTCTGCAATTGGTTGCAAGGCGGCTGGAACTCCCCGCTGGACAGGTGATGTCCACCGCGACCTTCTATTCAATGTACAATTCGCGGCCCGTAGGGCGGTACCACATTCAAGTTTGCCGCAACGTCTCCTGCTATCTACGCGGCGGGGACGACCTCCTCGCAACCCTTGCACGTGAACTCAAGATTGGCGTGGGGGAGACCAGCGAAGATGGAGTGTTCACCCTCTCCACCGTCGAGTGCCTGGCTTCCTGCGGAACTGCTCCAGCCCTCCAGGTCAATGAGGCATACTACGAGGAGATGAGCCGGGAAAAGGTCCTGGCGTTGTTGGCGGAGCTACGTGGGAGGAACGAGTAAGTGGGAGCGACCCGTCACCTATTGCGATGGCAGGTATCGAAAGGGCTTGGTACCCTCGAAGGTCATCTTGCTACCGGTGGTTTCAACGCCCTGAAGAGAGCCTTGGCCATGGCTCCAGATGCCCTTACGAAAGAGGTCGAAAAGGCGCACTTGAGGGGTCGTGGTGGAGCCGGTTTTCCCGCTGGCGTCAAATGGGGGTTTGTGCCCGACTCCGACGGCCCTCGCTACCTCGTGGTTAACGCAGATGAGGGTGAGCCCGGTACGTTCAAGGACCGATATCTGCTCAGCGAAGACCCTTTCCAGCTCATCGAAGGGTCTCTTGTTGCCGCGTGGGCAGCAAAGCTGACACGCGGTATCGTTTACTTGAGAGGGGAGTTCAAAGCCATCGCCAGGGAATTTGAAGGGGCTTTGGAACAGGCGCGTAGGGGTGGCTATCTCGGTCATAACATCCTGGGATCGGGACTTGACTTCGACATGGAGGTCTGCCTGGGGGCGGGGGCCTATATCTGTGGCGAAGAGACTGCGCTTCTAGAATCGGTAGAAGGGCGGCCCGGGCGGCCCCGACTCAAGCCTCCCTTTCCCGCCGTGGCCGGTGCCTTTGCTCGTCCCACAGTGGTCAACAACGTGGAGACGCTCTCTGCCATGCCGCTGATTCTGGGGATGGGGGGCGATGCCTTTCATGCACTCGGGGTAGAGGGTGATGGTGGCGTCAAGGTCTTCGGTCTGAGCGGCCACGTCAAGCGACCCGGGCTCTACGAATTCGGAATGGGCAAGAATCTGCGGCAGTTCATCTACGAGGAGGGAGGTGGCATCCTGGGCGACCTGGAGTTGAAGGCGGTGATTCCTGGCGGCTCCTCGACGGCGGTGCTGCTCCCGGACGAAATCGATATACCCATGAGTTTTGATGGACTTCTGGCGGCGGGCTCGATGTTGGGCACCGCCTGTCCCATTGTCATTGCGGAAGGCACCTCCATGGTTGAGGTAGCTAGTCGGATAGCAAACTTCTATGCTCACGAGAGTTGTGGCCAATGCACACCTTGTCGGGAGGGCTGTGGATGGCTTGCGCGGACCCTGCAACAGATAATATCCGGTGCAGGAAATCAGGAGGATATTGAGCTTATGCTCTCCCTTTGCGACGGTATCGTCCACCGTACGATCTGCCCCTTCGGGGAAGCGGTGGCGCTCCCCATTGCCGCCATAGTGAAGAAGTTCAGACACGAATTCGAGGAGGCCATCGCTGGTGGTGGCCACGATAACCTGTAGTCGTGGGAGGTTTGCCCATGGAGATGACTGTATTCATTCTGCTGGCAGCCATCTCGCTCGTCGGCGCCGCACTGACGATCATCTGGAGCAGCCCATTGCGGTCTGCCTTCAGTCTACTGCTCTGCTTGCTGGGGCTAGCTGGCCTCTATGTTACTCTCTTTGCCCATTTCCTGGCGGCCGTGCAGATCCTTGTCTATGCAGGGGCGGTAATGGTGCTCTTCGTCTTCGTCATCATGCTGCTTGATCTGCCAGTCGAATCTTCGGCGCCACCTCGCATCAGAGTGCTCTCCTTTGTCGCCGGCTTGACCATCCTCATGATTGTCGGCAAGTTCGCCAAAGTTCTGATGTCGAACGAGCCCGGAAGCCCATCTACCGCGGCTACGCTGGGTGAGGGATTCGGCTCCGTCGGGGCGGTTGGAGATCTTCTGTTGCGGCAGTTCTTGCTCCCCTTTGAATTGACCTCTCTTCTGCTGCTGGTGGCGGTTATCGGGGCAGTAGTCATCGCTCGTCGCCGCTTCGGGAGGGAGACTTCATGATCGGTGACATACCACTCTACTACTACCTGATTCTCTCCTTTGCCATCTTCACCCTGGGGATGTTGGGGATGCTCGTTCGGCGAAACGTGATCATCATGTTGATGGCCATGGAGTTGATGCTCAACGGTGCAAATCTAGCCCTGGTCGCCTACGCTCGTTTCCGCGCTGATGAGGCGGGCCAGGTGATGGCCTTTTTTGTCATGGCCCTGGCTGCGGCAGAGGCAGCCGTAGGACTCGCTCTGGTGATCGCCGTCTACCGCCATTTCAAGACACTCAACATCGATCGATTCGATACGCTCAGGGGGTGATGTGATGGAGAGCAAGCTTTTTGCAGCAATCCCCTGGATCATCTTCCTGCCCGCCATGGGTGCGCTCCTTGCTGGTATCTTCGGCAAGCGCCTGGGCGACCGCTTCGCGGCCCTGGTGGCTACTGCGGCAGTCTCCGCCTCGTTTGGCCTGACTCTCTACGCAGTTTGGCTCCTCCACGGGGAGGCTGACCCGGCAACGGTCTACGTCCTTGACCTCTATACCTTCATTGAGACGCGGTTCCTCGATATTCAGGTTGCCTTCCAGTTCGACCGCCTCTCGGCGGTGATGGCCCTCGTGGTAACGGGTATCAGCGCCTTGATTCACCTCTACTCTATCGGCTATATGAAGGGCGACCGGAGTACGGCGCGCTACTTCTCCCACTTGAACATGTTTGTCTTCTTCATGCTGTTGCTCGTGTTAGGCAAGAATCTCCTCATCATGTTTGTTGGCTGGGAAGGGGTGGGGCTCAGCTCATACCTGCTCATCGGCTTCTGGTACGAAGAGATGGCCAAAGCGAGGGCCGGCAAGAAGGCCTTCATCGTCAATCGGATCGGTGATTTCGGCTTCCTCATCGCGATGATGATGATTGTTGTCTACAATCAGGGGAGCCTCGACTTCGCGTCGTTGCAAGAGTGGGCATCAAGCGGTGCTTCCCCCATAATGAACCAGACGAACATGACGGTAATCTGCCTGCTGCTCTTCCTGGGGGCCGCGGGCAAAAGCGCGCAGATACCGCTTTATGTGTGGCTTCCAGATGCCATGGCTGGTCCGACTCCCGTGAGTGCCTTGATTCACGCCGCCACCATGGTCACCGCTGGTGTCTACATGGTGGCCAGGCTCTCTTTTCTCTATGTGCACGCGCCGTTGGCCATGGCCGCAGTCGCCGGCATCGGGGTCTTGACAGCGCTCTTTGCCGCCACCATCGCGATTGCGCAGCGAGATGTGAAGAAGGTCCTCGCATACTCTACCATCAGTCAACTGGGCTTCATGTTCCTGGCAGTAGGATCCGGTGCCTTTGCTACCGGTATCTTCCATCTCACGACCCATGCCTTCTTCAAGGCTTGTCTCTTCCTCGGGGCCGGAAGCGTGATTCACGCGTTGAAGGGTGAGCAGGACATCTTCAAGATGGGTGGTCTGGCCGGCAAGATGCGAGTGACCCACGCCACCTTCCTGGTTTCGACCCTGGCCATCGCCGGCATCCCTCCACTCTCTGGTTTCTTCTCCAAAGACGAAGTCCTTGCCTCAGCTTTTCTAGGGGAAACCGCGTTTCCAGTGCTCTACAAGTTCTATTGGGCTATAGGTTTGCTGGCCGCATTCCTCACGGCCATCTACATGATGCGGCTCTTCTGGCTGACCTTCCGGGGTACTACGCGTCTCTCTGAGGAAACGCACCGCGGGGCCCACGAGTCGCCGTGGACAATGACCATTGCACTCGTCATCCTCGCCGTCGGAGCTGCAGTGGCGGGATTTCTTGGAATCCCCGGCGAAAACCACTTGTTGCAAGGGTGGCTGGCACCGGTTGTGGGGGCTAGCCAGCCCCCTCTGGTTCACGCCTCGCCGGTGCTCCATTGGACGTTGCTCTTCGCCTCTGTGTGCGCGGGGGTTGCGGGGCTTACCACCGCATGGCTGTTCTACCGGCGAGGTCCCGAAGGTCCCGCCGCACGGGTGGCCAGGCAATTTGGCTGGTTCCATCGAACTTTGACCAACAAATTCTATGTCGACGAGGCCCTCGGCTACCTTCTCGTGCGACCGCTCAGGCGCGTCGCCCGATTCTGCTATGAGGTAGTGGACAAAGTGCTCCTCGACCTCTTTGTCGTCAACGCTTCCGCACGTGCTGTGCGGCTATTCGGACTGATTCCAAGGGCGCTCCACAACGGCAATGTGCAGAACTATCTGCTAGCCATTGTCATTGGGTTGGCTTGCCTTTGGATCGTGTTGTAGGGGGGGAAGATGGAACTGCCGATTCTCTCCATAGTGACCCTCCTGCCTCTGCTGGGAATCCCCTTGGTGGCCTTCCTGCCCAGGAGGTTTCCCGGGACGGCGCGGGCCGTCTCACTGACTGTCATGGTGTTGACCTTTGGCGCCGCACTCTATCTCTTTGGTGTTTTTGACGGTGAAGTTGCCGGTTTCCAGTTTGTCGAGGACAAAGAGTGGGTTTTCGACTCGATCCACTACAAGTTGGGCGTGGACGGCATCAGTCTGCTGCTGGTTATGCTCACTGCATTCCTGACCCCTATCGCTTTGCTCGCCTCAGTTCAGTCTGTCGGGGACCGGGTGCGGGAATTCTGCATCGCTTTGCTGGCCCTGGAGACTGCCATGATTGGCACCTTTCTGGCCCTCGACCTCTTTCTATTCTATGTCTTCTGGGAGTTGATGCTCATTCCGATGTACTTGATCATAGGGGTTTGGGGCGGCCCCCGGCGGGTCTACGCTACCGTCAAGTTCGTACTCTACACCATGGTCGGCAGTCTTCTCATGCTGGCCGCACTGCTCTACATCTATTTCAAGACCGGTGGCACCTCATTTGACTACAGCTTCTTCACTTCAACTCTGGCAAAGGACGGGGCGGTTGGTGCGCTCTCCATGAAGGAGCAGGTCTTCCTCTTTGCCGCGTTCGGACTCGCCTTCGCCATAAAGGTTCCCTTCTTTCCATTCCATACGTGGCTACCAGACGCCCATGTTGAGGCTCCTACCGCGGGCTCGGTGATTCTGGCCGGGGTGCTGCTCAAAATGGGAACATACGGCTTCATTCGTTTCGCCATCCCCTTCTTCCCAGATGCCGCCAGCCTCTACTCTGCACCACTGATGGGGCTGGCCGTTGTGGGGGTTGTCTACGGAGCGTTAGTGGCGTACGCGCAGCAAGACATGAAGAAGTTGGTGGCCTACTCTTCGGTTTCCCATCTAGGACTTGTCATGTTGGGCATGTTCGCGTTGACTCGGGAAGGCATCGCCGGGTCGGTGCTGCAAATGGTCAACCACGGTTTGACCTCGGCGGCGCTCTTTCTCTGTGTCGGGTTTCTATACGAGCGGCGTCATACCCGAGCCATGGCCGATTATGGTGGCATTGCCAGGGTGATGCCACTCTTCACCGTGGCCTTTGTCATCGTCACGCTCTCTTCCATCGGGCTGCCCGGCACCAACGGTTTCGTCGGTGAGTTATTGATCCTGGTGGGACTCTTCAAGGAGGGCATCGGGTCAGTTCTGTTGCCTGGCCAGCTCTTCCAGTGGCGAACATTCGTCCTCATTGCGGCCGGCCTTGCAGCCTCCGGCATTGTGCTGGGGGCCGTCTATATGCTGAATATGTTGCGCCGCGTCCTCTTCGGCCCAATTCGTCATGAGGCCAATAGTCAGTTGTCTGACCTGAGTTGGCGAGAGAAGCTCGTGATTTTTCCGATTGTCGTCTTGATTATCTGGATCGGCGTGGCACCAGGGCTCTTCCTCGGCAAGACGCAAGCCACGGTGGACCGCTACGTTTCCGACTATCAGGCCAGGGTCATGAAGGGACGCAACCCCAAGACAGCAAAACGCAATCAGGCCCTGCTCAAGGAGCTCGTGGAGATCCAGGTGAAGGATCACCTGCAGGGAGGCGATGGCATCGTCGACCTGCGCAAGATCAAGTGGAAGAAGGGAGCCACGGTGGAGGGGAGCGATGACTAGCGATCTTTTCCAACTGGCCCCTCTATTGCTGGTGACGTTGGCCGGAATATCGATTCTGACCATGGACCTCTTTCGCCGTCGCGGTGAGGGCGGCGGTACGCACCTGGTCTGGCTGACGACCGCCGGATTGGCGGTTGCCCTTTGGTTAACCTGGAACCTCTGGCCAGGCGATGGAGAAGGCATCACCAGTGCTTTTCTGGCCGGCAGCGTCATGGTGGACGGTTACACTCTCTTCGTCTGGAGTATGCTACTGGTGGCCACCATCGCGGTTGTGCTCTATTCGCACGGTTTTGACTTCGAGAACAATCTGGACAACGGCGAGTACTACTGCCTTCTCCTATTTGCTTTGGTTGGCATGATGCTGATGGCTGCAGCGACCAATCTGCTCGTTCTCCTGCTGGCCCTTGAGACTCTCTCACTGGCACTCTACGCGCTTGTGGGGATGAAGCGCAGCTCCGCACAATCGGCGGAAGCTGCGCTCAAATATTTTCTAAATGGTGGATTGGCCTCGGCCCTGCTGCTCTATGGCATAGTTCTATTGTGGGGTGAGACCGGGACCGTGGCATATGTTGAGTTGGGCCCCGTTCTGGCTGCGGGGGAGGGTGGACCCGTACTCTACATCGGTGGGTCGCTGCTGCTCGTCGGGTTTGCCTTCAAGGTCGCTGCTGTGCCCTTCCACATGTGGACTCCCGATGCCTACCAGGCCGCCCCAACGCCGGTTGGCGGGTTCATGGCCGGGGTAGTGAAAGCCGCGGCATTCGCCGCCTTGCTGCGGGTGGTCTACCAGGGCATGTTGCCCGAGATCTTTGGTAAGGCCCCCTTCAGTTATGCCGATGCGGTGATCTTAATCTCCATACTTACCATGACGGTGGGCAATCTCCTGGCCATGCACCAACAGGACGTGAAGCGGATGTTGGCCTATTCCAGTATTTCCCACGCCGGCTATCTACTTATGGGCCTCCTTCTCGTGCCGCCCCTCGGGTCCGGGAATCCCGGGCTGCGGGTGGCCAACGGGACGCTCCTCTTCTATCTGGTGGCTTATGGGCTGTCGACCTTGCTGGCCTTTGGCGTGTTGGCGCGGCTGGCTCGGGACGGGGGCCAGGAAAGTACCTTGTCGCGTCTCGCAGGGTTTTCCCGACGGCGTCCGGCCCTTGCATTGCTGCTGACGCTGGCGCTGGTCTCCCTGGCGGGGTTCCCGCCCACGGCAGGGTTCTTTGCCAAGTTTGCGCTCTTGCGGGACCTGATGGTTCTCAGCAACGGGAAGTTGGTGGTGCTGGTAGTGATTGCACTGCTCAACACGCTCCTTAGCGTCTACTACTATTTGAAGCCAGTGATGTACATTTACATGAAGGAAGGGGAGAATGAGGCAAAGGAGTTCACAAGCTTCACCGCCAATATCGCGCTCGTCGCACTGGCGATTCTCATTCTCTTTCTAGGTCTCTTTCCGGGTCGACTGCTATCGTTTGCTGATACTGGAGCGAAGGATCTTACCTACCAACATGCGCCCAACCTCCGTAGCCGCGGTCCTGCCCGACTAGCTCCCTTTGCGATCCGGGATGGGACAGGTCATTGACCACTCTTCTGAGGAAGGAAATTATAACTCAGTGGAAGCAATTGACGAAGGCGTGCTGGTTCAGGTATAGGTTGCCCAACAGGCTCCTGATGCGCAGAGGTGACACATGCTGCGACGCTTCCTGCTCTGGCTCTCACGCAACGAACGAATGCGCCGCTGGGTGATGCGTTCCCGGTTTACTCGACGGGTCGTCAACCGTTTCATCGCCGGCAACAACCTTGACGAAACGGTACTCTCGGGCCGCCGCCTCAACGGTGCCGGTATTCTCCTGACCATGGATCACCTTGGGGAATCGGTGAGCACCAATGGCGAGGCAGACGTAGCAGGACGGGTCTACCTCCAAATGTTGGACCGCATCAAGCAAGAGAAACTCAAAGCTACCGTTTCCCTCAAGCCGACCCAACTAGGTCTCGCCATCGATCCGGAACTATGTAGGAAACGTATTCGCGCTATTGTCGAGAAGGCGGTGGCAAATTCTCTTTCGGTGGAAATCGACATGGAGGATTCGCCCCATACCGATGCCACGCTGAAGATCTATGAGGAGTTGCTGAAGAGCGACAAGGAGTTGCGGGTCTGCCTTCAGTCCTACCTGAAGAGAACAGATGATGACCTGCGTCGACTCATCGATCTGGGGGGCAGCGTGCGTCTCGTCAAGGGGGCCTATCGGGAACCGGAAGAGGTGGCGGTGCAAGCTAAGCGAGCGGTGAATGAGGCCTTCATGCGCCACATGCAGATGTCCCTGACTCCCGATGCCGTCCTCGCCGGATTCAGGCTTGCGATTGCTTCTCACGATGACAAGTTGGTGCAGGCCGCAAAGGAGATAGCGCTCAAGAATCGGGTGGAGAAGAAGGATTTCGAATTCCAGTTTCTCTACGGGATCCGAACCGATTTGCAAAATGGTCTCTCGGCGGAAGGGTACACGGTGCGAGTATATCAGCCATATGGTGAGCAGTGGTATCCCTACTTCATGCGCCGCCTGGCCGAACGCCCGGCCAATCTCTGGTTTCTCGCCAAGAACCTTGTTCGGAAGTAACTAGAGTTTCTTCACCTTCACTGGCACCGATCCGACAGCATCAACGGACTCCTCTTCATCCCATGCGTAGATGGTCAGATGGTAATTGCCTGGAGGGGTCGCCTGGGGAATCTCGACGCTGCCATTGAAGCTGCCACCCGTCACGCCAACTTCAGTGGATGCAGCCACCTTGTTAGTGGCGTTGTTCCAATTCTGTTGCAGGAGCTCCTGGTTGGCCGGATCCGACGGATTGTCAACCGGCTCAATGGGGTAGATGATGCTCGCTCGTTCGGCCACCAACTCAACCATAGCGATGCCGGCCTGGAAGTTATCGACCGTGCCCGAGAAAGCGAGTTCCTCGCCGGCGTGGCTGGTGGCAGCGTCAACAGTCGCGGACCCCATGGGAAAGCGGATTCGGACCGCCGGATCGCCCAGGAGGTTGTAACTGTACATGTGGTCGTTGATAGTTTCGACCATCTCCGATTCGGGCATGTTCATCCGCGCGAATGCGTCGATCATCTCGCGTAAGTCGTTGGTGTGGTATCTGGAGCGCCATTTCATAAGGCGAATCGCTTCGCCATAGGTTTCCGGACGCTCCTCGAAGATGGCGGCCTCGATCTCCAGTGCGTTGATGGCATTTGCATAGGGGTGAGTGGTTGCTGTGGAAACGAGGGTGGCCATGGGGCCCTCCGGCTGCTTGAAGACGGCCTCGGCATCTGATTCCCAGGAAGAACAGTAGTCCCCCGTTGAGCAGGCAAACCAGGCGTACATGGGTTGACGATGAGCGGGTCTCACGTCGGCCAGGTTGTAGACATCCAGTTCCCCCCCGCCGTGGCCCATGAAGGTCACCAGGAGGGCACCGTCCGCAACCATGTCGAGCACCTTCTCTTCAAAGGGCGCGTAGTAGTAATTGCTGTCAGGGTTGTCGTAGGCGAAGGACATTGAGTACTCGTACGGTACCGATTCCAGACCTTTTTGCGCAATCGTCTCGATGAAGAAGTCGATGTCTTCCCCAAATCCCCCCTCGCCGGCATAGATGTTGAGACGGCGATTCCACGGGCCGACGGTGTATTCACTCTCATGCTTGATGATGCGGTCGAGGACTTCAAGGCCGACAACGTTGTCTGAGACGGGTATTCGCCCCACGGCAAGGTCCGGAACATGGTCATCGTCCATGTCAGCGTAAGCGTTGTCACCGAAACAGGGCTGCCAGCCACCTGACCAGTATCCAACGGGGACGCCCTTCGTGGGGTCCGTGTTGGCCTCTGTAGCGTCGCCTACCAGGAGTAAGAAGAGAGGCCGGTCGTCGGGACGGTTGTCGTACCCTTCCCTGACCCATTTCGTCATTTCATCGACCATCAGGTTGTCGGGGAGCTTAGTGGAGGAGAGCAATTCGGTGAGTCGTATCGAGCGCACCGTATGGCCACTGGTTGCCCGGTAGTCAGCAAATGCTTTGGCGGTTTCCCAGAGGTCATCGGCGGCGATGATGAGGTAATCGGCACTGGCTGGCCGGGAGACGTCCTGTGGCGCCGGGAGATCGGCGCTTGCGCCGCTATCTGGGATGACTTCAGCGATGACCTGGTCTGCCTCAGTCGTATCGCCGGTGGCCGAGTCTGGATCGCTACTGCATGCCAGGATCAACGACATTGCCACTACGCACCCAATTGATGGCCAGTTCGTCCCCAACTTCATCTTCTCCTCCCCTTCTCCAGCCGGCGTGTTGTCATGGCCAGCAACTCTGCGTAAGCTTCACTGCGCTCTCGTGCCGACCACCCCAGGGCATCGAAAACGAGCTCATCCAGGGCCATTCTGTCGGCGGGCATTTCCATCTTCTCGCCGCCAATCTCTTCGCGCAGCGGCAAAATCTGTCGCGCACTCATGGCCGCGAAGGCCTCCATGATGCCACGTCGGTGCGAAAGAGTCAGGCGATTTGGGTCGGGGATCGGTAGTAAGCGCAATTCGGGTCCGTAAAGATTCAGCCCGCCGAGCCCCTTGGGGCGCCCATATACTTCGAAAAGCAGATAGGTTATCGAGGCATTTAGCAGACCGAGTCCGAGAAGCGGGTCGATAGTCGGCAGAAAGGTGCCATGAAAGAACGCGTTGGTGTTGTCGACCCGGCCTCGGTTATGGGCCACGAAGAGGCGAGAGCCGAGTAAAGATGGAACGATGAAGTCACCCGGTGGACGTAGGCGCAAAGAGTGCCATTCGGGGCGGTTGTTGCGAACCGAATCGACCTCCGGCCACGGTACTCCTGCCATGGTATGGCGCGCCCCCCGGCGGGTTACTTGTGATGCTCCCCGCGTGATCCAGGAGATGGTCTGTTGGTGGCCAAGGTGTTGCAGGGTCGAGATTGAATGGGGGCAGACGAAGAACTGGTGGGTAAGCGCCTCGGGTTCCAGGGCGTAAGTGCATATCTCCTTTGATGAGGCAAGCACGGGGCGCAAGTACTGTTGGTCAACCAGGGTAGAGGCACTCTCGGTCGGTAGGACGAAGAAGGGGCGAATGCCGGGTTTGTTTCCGTATGTCAAGTTGGCTAGGCAGGAGAGTGGAACCATGAGCGGATGCTCTTGTAGCCGGCGAGTGGCCCTGCCGCCACGAAGGAAGCGGGCTGCCCATTTACCAGGGGTGGGCACTGTGGACAAGGGCGTACTCCTCGCATCGGTCATGAATTGGACCGATGGACTCCCTGTTTGTTGCTTTCGCCGCAGGACGGTAATGACCGTATTCACGCCCGTGTGACCGAAGGACCGCTGGTCGTTTTCAGGGTGGATTACGATGCGGTCGCAAAGCTCCATTGCAAGTGCCTGCAAGTCCTCACCGAAGCGAGCATCGAGCCAAGTGTCGCTGGTGACGAAGGCAACGACCCCGCCAGGCCGTACTGAGGCGAGGGCAAGGACGAAGAAGGTTGCGTATAGATCAGCGCGTCCCGCCATCAGTCGGGCGATGCACTTCTCCTGGTGCGCCCATCCGAGAGCTGCGGTCACCTCTTCCAATAACCCCTTATGGGGCCTCGTACGTTCCTCGTGGCGGACATATGGGGGGTTGCCAATGACTAGGTCGAAGGGACCAGCAGCCATCAGATGATCCTGTGCCATGCCTTCCGTCAGTTGCACCTCCGGGCAACGGTGGGCAGCTAGCGCTCGAACTAGTGAGAGACGTTGACCGGTGATGGCGAGGGCAGCCCTGTCCGGATCGAGTCCAAACAGGCATGACCTTTCGGGGACGGCGGAAGCCAACTGGACGAGGAAGGCGCCGCTGCCCACGGCGGGGTCCGCAATACGCAGGGATTCTGCCTGGTCATACTCCAACTCTGACAGTGCGGCGTCTATGACCCGTTGGACGGTTTGCGGAGGCGTATATACAATGCCTCGTCGCCGTCGGTTTTCCCCATGAAGGCCAGCCTCGAAGAGTGATTGGAGAAGAAGAGGGGAGAGCTCGTTTGGCCTGGCACCGGCTTCATTCACCGACCAGCGGTAGGCGCCCAGCAGGTCGACAACGGCAGTCTCCAGTGAGGAGGGGGAGGGGGCCGGATCGGATTGTGGTAGCCCTGCCAGCCTTCCCAGGTGTTGCGCAACAACATCTCTGGCGATGGAAAAACCTCTTCTGACCGGCTCCCCACCATCACGACAAAGGGCGCTGAGGGCGTCAAGAAAGGACTGAGCGGCGCTGTTTGGGGTGGGCAACGTTGCCTCCAATTGCCCGGTCAGTATACGTCAGGGGAGGGGGTCAGACAACTACGAGAGGTCACTCCGGCGGGTGCGCACGAGGACGAGCCCGAAGAGGAGGAAGAAGAGCATTGCAGCAGTGGTCGTGTTGGCAGTGGACGAGGCGGTGCAGCCGGAGGAATCCT
>CAZFVN010000140.1:0-6641 GCA_964522395.1 uncultured Myxococcales bacterium
GGAGCTCTTCCCCAACAACGCGGTGGAGTACTTCGTCAGCTACTACGACTACTACTTGCCCGAGGCGTACGTGCCGACCAGCGACACTTACGTGGCCAAGGAGTCGCACATTAACGACGAGATTGATCGTCTTCGCCACTCTGCCACTCGGGCAATTCTGGAGCGCCGGGATACCCTGGTGGTTGCCAGCGTTTCCTGTATCTTCGGCATGGGTAACCCGGAGTCCTACCGGGGCAACCTGCTGGAAGTATCGGTTGGAGACAAGGTTAGTCCCCAGGAGGTGTTGCCCCGCCTCGTCAAAATGCAGTATGAGCGGGAGCAATATGACTTCTATCGCGGCTGCTTCCGGCTACGGGGTGAGGTTCTGGAGGTCTTTCCGGCATCGGAGGCAAACCGGGCGGTGCGCATCAGCTTCTGGGGAGATACCATAGAGCAGATCGAGGAAGTTGACCCGCTGACCGGGCAAGTGCTGGCCTCTCTCGGCCGGGCCTTGATTATGGCCAACACCCACTACGCCAGCCCACCGGAAGTAATAGAGAAGGCGATGAAGGGGATTCGGGCCGAACTCAAGGGGCGCCTTGAGGAGTTTCACGCGCTCGGTAAGCCGCACTATGCCGAAAGGCTGGAACAGCGTACCTCTTACGACCTGGAGATGCTTGAGATATCGGGCCACTGCGCGGGCATCGAGAATTACTCCCGGTATCTCGATGGACGCGCCTCCGGCGAGGCTCCCTGGACTCTGCTGGACTATTTTCCCAAAGACTATCTGTGCGTTGTCGACGAGAGCCATGTGTCGCTGCCGCAAATCACCGGCATGTACAAGGGGGACCGCTCGCGCAAGCAGACTCTGGTGGACTATGGTTTTCGGCTGCCATCTGCATTGGACAACAGGCCACTCACCTTTGAAGAGTGGCTGGAGCGAGTCGGTCAGGTGGTCCATGCGTCCGCTACTCCAGGGGAGTGGGAGTTGAAGCAAGCTGGCAGTGCCGTGGTGGAGCAGATTGTTCGTCCCACCGGACTACTCGACCCGGTTATGGAAATCCGGCCCGCCCGAACTCAAGTCGACGACCTGCTGCCCGAGATAAAGACGCGCATCGAGCGAAAAGAGCGTGTCCTTGTCGGTACCTTGACCAAACGTATGGCCGAGGATCTGACTGAGTATCTGCGTGAACAGGGGATCAGTGCGGCATATCTCCATTCAGATATTGATACACTTGAGCGGTTGGAATTGCTCTACACTTTGCGGTCCGGAAAGTATGACGTGCTCGTCGGGATCAACCTGCTGCGGGAAGGACTGGACCTCCCCGAGGTATCCCTGGTGGCCGTCCTTGACGCGGACAAAGAGGGGTTCTTGCGGGCGGAACGGAGCCTCATTCAGGTTGCCGGGCGGGCCGCGCGCAATGTCGGGGGAAGAGTGATTCTCTACGCCGACAAGATGACCGGCTCCATCGAACGGGCCATGAGTGAAACGGACCGCCGCCGCGAGATTCAGGAAGCTTACAATCAGGAGCATGGAATTACCCCGAAGACCATCCAGAAGCCCCTCCTCTCCATGCCTCGCATTGGTGATAAGAAGAAGGAGAAGAAGGGACGAGGAAGAGGGAATTGGAAAGCCGATTCCTTGGAAGATGAGATTGGTCGGTTACGAAAGCAGATGCGGGAAGCTGCCAAGAAGCTGGAATTCGAGGCCGCGGCGAGATTGCGTGATTCCATCGCGGAACTGCAAGAAATGTTGCTCAAGAACTGAGCGCTGCGGGCACCTACAGAAAGGGTTTTACCAGATATGATTAGAGGGTGGTCATGGAACGGCGGTGATTCCGGTACGGTTATCTGTTCGTCTGCTCGAAGGGTTCTACCTCATAGATTTCGACGGTGACCATTGAGCTACGGTATTCCCCGTATGCTTTCTGCTCTTCAGCGGGGAAGCTCTGGCTCGCGATGAGGGTCAGGTTTTCCAATCCATCGAAAGGTTTCCACAACTCCCCGTGGTCCTCTCGGTCGGCAATAACTGGGCGCAGCAGATAGAGACATTCGCTACGTTTCCTCAGCTTTCGTAGTTCCACGACGGTGGCCACCGGGTGACCCCGTGGAACTCGCTCCACAGGGCCCGTGGCGATGTAGTGCGGAATGCCGTGGGTGCTATTCTCCCAGCCACCGGGAAATGCCAGGCCGCAGTCGGGCGATGTCGTGGCCAATGCCTCTCTTGTGAATCGATACTGCTGCACCTGCAGATCGGGACGGAAGAAATCACCTCCAACGTCGACAATGGCCAATACTGATAACAGCAGGGCCAGGCCAGGTGCGCCAAATCTCGCCCACGGTCTGTCCGGTAGAAGGGCGAAGATCATGAGGAGGGCGGGGACCAGAAAGAGGCGGTCGTATGCCGCTTGCCAGTTCACGGCCTGGGCGTACTGGAAACGAGTGGCTAGAAAGAGCATCAGGGCCACTGCGACGACAACTGTACGACCCGTGCGAGCCCGCATCGCTGGCAACCACGGGAGCCCCACAGCCAGCAAAGCGAGGAGCCCCATGGAGTAGCCGGCCCAGGGAGGGAAGTAAGAGCGCAAATCGAAGCGGTGCCCCGTACCAAATTGGATGCGAGCCGCGTTGAAGAGTGCCTGGTCGCCGTATGAAACGAGAGCGAAGGCGCCGACGACGGCACCAATCCAGGCAGCGGAAGCGAACCACTGACGGGGATGGCGGGCGACGAGACTGGCGGCCATAGGGATCGTAAGCGCGAGGGGAAGCCAGCCCACTGGATGAACCCGGACTGTATGGGCGGAGAGGAGCCCGGTGGCAATCAGTGCAAGCGTCGCCAAAGCCCTCTGCCCACCCAGCCGGGCGCGTAGCGCCAGGACCGCGACCAGGAGTATGGAGAGATTGAGGAAGACCAGCAGCGGGAGGTAATTCTCGGTGGTTGCAACGCGACTCGACACCGGTTCAATAGCCAGCGCAAGCCCGCCCCAGAAGGCCAGGCTTCTGCCACATCCAGCAGCCCTCAAGATGGCCAAGACAATTGGGGCCGTCAGTGCTGACAGGAGGCCCATCCCGGCAAAGAGCGCGTAATCAGGGGCAGCGGTTACCAGTCGGGCGAGCCAGTGGAACATCTCTGGGTAGCCCGGGCCATACCACTCCGATTGGACGGGGTTGAAGGCTGCCTCCACCCAGGAAGCACCCTGGAAGTTGGTGTGGAGTGGTCCCCAGGTGGCGAGAATGGAGCGACAGAAAATGGCCGCCGCCAGGAGCACCGGAGGGTGCCACCAGGGGCCATTCAAATGGGCTCGTCCGCACCAAATCGTTGCCCCCAGAACAAGGAATCCCAACAGAAAAAGCCAGGGACCTAGCCAACGCAATCTTTCGTACCGAGGGGACTCCAGCACCGGCGGGGGAAAGGGGTCTGTTTCACCGACAAACTCCTCAGCCGCGTCTGGTGGAGCGACGTCCAAACTAATCCGCTGGGGGTACTTCTCAGCCCAAGAGCAGAGGTTCTCAAAAGCCAATTGGTGGCTCTCGGGCAGATCGTCAAAGTCTGAGATGTCGGCGATAGGGGATGCTCCCAGCTTGTCCGAAATCCGCCGGTAGGCCCGGCCAGGATGTTCAGTAAGCTCGATGGTAAATGGGGTGGAATCTGAGGTAGTCAAGCGCACTACCACCATCCTGGCATCGGAGGGGCAAAGGAGCGAGTCGATGGTGACTCCAGCTTCCGTCGCCCACCTGTCCGTCCATTCCATGACTGACCGTGCGCACTGCTGGTCGGCGGCGCGAGAGGCGGTGCCCCCGCAAACCACTAGCAGGACACCTAGGAGCGCCGTGAACCATCTCATTAGAGGAGCCCCAGTAACGACTCTATCCAAAGGCGGATGCCCAGATTGGTCCAGTAGAGGTCGGGGGAAATGAAGCTCGCTGGGTCGCCACCATTTTCCACGTAGAACTCGTCGACGGCGAGCAGTCCAGCCCAGGTCGGGTCGTCCCAGACCATATAGGGTAGAGGTGAGGCCAAGCCGTCAGCCGCGATGTCGAAATCGGTGTCCACAAAATGCGGTTGGTCAATCAGTTCTGCTTCCGCGCTGCAAAGGAAATTGCCTGCTCCAGCAGGCGTGCCCGCCTCACCGATTTCGTCGGGACATTCCCATTCCATCAGGTAGTCCTCGGGTCCCGCCGGGTTGGGAACTTTCAGGAGTCGAGGCAGGAAGGTTCGAAGTCCGGTGGGATTTTGAAAGAAGGTTCCGAAATCCAGCGCAATGGCATCGCCCAGGAAGAGGGTGAGAAGAGCCACGACTTGCGCTGGCTCCAGGTTCGACAGGTCGATGGGAATCTCGATGGGCATGAACCGCATGAGATCAAGTTTGGTAGCGAAGCCCAGCACAGTTCCCAATTGAAGAGCGCCACTTTGCGAGAAGGGGATATACTCTCCGGGAATCTCCATTCTCTCGATGAAGTCCTCAGTGAGGTCGAGCAACTCCTGATCAAAGGCGATGGCGAGCACTTCCGGCTCTTGGGTGGAGAAATCGACCCGCTCATTAATGTATAGAACGGGGCCATCGAGCTCATAAACCACCGAGAGGGGCTGGTCGCCATCAAGCTCGTCATCGGGCTGCTCAGTCAGGCCCAGTAAGAGAAACTCGCCAGCTTCACGCATGTGGCGCTGCCCCTCAGCAAAGAGGAACTCGCCATCCGTTTCGTGGAGTTGGAAGAAACGTTCGTCAGAGGCTATCAGGGTGGCCGCGATATCTAGTACACTCAGCAAGTCGATACCCGAGTCCCGGGCGCTCAGGGCTCCATATACGGCGGTCAGCAGATCAGTATGGAAATCCTGCGCCGCAAGGAGCTCAGTGAACCAGAGGAAGAAGGCGTTGGTAGCCTGGACCAGGTAGATATCGGCCCGGTCAAAGGTACCTTTCAAGTTGACCACCGGGCGTGTGAAGACGTAGAACGGAACCTGCTCAATAGTCCACGTAAAGTCGGGGTCGTCAAGGCGCTGAAAGTGGGTCTCGGCGGCTGCGAATCCCGCTCGCATGAAGAGCATAATCTGATGCGCTTCTTCTGCCAGATAGTCGTTTTGCGATTCCGGCTCGGGGCTGGGCGAGGTTCCCTCGCCAGCGCCATAGGCACCAAACTGAGTGGGCAAAGTGAGGACCATGGCGAACAGTTCGGTAGCGCGCACGAATTCAGAGAGCCCCGCCCCGAAAATGGCGTCCGGGTTATCCGGTGCGAGTTCGAGGGCTGCTTCGAAGGCCGCGAGAGCAAAGGCTGGCTCCGCATTGATCAACCAGTAGCGGCCATCGTCGAGGAGTTCGTCGATGTCCGGGGGCCGTCTGACCTCGGGGGATGTTTCCCCGTCAACCAGGTCGTGTGGGGACGCAACGTCGTCGGTGGCCACTTCCACTATCTCGGGGGAAAACTCCAATGCCGCTTTCGTCGTCTCGCTGCCACATGATAGGACGAGTAGTGTGCCCACAGTCGTTATGATTGAAGTTCTCAACGGTCATTCCATTTGGCATAGGGGGGCGGTACCACGTCACCTTTCTGGATGCGCCAGATTATCTCTCCCAGCCCCGGGGCTACGTCAGGTCGGGAAAAATCGAACTTCTCACTCTCCTCGGCCATCCGGCCCTCAGGCACGTTGAGCCGCTCCGGCAGCAAGCGGGGGACATGGATGTACGGGGTGTAATCCGGTGGGTCGTCGTCGCCGCCAGAGACAAAGATATCGAACATCGGTGGTGCCAGGGCATTATTCGTATGCATGGGTGGCAGCCGGAAAAGCAGTTCTATGGTGCGATACATGGCCGGGATGGAGTAGTGGATGCTCGATGTGAACTCCCGTTTCACCCAGGGGCTGGCGGCCACACAGATGCTGCGATGGGCGTGTACGTGGTCGCCACCGTAACCCTGAGGATCATCCTCAATAATGAAGATGACGGTGCTCTCCCAATAGGGCGAGTGAGAGATGGCATCGACCACCATTCCGGTGGCTTCGTCATTGTCAGCCACCATGCTGGCGGGAGTCGGGAAACCGACTTTTCCACCCGCGGTGTGGTCGTTTGGCAGGGCGATATAGACAAACTGCGGGAAGATTCCCAGGTCCAGCTCTCGGATGAATTCCTGCGCTTTCCAGACATCCTTGATGGCGAGGTTGTAGTAAGGGAACTTATGGTTGATGAATTCCTTGTACTTTCCAAACAGATCTTTCGTAAATCCTTCGAACTCACCGTAGTTGCGGAAGGTAATTCCGTGGTCATAGTAGTGGTCGAAAATGGTCCTCTCACCGACGATGGATGAGGGGTCATATCCGGCCAGCAGAACCTGTGCGAGGTCGCTAGGGTAGAGCTTCTCGAAGAAATCGTTGCAATCTGCCTGGGTGGTCCAGGTGTGACCCTGAAAAGACTCTTGCGAGTCTGCGTAGTAGTTGTCGAGATTGACAAACTGGTCGGCAATCTCGTGAATGTTTGGTGTGATACTCTCGCCAAATACAGTGAGTTCAGGGTCGCCGTTGCCTCGTTCAAAATCACCCATGACAGCGTCGTAGGTCTTATTCTCACGAACGATGACGACCACGTGCTCGATAACCGGCTCTTCATCCTGGTCCATGGGTAGGGGGGGTGATGCTGGACAGGTGCCGTCCCAGAATTCCGTGGTGCGCA
>CAZFVN010000140.1:6651-14036 GCA_964522395.1 uncultured Myxococcales bacterium
CGTTGGCATCGGCTTCGGCCGACCATGCTTCGAAGCGCATCGGGTCGAGGGGAAGATCGAGAAATGAGACGATGCACTTCTCCTTCTTCAGTTTGTACGCACCGCCCCAGCCCTTCGATGAAGCGATTGCTAATCGACTGCCGTCGCCGGAGATATGGAGGCCAGTCGGATAGTGAGCGGTCGGGAGAGCCCCGAGCTTGCGCCAGTCGGAGAGGCGGAAGACCTCTACCCGGTTGAGGTCTGCGAAGGAGATGTAGGCATGCTCGGCACTGGGGTCGAGGGTGATTTCATTGGGGGTCGAGCCCGGCAATTTCATGAGGTTGAAGGAGACGTCAACATTCTTCACAACTTCGAAAGTGTCGAGGGAAACGACTGAGATGGAATCCCCGTCAGAGTTGGTCACGTAGGCCAGATTGCGCGTCGAATCCACGGACAATCCCATGGGGTTGAGGCCAACCTCGATATCATGGAGGATTTCGCCGGAGGCTCGTTCGATAACTGTAAGGGTGTCGCCGCCCACATGCGTGACGAGCAAGAGGTTATCATCGGGTGTAGTTAGTGCGGCGTAAGGGTATACACCTCTGGTCACGTATTCAGCATCGGTTTCGAGGGTTACGGGGTCGAGCTCCCAGACCCGGCTGTTAGGTCCTGAAATGACGATGAGTTTCGACTCGTCACGAGAGAGAGTGACGGTAGTTGGTGCGCCCACCAGTGTGACCTGTCCAGCAATGCTCAGGCCGCGGCCTTTCCGGGCGAGCTTTGACACAGTGCCGTTACCCGATTCGCCGGTATAGACGATCTCGCCATCGGCGGTGATATCGACTCCACGGAAGCCGCCGACCCCGTCGATTTCCTGTATAATCTCACCCATTTCAACGTCAATTACTTCCATTTTCCAAAGACCAGAGTGGACCACGTAGGCCAGCTTGCCGTCGGGCGAGAGGCGTACGCCGATGGGAAAGTAGCCAACTTCCACAAAGGTGCCCGCTGGAGAGATGCGCCTGCCCATGGGCACAATTGCCTCTTTCGCACCAGCGAAGCCGGCCGGCTGCTGAGCCTTCTCAACAGCCTCTTCAGTCTGACATGCCAGAAGCGACGACGTCTGTGTTGCCGGTGACGACTCTTCCCGGCCGCAGCCGAGGTTCAACAGAAACAGTGCAAGCGCAGTTGCCAGCATTGGATGGCGCACAGCTCAACCCCCCACAAGTTCGTGCTTCAGTATTCCATTATAAGGCGCGTATGTGCAAGGGAGAAGCAGCGGTTTGAGGCAATAGCGCGGGCTCTCTTCAGCAGCAATCCTCGGTCCTTTCCGAGCCACGACGGTAACGGAGCGGGGACTTGGTCTTAGTTGTTGCCACTTCAAGCAGCGCCACGACGGTAACGGAGTGGGGCCGTTGTCTCGGTCCGTGCCACAACGGCGGTCGATGATGGCAGAGTTCTACTCTTCCACGAGCACTTCCAATTCGTGTGGGGTACGGGTGCGCATGTGCAGCGCTCCAGAGAAGCACTTCTGAACGCAAATAGAGCAACCGACGCATTTCACCGGGTCGGTTTCGGGGATACGGTCGTCGTTCAAGCTGATACCGTAGTACGAGCAGCGGGAGCAGTTGCCGCAGTGTTGGCAAAGGTCAGCATCGACCTGGGAGATGCGCTTGGTCGGTGTGAGGTCCATGAAGTCGACGATGGGGGTAGGCAGCGCGGCCCCGACTAGTTCATCCATGGAGCTCATGCCCTTCGCCTGCAGCAGGTGGGAGAGACCACTATACAACTCAGAGATAATCCCCCAGCCATCTCGCATGGCGATGGTGCAGAACTGCACCGTGGTGACGCCCAGCGCGAGGAAGTGGGCAGCGGCCTTATAATCCATGGGACCGCCATTGCCGGAGATTTCTACGTCAAGGCCGGCAACGCTGGCCAGACTGAGATTCGAAATGGGGGCAACCCCGGCCCCCGAAGCGCCCACCAGAACTCCTTCGTCCCAATCACCTTCGCCATTCAGGCGTTCCCGGAAAGCGAGGGTGGGGAAGGTATTGGCCAAGGTAACGCCCGCTTTCTTGTCGGGGTAGCGGTCGAGGACCTCCTTAATTGCCGCAACGATGACGGCGATAGAGGTAACCGCACCGGTCAGCTTGAAGAGCTTGGGTATGTCGGGCCGACTCGTCTCCATGATCCAATCGACGATCTTCGCAGTGAGCGGTGCACTCTGGGAGACGATGTCCCCCTCGGTACCGTCGCCGCCCTGCGGGCAGGAGAGGCTGAATTCAACAGCCATGGCACCAGCATCTTCCAGAATCTTCATGTTGGACTGCCAGGCCAGCTTGTCGGCCGCATCGTCGCCGCTCACGGGGCCACCTGTGCTGGCTGCGGTGAGGCGGTCGGGATACTCAGCAACGAGCTGCTGGATTTCCTTGGCGATTCTGGCGAGGGAGTGCCCTGAAACATTGTCGCAGTTGCCGTAGGTGCAGCCGTCGAAGTTGTGCATGTAATCGGCGGGAATGTGGATGTCGAGGCCGTCGAAGGCAGTCTTCATGATGCCACCAGCCCAGCCAGCTTCATAGGCGGCCTTCATCTGCTCATAGCCGTCACTGGGCGGAGCCGCGGAGAGGATGAAAGGCGAGGGAATCTTGCGGCCAAAGAAGTTGGTTTCCAGGGAAACCGGGAGCTCATTGTAGCCAGGAATTACGATGTGGCTCTTGGTATCCTTGGCGAAGCTACTGGGTTGCCGGTTCCGGAAGAACTCGTCGACGTTCTGGGCAGTGTTCTTGCCGGCGGCAACTGCCTCCACAACGGTGGAAGGACCATATGCTCCGTCCCCAGTGGAGAAGAGTCCAGCACCCATCAGCTTGCCATGTTTGGAGCGATTACCGATGGCGATGATGACCATGTCGAAGCCTGGCCGGTCCTGTTCGGTACCGTCCAGTTCAACGATGTTGGCGGGGTGGAATTCAGCGCCGCTGGGCAGCGCCACCTTCAGGGTCTTCAGGCCGCTTACCTTGCCACCTGCATTGAGAATCTCAAGCACCTCGGTGCGGCCCGAAAGGGCAATGCCATGATCAAACAGAAGCTGGCGTTCTTTGGGAGTCAGGGGCATTTCACCCAGGTTCTCAAGGGCGAACATTTCAACGGAAGCCCCCGCTTCCTTGGCTACCACCGCACAGTCGCAAGCAATTGCGCCGCCGCCAATGACGGCAACTTGCCGACCGGGGAATTCCTGCGGGTTGCGCAGGTAGTCATTGCTTGCCACTGAGAAATCTTCGCCGGGGATGCCCAGGTTGACTGGATTGTGGAGGCCTTCCGCCAGGACAACTGCTTCAAAGCCCTGCTTGAGCAGCGCGGAGGGATCGTCGATTTCGTGGTTCAAAGTGAGGGAGATATTAGGATTGTCCAGGGCCCACTCAATGTCTGATTGCAGAACCTCAGATGGAAGCCGGTGAGGCGGGATCAAAGCACATGCACCGCCAGCGCGACTATCGCGCTCAAAGAGATTGACGTCGTATCCGCCCTGAGCCAGGGATACTGCCGCGCCGAGGCCGGCAGGCCCGGCACCAACCACGGCGACCTTCTTGCCGTTGGATGGGGCGTAGGTGAGGCGGGGCATCTTGCCTAATGCCTTAGCACGAGCAACGATGGCCGCCTGCACCGTGGGAATCTCCACAGGAGCGTCAAAGGTACGCCGGGAGCAAGCCTCCTGGCAGTGGGTATCAGGACAGACGCCGCCGCAGACACCACCCAGCGGATTACGCGTCATTATCAGGGCCGCTGAGCGCAGCATATCTTCGGGGTTCTGTAACTTCGCCGCCATGATGAAATCGGCCGGAGAACAATCTGCCGGACAAGCGTCCTTGCAAGGCTTCTCTTCGCAAAACTCGCAACGAGACATTTCGGCTGCCAACTGGGCATCTGTCATATATAGGAAACTGTCGCTCAAGGTACTCCTCCTTCTCAAAAAAGCGACGAGCGGTAATGCGCTCGTGCGGGCCAGTAGTCTAATCGGAAAGGGGTGTCGACGACAAGTTAAAGAGTGGGGGGCGGGCAGTGCGAGGGGCGACGATTGCCGTGCCAGATGTCATCCGGGGGGATGAAAGAGGGACCGTCCTGCGTTGCCAAACGGACCAGGAGACTGCCCCACGCACCGCCCATGAGGTGCTGCGTCTTCTTACGCGGCGATGAAGATGCCGGTAGTTGCCAGGGCGATGATGCTTGCGAGCCAGATGTAGAGATATGCTTTCATGGTGCGCCTCCTATTCTGCCCGGCTTGCCGGGCGGCTTCTCAGGTTGTACAGCTTCCATTGCGAAGAGCGTGCCAATGGAGCAAACCCGCACCACAACTAGGTTAAGGCCTATCGCTTCAGATTGCGAACGTGAACCGATTGTCCCAAGTGTGCACGATGTATACGGGGCGGCTTTGGAAGTTGCTCAGAGGTGAAGATCCAATTCGTAGGCTGTACATGGACCCTGATTCGAAACCGAAACGAAGAGCTCTCCCGAGTCGTCCAGCAGGGCGCAGTGGGGACCGAATTGGATGGCCACGACACCTCCAACGGGAGTGCATTCCCAGGCCGATGAGACTGCCCCAAGTCCGGGATAGGAGATGTTCTTAACCAGGTCGCAGCCGTTATCAATAATTGGATTGTAGGTTGCGGGATAGGTGCCGTCGAGGCAGCGGAACGCGATGACGGTCGTCAGGCCGGTGGGATTGCCAGGAGTAACTTGAATGAAGGGTTCCATGTAGGCCCACTGCTTATCAGTAGCCCCCATCCGGAACCAGTCCGATTCCTGGTTGACCGCGGCATCGATAACAACGTGAGAGCTGCCGTCATTGTCCGTCTTGTCGCCAAAATCGTAAGCGTTGTCAGCGCTGTTGTTGGGCTCGTAGGCATCAGCGGAGGAACAGTAGCAGGACCCCATGGCATCGCAGAGTTCGGCAACCGGGCACGTGCCGCACTGGAGAGTGATGCCGCAGCCATCCTCCCAGTCACCACATTTCTTGCCCATGGTAAGACAGCTCTTTGGGGAGCAGCCGTCGGTGACGTGGAGGGTGCCCAATTTGGTACGCTCGGGGTTGGCGATGAACTCTCCCTTCGCGGTGTCGCAATCGGAGGCTGTAGAGGGCCAGGCATAAACGGAATAGATGCCCGCCTGCGAAGGCGCGGTGACGTGTGTGACGAGGTTGCCGCTGGCGGTATCGGGACAGGCGGCGGGGGCCCCTGCTGCACTGCATTCCTCCGGATTATTGTCGATTCCCACGACGATTTGAATGGGGCACCCCGGGCACTCTTCGCCGTTGCCAACTTCGTAGCCGAGGTTGACAAGAACCGACTTGTCCGGTGGAGAAGAGGCCACTGAACCGGAACCATTGATCGAGAGTCCCTGCACTTCGAAAAGCCCTTTGGTGCAGGGGTTGTCGCAGCTACCGGCCATTGAGCACGTCTCGTCGGTCTCGCACTGCCCACAGTGAAGGAACCCACCGCAGCCATCGCCCCAGTCGCCGCACTCTTTGGCTAGGGTGGCGCAGTCAAAGGGGGAACAGACCCCGTCTACCATCAGCGAGCCGACCGGAACGGAGGCGTAGTCGCCAAAGGTCTCTTGTGCCAGGTCGCAGTCATCCTCCATTAGCAGCGCGGCACGGACGGGGTAGGTACCGGGAGTCTGCGGAGGCGGAAAGAGATCACCTACTCCGGTGGCATAGTAGTCTGGACATTGCGCCAGGTCGGAAAGCTCCTGACAAAAGACAACCTTCTCGCCCACTGACATTGCTATCAGGCGGGTACACGAAGGGCAGTCGGTGCCCGCGGCCGCTTGAACCGAAAGCGAGAAGGCGACGAGTCGGTCGGGAGTGACGGTCGCGCTGGGACCTTCTGCCTGGAGATCGAGATGCAGTGGGTCGAAGCTGTCCGCGCCACAGGCGGGCTCAGGATCGCAGGTTCCGGTCTGGCAATAGACGCCCGCGGTGCAGCGCCCACAATGAACGCTGCCGCCGCAGCCGTCCGATTGGAATCCGCAGTGACCTCCCAGTTGCAGGCAGGTCAGTGGGGAGCAGGAGCCCTCGACGACAACGGTGCCCAGGGTTTGTCGGGGCCACGCGTCGGCGAACATTGCGAGGGCCGAGGCGCAGTCAGCTTCGGCGACTACCGCTGCCTCTAACGCATAGGAGCCCGCTGCAAAGGGGGCTCGCATTGTCCCGTTGGCCAGACCGGCCGAGAGGGAGGGACAGGTCTGAACATATCCCACGTCTACGCAAAAACCAGCCCTGTTGCCGATGCCGACGACAAGCTGCCGAGGGT
This sequence comes from uncultured Myxococcales bacterium, assembly GCA_964522395.1. Classification (GTDB taxonomy): domain Bacteria; phylum Myxococcota_A; class UBA9042; order CAIXZC01; family CAIXZC01; genus CALGBT01. The sequence continues at coordinate 12,936 of CAZFVN010000140.1, forward strand.
TGTCCTCGGCCTCTTCAGCACCGGACAAGGTCCAGGAGAAGAGCACCGGAACTTCCTCCCCGGGGTTCGCTTCGGCATCATGCTTGAAGCCGTCGAGTAGGACATCCGTAATGGCTAGTTCGTCTATTACGCAGGGCGGGGCAACGACGCATTGATGGTTGTCGCAGAGATGCCCCGGGGGACAGTTGCCGCAGGAATGGGCCATTCCGCATTGCGCCCCTACTGTGCCGCATTGCCGGTTCTCGCAACTGCGGTCACATTCTGCGCCGGTTGTATGAGCGACGCTGATCACGGTGGAATCAAAAGACTTGCCCGCGTCCACCGATTGCCAATCGTCCTGGCAAGTCATGCCTGGCGGTCCCAGGCTTATCTCGTAGCTCGTGAGCTTGTCCTCTATGCGCTCCAGGTCGAAGACAACGACGCCATCTGTATGTCCCGGACAGTTGGAGGCTGGGCCAAGGTCGTGGCAAGAGACCTCGTTGCCCCAGTCGGGGGCGACGGTCCTGGCAAGCACTACTCTGTCGCACCAGGGGCAGGCTTCGGGATTGGCTGTGCGGACGCGTAGCAGTGCCGCATACTCCTCGCCAGACTCCGGTATCCATGTCAAGTCGGGGTAGGTAGCCTTCCAGGCGAATGTCACGTCCGTGGCGAGCCCCCCGGGACCACAAGCCGGAGTCTCTTCGCAGGTCGCCCCGGGCGTGCACCAGAGACCGGGGTTGAAGCAACCGCCGCAGATATGCGTCAACTCAGTTCCCTCCTCTGGCCAGGACCCGCACTCGAGATTGTTCTCGGTGCAGTAGGGAGGTGGCGGGGGAAGCTCCGGCATCATGTCCTGGGCAGTGTCCGAGTCTTCATTCGATCCGGTGTCGAATGCCTCCAAAATCGATGCGTCCAGAAGTTCGGGCAGGTTTGCCGCATCGACAACATCCGGCTTGGGGGACACCGAGTCTTGCGGGTCAGCCGAGCAGGCCAGAGCAAATAGAGCAAAGCAATAGACTGGTAGTCTCATCAGTTCCTCCGAGACGCGTCCGGTGTGACTCGATTGTAGCTGGTTGTCGGGAGTGATGGAAGAGCCAGCATTGACCCCCCCGATCGAAAAAT
>CAZFVN010000141.1:0-13902 GCA_964522395.1 uncultured Myxococcales bacterium
AGGGCGCACGGGTCCGGGTGGTGCAATGGGCCAATCCCGACCGAGTCACAGTATCTCCCCCATGGTTCAGATGTGCCAGGTGGTGCGCGTGCTACCGGGGTCTGGGTGGAGCGCGTGCTGTATCAGCTCGGGTGGGGCACGTGCTGCCAGGGCTCGGGTGGTGCTTACAAACAAGCCAGGGCACCGCCGACCGGCCAACAGCGCGGCCTAAACGCTCCCGCAGTCATGCTGTGCGAGGGCGCACGGGTCCGGGTGGTGCAATGGGCCAATCCCGACCGAGTCACAGTATCCCCCCTATGTTTCAGATGTGCTGGCAGTGGTTATCACATGTTCAAATAGACAGCAACGTTCGGTGTCGCTATGCTGGGCCCGTTCTGAAACAGGAGACAGACCCATGACCCCAATCTACCTTGACTACAATGCCACTACGCCGCTTCATCCGGAGGTAGTGGAGGCGATGATTCCATTTTTGAAAGGGGATTTTGGTAATCCATCCAGTTCGCATACTTATGGCCGGATTACTTCAGCAGCGGTGCTGCGGGCCCGAGATGAGGTGGCATCGCTGCTGGGGGCAGATACCCAGGAGATCACTTTTACCAGCGGCGGTACGGAGTCGGACAACCTGGCCATTATTGGCGTTGCCCGGGCTATGCAGGAACGGGGAAAGCACATTGTGTCCAGCGTCGTAGAGCACCCGGCGGTAGAGAATGTACTCTCTTACTTGGAGGCGGAGGGGTGGCAGGTCACTAGAGTGCCGGTGGACGGTGCTGGGCAGGTTAGTCCGGACGCGGTGACGGACGCCCTTACTGACCAGACCGTGCTGGTTACCATCATGCACGCCAACAACGAAGTGGGCACAATGATGGACCTTCCCGCAATGGCCGCGGTGTTGCGTCCGAGGGGTGTTCTCTTTCACACCGATGCCGCCCAATCAGTGGGGAAGGTGCCTACCAGAGTAGATGAACTTGGGGTTGACCTGCTGACCATCGCCGGCCACAAACTCTACGGTCCCAAGGGCGTTGGGGCCCTCTACGTCCGTAAGGGTACTCCCATTTCACAAGTGACTTTTGGTGCCAACCAGGAAGACGGGCTTCGCCCCGGAACTGAGAACGTGCCTTACCTCGTAGGACTGGGTAGAGCGTGCGCGCTGGCGGAGAGTGAAATGGCAGTTCGAACGGGACATATGAAGTCGCTTCGGGACCAATTGCATGGCATGCTCGTGGAAGCGCTTTGTGACGGCGAAGTGAGATTGAACGGGCACCCCGAGGAGCGCTTGCCAAACACTCTTAACGTAAGCTTTCGAGAGGTCGATGCCGCGGCTCTATTGGCCGCGATAGAAGACGAGGTTGCGGCCTCTGCCGGAGCCGCCTGCCATTCCAACGAAGCCGACTCGTCGGTGCTCGGGGCGATGAAAGTCCCGGCCCCTTTCCGAAATGGTGCGGTCAGACTTTCCACCGGCAGACTACTCACCGTAGCGGACGTCAGGCGAGCTGCAATGGCGATAATTGGAGCGGTGCGACAGCAAGGTCAATCGCCGGTCACTGCATAGGTCGGGATCATCCCCCCACCAGCGGTAACGTTGATAATTGAAGCGGTCGAGACTCGGGTAAGGCAGCCGCCATACTGGCCACCGATTGAGAAGGGATTCAGGTTGATCTTGCGCGGTTCGAAGCGGAGTCCGTTTTCGACCACTGGAAAATCGGCCTCGGGGATGGTGACTCGGCGCTGCACGCACCAGCCGCCCGCCTCAGCAACAGCTAACGCCCCTTCCCATTCGGTTTGAGTCGCCTCGTCGCCCATCATAACACCGCGTCCACCGTAGGCATTGAGCGGTTTTAGAACAAAAATATCCTTGTCTGCGGCAGCGAGGTCAAAGGGATCCCCGTGGCGTCCTTCGAATTCCACCTGACGATGGCGCAGAACCGCAGTCCACGGTATGTGCCGGTCAATGATGTCAAGCTCCTCAGCATCGAAGACGTGACGATGGTCCGGAGTGCGCAGGAAACACATGATAGCCTTGTTGCCGGCCACCTTCGCCCGGAATGGATTGGCCACGCAGGCCATTCCCTGCTCGAAAGCATCGAAGAGCGCCTGGCACTCATCTTTGCGATCCAGCAGCTCCCGCCAGATCACCCTCCGGTAGACCAGGTTCACCCTGGTATCACCAGCCCAAAGTGCCCCCTGCCGCACAACCAGTTCACGGGGGTCCACCAGCACTGTCGGCAGGCCGTGTGCATCGAACCATTCCTTGGCCAATTCGAACTCAGGCCAGGTAGCCACGTCCCGCCAGTCTACGATGGCGAGGCTAGGAGCCTCACTGAGACCGAAGTCGCTGTAGGCCTCTAGTAACGCTTCTTGCAACAGACGCCTCGGCTCCTGGGTGTACAGCGGAAATCGAGTCTGAAACTCCTGCATAATTGGCAAGGAGTTGAAGACTTCCTGGTGGATTTCATTCCAGACTACCGAAGCGGGGCTATCTGTGTTGAACTCGATAAACTTCAGGCTATCGCCCTGGAGAAACGCATCAAAACGCGCGATCATCAGGTTGCGGCGCAGTCCCGTGGGCTTCATGAAGTGGGAAACCGCATCCTCCGGGAAGGGTATCGCCTGCCGCACGTACTCTTCACGGGCATAGAGAGCAATGACCTTCTCGAGGGCCCGAGCGATGACCTGCACACTATGCTCCAGCATGGCATCCTGCCGCGCAGAGAGAAACTGTGGGCGCAGCATCGTGGGAATAGGTTTGGTCGCGTAGACCACTTTCCTCAGTTCCTGTTCACGGTAGACAGCCTCCAATAGCGCTGGAGCTTTCTGGGCACGGTCAGACAGCAATTCGTGATAATGGCCTATGGCCTGATTCACTATGGGCATAGTTGTCCTCACTTGCTGAGCCTCTTACAAATATATTTTCTGGAGTGAGGCGGGGTCAAGCAAATTACGGCAAAGCGTTGAGCAGGGCGGGTATGGTGGACCAAAGAGCTTCGTGCAGCAGGCCATGATGTTGCTCGTGCAGCGTTCCGCTCCATTCGTCCATGAAGATCTTCTTGAACTCCACAGAAAGGACGCAGGCCCGCCCAGGGAACGTCGCGTGTGTCCAGCGTGAGACGTAGCCCCCTTTGAACTTCACGTTCTCGCGGACGTCAAGGGGAGAACCGTTGAAGTCAACCCGTGACATTTCCTCTAAGAAGAGCTCTACAACAGACCCGAAACGGGCCTTGTCGACGGTCCCGGTGCCAAGGTTGACCTCGGGATTGGCGACGGGGTCATCCATTGGAGCATCGGGGCCACCGCGACGGTGGTTGAAGGAGTGGAGATCAAGCACCAGCACTGACTTATGGTGCTCAAGTAGTCGCTCCAACTGACTCCGGTAGAGGGTGTAGAAGTCGTCGTAGTAAGCCTTCGACCTGGCTAAGACGTCTGGCTTCAGTGGCTGATGCCAGACGTCGAGACCCCAGGCCTGCTCCGGCCCGACGTAGACCGCGGACTCCGGCGGACGATTGAGGTCTACTTCGAAGCGCGACCGTTGGGGAATGATATGGGTCGGCGCCGGTCGGGCCAGGAGCCCGGTGAAGGGGTCCTCTTCCCGTAGTCGGTCCGCGTCGCTCAACTTCGTTGCCACGGCCACCTCGGGGCGAAGCATATGACCATCATGGATAGCTAGAGCGATGAGGGGGCCATCTCCTTCCTGCATTTTCCAGTTGCTTGGCAGTGGTTCCATTGCGTCCTCCCCTGAAATCAGCTCATAAGGTCCATATATGACGACGCGGAGCGTATTCGTTCGAGCCGCTTAACGGCCTGTGGAAAGTCCAGAAAATGTGGTCGTAAGGGGGCCGGACGTAAGACGCCGCGCCATTCCAACTCACGGATAAGCGGGATATGCTGGACCCCGATCTTACCGAGGTAAAGCGGCTCCAACTCACCGCCACCCTTGAGGTAATCGAGGAGGCGCAATACCCCTCGCAGATAGGCTGAGTCCTTGGTCAGACCGCCCCCCCGAAAGACGCGGCAAGTGAGCAGGAATGCGAGGTCCTCTCCAAAGGCGAAGTCCCTGGTCAGTAGGCGGTAGACCTCCACGAAACCGGCCCCCTCGGCACAGGCTTGTGCGGCGAGCACGCGAGCGCCAAGCAATCTCAGCCGGTGACTGGTGAGTCCCCCGGTCAGATACTCGGCCAACACCGCCAATCCCTCTTGCAACTCGTCATACCCGGCCAGGCCTAGTGCGAGAAGCCGGAAGGGCTGGCTCCGCCCATTGTAGTAGGTCAACACGTGAGTTCCGACTTCGTGTGCCAGCATTGCCTCTACCCGAGACTTCGGCAACGTCGCGAGACTTCCGACGAGCAGATTGCCTCGTGAGACAATCATGCTGGTGTAGACCTCGGGTTCAACTGAGACCTCAGCCGCCAACTCCGGCATGGCCTTTCGATAGTCTGCTATCAGGGCGCGGGCACGGCGGGCGAACCCTCTCGCGTCTTCGAGTGGCGACGCAGTCTCTTCGGGGGAAAGCGGAGGCAATTTATCGAGTAACCAACGGGCTGCTTTGAGAACTCGCGGGGGGATCTTACCGAACATCTGCTGACTACCGAGAAGGAATCGTGGCGTCTCCACTTCGAGGAGCATGGAGAGTTCCCGGTCGAGCATCAATTGCTTCTCGCGGAAGATCCCCTCTAACATGGGATCCTCAATTCGCTCGATGGGAAGGGAGAAGAGACGGCGCTTCATTCGGTAGGGGTCGATCTTCTGGGGCCGATACTGAAAGACGGGAGCGCGTTCATGCCCCCGGCGGACGAACTCATCCCAGGCGGTATCAAGATTCACCGGAGTAACTTGAAGGAGAAAATCAAAGGACTCGTCGAGCGCCGCTAGTTGCTCGTCAAGGTGCTTCACCTCCTTCGAAAAGAAGCGCTTTCCGAGAGCTCTGAAGCTGGCCGGAGGATGGGATGTATATCGATCAGCAAAGAGATGGAAGGTCCGATTCAATGCCCGCGACAAACCGTGTCTCATCTGCCGCAATATCAGTGGGTAGATCTGTCCTTCGCCGCTGCGAAATGTCGGTGCGATTTCGATTCCCAACCACCGGCACCGATGCTCCTCCAATTCAGTCCGAGTGAAGAGGGGAGTCAATCCCGATGGAAAGCGCGGCTCATCATTGAGTATCCGGACCCTGGCGTCCTGCCTGGCAATACGTAGTCGACGCAACTCCGTGCCCATTCTCTCTGACATCTCCTGAGTCCCCACTCCCGGGCCGATATGGAGCGCGAAATGAGGGGCCGCCCCCGGAGTCCGATGCGCATTGCGATCAGCCGCCCACACTTCCACGAGCAGGAAATCTCCAAAGGTCTCCAACGCCCGGCCGGCCAAGGAAAGCACGAGCTCACGCAACGAGTCCCTCTGATGTGGCTCACCGGAGCTGATAACGTACGCGGCCTCGGCGGTGATCAATCGTTCGGTGCCGCGATCAGCCTGATTCAGCGGGCAGCGGTAGAGACAGAGGAAGGGTAGTGGTCGGTCGAGCTTGACCTTCCCGCAATCGGGCAGTGTCTCTTGCACCGGAGAACCTGATGCCAGACGGGCCAACAGGTCTGGAATTCCTCTCTTTGCTTTTCTGGGGCCCATCATCACCTGCCAGACAGCCGCCATAAGTAGCCGTCGAGATCTAGAATCCTAGGGGGAACTGACGAAGGGGTCAACGACCATCATTACTTGATAGGACCGTTGACCACAAAAGTTGGGACCATCCCACCACCCGCGCTGACATTGATGATTGGTGATTTGGAGAGCCGGGTGAGGGCACCGCCGTAACGCCCGCCAAGGACATAGGGGTTGAGATTAACGTTACGGGACTCCCATCCCAAGCCATCCGTGACCCACGGAAAGACCTCAGCGGGAACCGGAATGCGTGCTTGCAGACACCATCCGTCAGGCTCACCTTCGACAAGAGCGAGCCGCTCCTCCCACTCAGTTTCCGTCACCTGGTCGCCGAGCATGACGCCGCGACCACCATAGCTGTTGAGAGGTTTGATCACGAAACCGATCCGATTCCCGGCGGCAATATCAAAAGGATCAACCTCCTCTCCCTCATAATTGACTACACCGTGGCGAAGCACGGCGGTCCAGGGCACATGGGCCCGGATGGTCTGCCACTGCTCATCGGTGAACCGGTCGCGGTGATTTGGATTCGAGAGATAGGCCATGCATGCTTTGTTACCGGCAATCTTGGCCGCTAGCGGGTTGGCTACACAGACGCTGTTACAACGCAGCGCATCGACCAGACCGCCACACTCATCAAGCTTTTCCAGCAACTCGCTCCAAACGACGCGACGATAGATGAGGTTTGCTTCGAAGCCATCGGAAACGGCCAATCCATTGCGCATCTGGATGTTTCGCGGATCGGCAATGGCCGCGGGAATGCCACGCTGCTCGAATCGCTCTTTGATTACTTCGAACTCCGTTCGGGTTGAGACCTCATCCCAATCGGAAATAATCAGGCGTGGAGAGTCCTTCAACCCATAGTCGTGATAGGCACCGAGCAGAGCATCGACCAGAATCTCTCCAGAGCTCTCCGGTGCGGTGGAGAACCGCTTCTTCACCTTCGCCATCATGGGCAACTCTTCGAAGAGACCGTGCTGAACTTCATTCCAGGCCATGGAAGCAGGGCTATCGGTGTTGAACTCGTTAAAGCGGAGGTAGTCCTGACCCAAGAAGGCATCATACCGGGCGACAATGACGTTTCGGGTCAGCCCCGTAGGCATCGCTAGCAGGTCCGCGGTTCCCGGCTCAAAGGGAATCTCGTGGCGTACTTCGGGATGTTCCAGATAGTCGCTAAGCACCTGTTCGAGCGCGTCTGCAAGAATGCCCACGACGCGCGCCACACGTGCTGCTTGTGCAGCATCAATAAAGGCCGGTCGGAGCAAAGTAGGAATCGGCTTACCGCCATACTGTAGATTACGCTCGGACTCACGGGCCAACAGCCACTGCATCCAGTAGGCGGCGCGCTCGCGGTCGGCCTCAATGGCCTGGTGGTATGCGGCAATGGCTTGTGCAGCGTGGGACACAACTCACCTCTCAAAGTAGATGTCACTGCGGCACATAGTGCGCTTTACGGCTGAATCCTTCAAGGGGAAGGTAGTCATCCCCGCCAGCCGGGCGACAGAGACCAGACGGTCAGATCAGGGCCCGCCCAACCCAGTTGCCACCGCTGGCGGAGTTTCACATTCTCACGCTACTCACCATTGTCACTTTTCTACTTGACAGGAAACGCCTGCTGCATATTCTTAGACCACGTAGTCGAACTGGCAGGTTGAACCAGCAAGTTGAAGAAACTGGTCTAACCGGCAGTCGAACCGACTTCCCAAGTTGCGTAACCAGGAGGCAGAGAATGCCCAGACCCCGTTTTGAACGACTTGAGCCTGAGAAGCAGAGGGCAATCCTCGATGCGGCCTCGCATGAATTTGCGGAGCACGGGTTTCAGCAAGCATCCTTCAACCGAATCATCGAAAACGCCGGTTTCAGCAAGGGCGCCATGTACTATTACTTCGATGACAAGAAGGACCTCTACCTGACCGTGCTGAGAACTTATCAGGGGCAGATTCTGGCTGAGCTCGGTGAGCTACCCGAGGTCTCATCACCGGCAGAGTACTGGGCGGCACTATCGGACCTCTTCTCCCACGCTGCCCAGGTCAAAATGAAGCACCCGGAGTTCATTCATCTGGGCATGTCCATGTTGAAATCGATGCTCAATGGTGAGTTGCAGGTGCCCGCCCACGAATTGTTTGGCGAGGTGATGGGGTGGGTCGAGGAGCTGGTGACTGTTGGGCAGGGTGTCGGGGCCGTTCGGACCGATCTTCCGACCGGTCTCCTGGTGGCCCTGATCTTCGGTGCCCTGGAGGCTGCAGACATGTGGCTGGTCCAGCAGATAGACGTACTGGAAGACCTGGACATGGAGGGTGCACACGCGTTTTCCATCGGGCTCTTCAAGCGGATTCTGGAACCGGGGGAAGACACAGAAGGAAACGGCTGGAACATGATCAATTACAAGGAAACAGAGTGAACCGCAAGCCGAGGAGGTAGGCGATGAAACGGATAGTGGCAGTGACTGGATTCCTGGCGTTCATCTGGTTGGCAATAGTACCGGCCCAGGCGGAACCAACTGAGCCGGCGGCACTACAGCTCAGCGCGGAAGAGGCGGAAAAGATAATCGACGACATGGAAGAGCGAATGCGCGGCAAAGCTTCCGTCGGTGAGATGGAGATGTACATCAAGCGGTGGGACCGCACCATGCGCATGAAGTTCTGGGAGCTCTATCCTGACAAGAGCCTGGTGAGACTTACCGCTCCCGCCGAAGATGCCGGTATGGGCTCCTTGAAGCTGGGCAAGGACCTTTGGAGCTACAATCCCAAGATCGATCAGGTCCAGAAGATTCCTCCGTCGCTGATGCTCGATTCCTGGATGGGCAGTGACTTCACTAACGACGACATCTCCCGTAGCTCCAGTATCAAACTCGACTACACCATCGAGCCGGGGGCGGGGACCACCTACAAAGGGGTTGATAGCTGGCGAGTGACCCTGCGGCCGAAGCCCAACAGCCCCGTAGTTTGGGAGAAACTGATTGTGGAGGTAGCCCGGGATGACTTCAGGCCCCTGCGCCAGGAGTACTACGATGAGAAGAGAAGTCTCGCCCGAATCATGTATTTTGATGACTACCGCGAGACGAAGAATGGAAAACCCTACCCCTACAAGTGGCGCATGGAGAATCGTCAGGACAAAGACCGCTACACCGAAATGCGGGTTATCTCCATGGAGTTCAAGGAGACCCTTCCGAAGAAGACGTTCACCATTCGATCGCTCAAGCGCGGTCGCTAGGAGGTCGCGATGTGGCACTTTCTAGGACTCTGCTGGCGCGACCTTTGGCGTAACCGCAGGCGGACATTGCTGGTTGGCTTTGTGATGATTTTCGCGGTGAGCATCATGATCCTCTTTGTGGGGCTGGGCACCGGTGCCCACGACCTGATGATTCGGAGCGCGACTGACTCCTTCCTGGGTCATGCACAGATTCAGCGCGTCGGCTATCTCGAGGAACCGGACCTGGAGCATCAGATTCCGCCCGAAGACCTGGTGAAACTGGCGGAAGTGCTGCCCTCGGCAGAGCGCGTTGTGGGATGGGCCCCCCGCCTGGTCAGTGGCGGACTGATCAGCAAGAAGCGCCCTGACCCGCCGGACGAAGACGACCTGGAGGCCTACCGTCAGATGATCTCCGAGGGGGCCTTGCTGGTGGGTGTCAAGCCAGATCAGGAAAGAGATGTCAGCACCCTTGCCGAGGCCCTTGTCGATGACGACCCTCATGCCCGCTGCGTGAGGGGATGCAAAGCATCGCTGGCTGAAATCTACCAGTCGGCAGAGGACTGCGAGGAGTTTTGTTCACAGACAACGACTGAGTTCTCGGGAGAGCAGTGCCTGGCAACCGGAAGAAGGACCTGTGCCGGACGGTGCGCCCCCGACGACGAGTATTGCTACGAGGAAGACTGCGCTGAACGGTTCGCCGATTACTGCCACGCTGCCCGATTCCTCCTCGATGAGGACCCCACCGCCAACTCCCCCCATCGAGGCGAGATCGTCTTAGGCTCAACCCTCGCCAGGGTGCTTGATGTAGATGTGGGCGACCGCGTAGCGCTCACAACAGGCACCTCTCAAGGGCGGCCCTTTGCCTCCCTCTACCGGATTGTGGGGCTGGTCAAGACTGGCAGCACGGACATCAACCGGACCTTCGCCATCACTTATTACCAGAAGCTGTCGGTTGGACTTGAACTGACCGGTGCTGCTTCCTTTGTAGTGCTGGCAGTTGACAACCCCGATGACGCGGGCGACATCGCCGCCAGGATAAACGAGACCCTTATCTCCAAGGCGCCGGACACCGTGGCCCTGGGGTGGGCAGAGCTCTCCCCCGAATTGGACATTTTCGTCAAAATAGACCAGGGCTCCATGCTCGTAATGCTGGGGCTGCTCATCGCCATTATTGGAGTCATACTGGCCAACATCGTCACCATGTCGGTAATGGAACGCACCCGAGAGTATGGGGTGCGGTTGGCGGTGGGCGAGAGCCACCGTCGAATCGTCGTCGGCCTGGTGGTGGAAATCGCAATGCTGGCACTTACCTTCTCACTGATTGGTGCTGCCATTGGTGAGGCGGCCAACTTCTACTTCCATACTCACCCCATCGATTTCGGCATGGGAACCATCGAAACAACCGGCGTAATCATCGAAACGAAATACCCCACGGTTCCAACCGTGTACGGCTTCTTCTTCGCAGTTGGCACAGTGGTCTTCTTTTCGGTGGCGGGAGCACTCTACCCCGCGTGGAAGGTTCGCAAGCTGCGTCCCGTAGACGCCCTGCGGTTTGTGTGAGGTGAAACTATGATAATCAAAATGGCGTGGCGAAATCTCTGGCGCAACCAGCGACGCACGACGCTCACCATCGCGGCCATCAGCCTGGGCCTGGCGGTCCTCATAACCATGGTTTCCTTCATGGAAGGGATGATGGAGATGATGATGGATCAGATTGCCCGCTCCAGCATCGGCCATATTCAGCTCCATCAGCCGGAGTACCTGGAAAAGAAGTCCACCAACCTCTTCATGGAAGATGGCTCAAGAATCACATCCGCCGTCGCCGAGGTAGACGGGGTCTCGGCAATCAGTGCCCGTATGCTCTTCTCCGGATCCATTCGCTCCAGCATGTCGAGCACTGTTCGGGTAGTAAAAGTCATTGCCGTTGACCCCGAGCGGGAGCGTGCCTTCAGCGCTCTGGCAGAGAAGGTGGTAGCGGGGGGATTTGTGGTTCCCCCGCCAGAGAGTCTGGCCGAGGACGCTCCGGTCCGTGTGAAAGGTCGCAAGGGAATCTTGATCGGCCGGAAGCTCGCGGAGCAACTGAAGGTGGAGCTGGGTTCGAAGGTTCGAGTCGACTGCGCCGGCTTCCAGGGGGCCACAACTGCCGCCGCCTTCTACGTCACCGGGATCCTCGGCACAGGAACCGACGCCTTTGACAAGGGCGTCGCCATGGTGGCGCTCAAGGACATGCAGGAGGTTACCGGGTCGGGGGACGTCATTCACGAAGTGACCATCATGGCCAACGACACCCAGAATCTCGACGTCCTGGCTGGGGCAATCCAGGCCAGACTCAAGGAAGCAGGCATTGCCGAGGGGGCCGTAGTAGTCCAGCCCTGGTTTGACGTGATGCCCGAAATCAAGCAGATGATCGATATGTCTGGAGCGTGGAGTGGAGTCCTCTACATGATGATGATGATCGTCTTGTCGGCTGGGATTCTCACGACCATGTACATGGTGGTCTTCGAGCGCAAGCGGGAGTTTGGCGTGCAGCTCGCGCTGGGCACCAGGCCGGGCCGACTCTTTGGCGGAGTGATGTTGGAGGCGCTTTACATAGCGGGGCTATCGTCAGTCATCGGAATCGCCATCGGGGCCCTTTCGGTGGCGTACATTTCCACCAAGGGGATTGACTTGAGCGGATTCATGGAGGGCTTTGAGTTCGCCGGTGCCTTCATCGACAACATTTATCGGGGCGCCGTCAACGCCAAGGTCTTCGTAGAGCCGACGATGGTCGTCTTTGTGGGCACCATCGTCTGCGCCCTCTGGCCGTCACTCAAAGTTGCCCGCATGAAGGCAATTGATGCCATCAAGCAGGGTGGCACGACAAACTAAAAGGGATCTATTTGCTGAACCAGAAGGGGATGCCATGAGCAACATAATAGTAGAGACGAAGCAAGTCACCAGGGTCTTTGAAACGGGGGACGTGAAAGTCAACGCGCTGCGAGGAGTGGACCTGCGTGTCGAGTTGGGGGAGTTTGCCGCGGTAGCCGGGCCCTCGGGGTCGGGAAAGACAACTCTCTTCAACCTCCTCGGTGGTCTGGACACCCCGACGAGCGGGGAAGTGCTCATTGGTGGAGAGGCCCTCTCGGGCATGAAACGAAAAGCACTTTCGCTGCTCCGCCTGGACAAGATCGGATTCGTCTTCCAGGCCTACAACTTGATTCCCGTCCTCACCTCCTACGAAAACGTTGAGTACCCACTGATCCTGAAGGGTGTAGGTGCTAGCGAACGCAAGCAGAAGGTCGAGGATTTGCTGGGGGCGGTAGGCCTGGAAGCGATGATGCACCGCCGGCCCATGCAGATGAGTGGCGGCCAGCAACAGCGAGTGGCCATTGCCCGGTCGCTGGTTTGCGACCCGGTTGTTGTCCTGGCCGATGAACCTACCGCCAACGTTGACTCAGAGACTGGTGCGGCATTGCTCGAACTGATGAAGAAGCTCAATGAGGAGAAGCAAACCACCTTCCTCTTCTCAACTCACGATCCGATGGTGATGAACGCCGCCCGTCGCCTGATTCGCTTGAAGGACGGGATGATTGAGTCAGACGTAAGGCAAAACGGCGAGCTTGGATAAGCGAGGCCCGAATATGAACCGCCTAACAAGAACCCCCCTCCTCCTGGGAGTCTTCCTGGTACTCACAGCTACCCTGGCCTGGGGCCCAACCCGGGCCAGGGAGTTGTGGGTGAGCGAGGATGGCGAAGTGGCCTGGGAAGGCTGGGGCTATCTCAAGTCCCAGAATCTGGGGATGCACTTTCGCAACATCGACATTCCCCTCCTCTATCCGACGAATTCAGCGGCAATGAACGCGGGAATTGTCCGGCTGGCATCGGACCTCTACTTTGGTGAGGCCCGCTTGAACGTGGAGCACGAGTTCACTTTCCGGGCGGTCACTGCGGGCCTCGGCGGCAATTCCGCGGGTGTAGGCTTCGGTACGACTCAGGCGGACCGCCCTCGTCTCTACGACGTCGACAACATCGATGGCGACGGACTTACACTGGTAAACAACATTGATCGGCTGGCGGTTTCTTTCCCCATCGGCGCGGCGGACATTCGCATCGGCCGACAAGCCATTTCGTGGGGCAGCGCCTGGTTTTGGAAGCCCACTGACCGCTTCAGTCCATTTTCGCCAATGGACATTGACGCCGACGTGAAACGCGGCGTGGATGCGCTGCGGGCAGAGGTCTACTTTGGCCCCAGCACCAGCCTCGATGTGGTGGCGACATTCGAACGTCACGAAGAGACAGATCGCGAATTATGGGTCCACGGGGGGGCCCGATTCCGCACCACCATCGGCCGCTACGATCTAGCCATTAGCGCGGCCCGCTTTCAGTTCACCAACGATGCCAACTACATGTTAGGACTGGAATTCACGGGCGAACTTGGCGATGTTGGTTTTAGAGGCGAGGCGGCGCTGAATTACCTCCCGGAAACTGAAGATTGGGATGTCGAGGGTGTAGTTGGCGCCGATTACCATTTCCCCATGGGCCTGACTCTGGCGGGGGAGCTCTTCTACAATGGGTTTGGTGTCGGTGATCCGGCTGACTACGGGACCTTCCTGGAAACTCTTGAGACCGACCCCTCCACTCCAGCGGCGGAGCGTATTGCACGCGGCGAGACCTTCAATTTCGGACGTTATTATGCGGGCATTGCCCTTACTCAGGAGATAACCCCGCTCATCAACCTGACGCTCTCGGCCATCGGCAACCTGCAGGACCCGTCAGCTTTCGTCATCGCCGGTCTTCAGTGGTCGGTGGTCGCCAACGGGAGATTCAGTGCCGGCGCGCTTGTCCCGGTAGGTGAGAAACCGACGATCACGGGAGAGCATTTGTCAACCTCGGAGTACGGGCTCTCTCCTGCGTTGGGTTACGCGGTATTGAAGCTGTCATTCTAGGTAGGGGTGGTGCCAAACGGCCCACAGCTCGCTACGCAGCCGCCGTGGGTACCGCTGTGGCCAAGCACGACAGCAGTGGAATCACGGAGCGCAGCCCACAACTCGCTGACCAGATGGCTCTAGCGACGTAGCCAGAACC
>CAZFVN010000142.1:0-13862 GCA_964522395.1 uncultured Myxococcales bacterium
GGATTGGTACGAACCTGCCTGGAGGATGATACCGGTTGGAGTACTGGACTCGGCTGGGAGGAGGAGCCGGATGGTTGCATTGCGGGGGAAGTTTGTGCAGGACCGGGGCACTGCGTACCGGCGGGGGAATTCGAGACAGAGTCAATCGTCTCCGGAACCAGTTTGTCAGCTTGCATCACCCATCGCGTCCTCGACGCCTTCGATGGAGTCTACTCGACTTACACACGGTGCTCGTCCCCTGACGGGACGTCCCTGGCGGTCAGAGTGCATGACAGCAGTTGGACCGCGGAGGATTCGGTTGCCGTTGCCAGTTGGCCAAACCCTGAACCTCTCTTTCTCACTGGCCCGCTGAAACAACTGGGAAGAGATCCTCTGGAGTATGTGTGGACTGGGAGGTACAGAGACCCTGCTTATCCTGGCCTCGGTACTAACAAACCGTTCTATCTCGTAGCCCTGCGACTTGGCCCGAATCTCTTGCCGATTGGGTCGCCCTTTCCCATCTCGCCCCGTTCGCATCGCGCCGGTGGTAGCTTGCGAGTTGCATCGAGCGATCAGAATTCTATGGTCGCATCCTGGACGGCTGGGAGCGACGACGGAGTCAGTCCGCGGGAGGTTATCTTCCGCTGGTTCACGCGATCGGGTGAACCTCTCTCTCCTGAAGCTGTAATCGGCTACTCCGTCGATTCCCTTGAGGCTCATATCGAGGCCACCCCGACCGGCCCCTACGCGCTGCTTTGGCAAGGAACGGATCCGGCTGGGTCGGTGACCGACCCATCTAGTTCATATCTTGCGTTCCTAACTGCCCCCGGTGACGTCAAGATGCTCCCCCTACCCTACGAGAAGTTGGGGGGAAGGTGTACCGAGCCGGCGCTCGCCGCGTTACCCGAGTCAAATCTCCCCTTCTCCTTGGCCGTTGCTTGCTGGCACCACCTCCCGGACGGGGGTGAGAAGAGATTTTCGATTGCGCGTCTCACTCATGGCGGCGAGATTCTCGAGGATGCGGAGTGGGCGGTGGACTATGAGCTCGAAGAGGGATGGACCCTTGAGGAGACGAAGATTGCGGTCAGCCAGGCAGGGATTGCGACCCTGCTCTGGACCGAAACTGATGACTCCAGTGAAGCGCCCCGCCGGCTCATGGCGGCAGGTCTGGATCTCGCGAGCAAGATCGTTGCCGTGGACCCCTTCACGGTGAAAGAAGACCCGGAATACGCTGAGTTTTCGCACAGCGTTGCGGCCCTCGATGAAGCGACATTCCTGATCACCTGGCAACACGCGCAGGTAGATTCCCCCTATGACCAAACGGATCTTGGCATGTTTTTCACTGTTCCCACGGTGCCCATGGAGCCTGAGCTATGAGCATGCGATCATCTCTCTTCTCCAGTACCTCGCTGCCATCGGTGCTCACTCTGCTCGCTCTGACTGCTTGCTCCGGGCGGATCCCGGTGGACCCAATGGGACCCCAAGAAGATGTGCCCCTTGCGCCTACGCAGGAAGTTGACGGCCAGACTAGCGGGCTAGAGGATGGCGGGCTCGCGGATGGTGACGGATTGCCGGAGGATGGGACAGAGGTCAAGTTACCTCCGGCCGACTGGGAAGAAGCGATGAGGCTGCCGGAGGACGGGGAGGGCTCTGGGGAAACTGATTCGAGCTGCCAACCGAATTGTCCTGAGTGTGGAGTGGCCGACGGCTGCGGTGGTATATGTCTGGCTGATGCCCTGTGTGACGATGAAATTGAGTGCACAGTGGATATCTGCAAGGCGAGCGAACCGGCCGGTAAGCGATGTATTCATGTGACCCAGGGCGGGCAGAACTGCTGGTCCGATACCTGTGGAGCAGCAGGGACCTGTGTCGGTATGTTGTGCATCGCAGATGAGCCATCATCCTGCAACGACGGGAATCAGTGTACATTGGACATCTGCATCGATGGTGCGGGGTGTAGCCACGAGCTTCTCGCCTCTTCATGTGACGACGGCAGCAAATGCACGCTGGAGGACACGTGTGTGCAGGGAACTTGCAAGGGGACTCCCGTCATTTGCGACTATGAGGAGGAGCTTTGCAAAGGCATCTGCTCACCCGAGACTGGAGAATGCAACTACCAGGCGATCGGTCTCCCGGTTGAACTTTGCGACGGCATTGACAATGACTGCGATGGGTCGGTGGATGAAGAGGTGGAGGGGCAGTGGGAGCAGGTCGAAGAAGCCTGCGCGGATATCCTGAACATAGGGGTTTGCCAGTGGAACAACCTCAGTAGCGTCTGTATCTCGGACGGCGTGGAATGGAGCGTTGAATGCGTCGTCGAGGGCGACGACTATAGCCTTGTCGAAGAGGGTGATACGGACCTTTGTGACGGTCTGGACAATGATTGTGATGGGGCCGTAGACGAAGGGATTGCAATGGAAGGCGACCCCTCGGGGGAGTGCACCACCTACCCTGGTGTCTGTAATGGGGCACCGGCGCAAAGAGTGTGCGTAGACGGTGTGTTCGAGTGTGATTTTGGAACGGTGGCAGAATGGGAGCCCGGGGTTGAGACCACCTGTGACGGTTTGGACAATGACTGCGATTTCGCTGTCGACGAGGCCTTTGGGCAAACATCCTGCGGCATCGGTGAGTGTGAGACGATCACCAAGAATTGCGTCGCGGGAAAGCTGGTTGAGTGTGTGCCGAAAGAGCCGGTGGCAGAGATATGCGACGGCTTGGACAACGATTGTGATGGAGCTGCCGATGAAGAGATGGCCCCCATCACATGCGGCAAGGGCGTTTGCGCCGTGACGATGTCGGGATGTGTCGACGGCAAGTTGCCCAAATGTGTGCCCCTGGATATCGGTTCCGATGAGCTGCTCGACAATCTCGACAATGATTGTGACGGTAAGATTGACGAGGTGGTTTCGGGCGAATGTGAAACATGCGATCAGAACTTCAATTGCATCTCCGTCAACGAGTGCTTAGATGTTCTGGCTGATGACCCGGTTGCCATGGCCTGCGGCGCGTTCCACAAGTGCCCTTTCCTGAACCTGAGCACGGGAGCGTGTGAGCTGGTTTCCAGCGGCTCGCCAACCTGCGCTCCGCATGGCCCCAAATGCGTTTGCCAGAAGCAGGGCGGATGGTCCTGCGAGGATGAGCCGGCGTGCCCCGCTGATGAGTACTGTCTTGCAGGTGAGTGTTACTCCTGCTTGCCTGATAGCTGGCTCTGTGATGGCCCCGAGGGGGGGGGCCTCTGGTGCGACATAGAGGGGACCGAAACATATGCGAAAGCATGTTCTCCGGATGCAACATGCCGTCGAGGTATTTGCCTTGTCGAACCGGTGTTCGCGGTTAGCGGAGGGCCGCTCCAACTTGCTGATACGGATCGGGTCCTGCAAGACGTGACCTCGTGGTCACCTGAGGGATTCGCCGTGGCCTATCGAGTGCCCCTGACGAATCCCCTCTCCCTTGCTTCCTCCAGAGCGAGGCACTTTGGCCCTGACGGTATTGAGAAGGTGCAGCCTCTGACTTTCGCGGCCTCGTCGCCGGGTTATTATCCCCTCCGCTTCTCCTCGTGTGAAGGTGAGACTGTTGGTGGCTTGATAACCTGGATCGGGTTGATACCCGGCCCCTCCAAGCATCTGACTTACCGTTTGCCGATACCGTGGAATTTTCTCACCGCGAGAAACCTGGATACGGGTTTCCCGGTTGGTGCCGCCGTAACCGCTCCTGACACTGCTCCCTCCAGCGACGGCAAAGCGTTCCTCGTCTGGAATGACTTTGGGGGGAGCGGCACGGGCCCCGTTGATATCCTGGTGAAGCAGCTTGCCGATTCCTATTCCGGCAACGAGCCTGGTCTCCCGTCGTCGAACAAGATCGCGACGACAACGTTACCCGAGACCAGTGTTTCGGCGAGTACCATGCTGGGGGGAGGATTGGGGATTTGCACCGCCGATGATGGTGGTCTTGTCACCGTCCTGGTCGCCGTCGGGGGCTCGTTCGGTCCTCATCCCATTCTCGACGGGAAGACTCACGTGCTTGGTCTTGAGCCATGCGAGGCCACCGCGTTGCCAACCGGTGAGAACCATCTGCTCGTCAGTGCCTGGGTGGTAGGTGAGGATGATGGTGGGCCGCTGCCGATTTTGATCGCCCTGGAGCTTGGGGAAGCGGGCAACGAAATCCTCTGGAAGACGGTGGTTGGACCTCCTTCGGGCGGGGCTGGTGAGCAGCGCGCACCCGTGGACGTTGTCGCTACGGAGGATTGGGTGGCTGCGGTCTGGGAGGATTTCCCTGCTGCCGAAGGTGGCGGAAGCAATGTGTTTTTGAGCTATCTGGACATGGACGGTGTGATGCAACAGGAGTCGATCGTGCTCAGCGTGATGCCCGGCCGCCGCAATCGCGTCCCGCGCATCGCTGCCATGGCCGGCAATCAAGTGGTGGTAACGTGGCTGACCAATGATCCTGATTGGCCCGACGAAAGTCTCTGGTGGGTCGTTGGCCGGGTTGTCAAACTGGGGCAGGCAGACCTCTAGAGGGGGAATTAGGCCCCTTGAGTTCTTGCCCAATTGTCCTTGCAATTTGCTCGCGTACGGGTTAGAAGAATCCGAATTTCTCTGATGTTGTTCTTTAGAAGGGAGTAAATGGAAGAGAAAGCACGCATGTCCTTGCCAATTGGCGAGCGGGTACCCTGGGAGCGCCCGCGACGTGAGTGGGCTGTTCGCCTGGCAGTCTTGCTCCTCCTCGCCCTGCTTTTCTTGCCGAATGTCGGGGCTTTTGGTCTCTGGGACCCCTGGGAAACGCATTACGGCGAAGTCAGCCGGAACATGGTCGAATCCTATGACTGGATCAGCCCCTGGTGGGGCTATCGCACCAAGATTGGTAGTCACTCGCGGCAGGGAAACTACTTCTACTCTAAGCCGATTCTGATCTTCTGGATGGAGTCGGCGGCGGTGCGGCTGATTGGCTTCAACGATTGGGCCATCCGCTTACCGATGGCGCTCTTTGGCCTGCTGGCCTCCTTCTTCACCTTCTATGGGTTGGGGAAGATCTGGGGTCGACGTACCGGACTCATCGGAGGGTTGGTAATGGCCACCAGCCCGCAGTTCTTCTTCCTGGCTCGGCAGGCCCAGACTGACATGATTTATGTTGCCCCTATGGCGGTGGGGTTTGTCTTCTGCCTGTTGGCGCTCTTCGGACCCTGGGAGGGGCGCGTCTCAACGCGTAGCTTCGCGGCCAAAGTGCTCTTTGCCATCGGTGTCTATCTACTTAGCACCGTGCCGCAATTCGTGGTCATTGCCACGGACCTACAGAGCGATGCGACCTTTGACAATCTCGCGCCAATGGCCAGGCTGCTGGCTCTCATTAAGGCCAATGGGGTCTACCACGCAGTCATCTATGGCATCATGACTCTAGGATTCCTGGGCTGGTTCAGCGGACCGCTCCTCTATCGTCTCGTTCGCCGTCGGGAATTGGACGAGGAGTTCAAGGATAAGACGCTGCGAGCCGGGTACATCCTCATTTTTGCCACCATGGCGGGACTCGCCAGCCTTGGCAAGGGCCTGCTCGGCTTCGCTCTACCCGGCGCCGTTGTCTTTGCCTATCTCTTTGTGACCAAGCAGTGGTGGTTGCTGCGGGTCTTCACCATTCCGCGCACGATCCTGGCTTTTCTTACTGTCGTGCTCCCCTGGTACGTCGCCATGTTCGTCAAGCATGGCAATGCCTTTTACACCCGCTTTTTCGTCCATGACCATTTCAATCGCCTGGGAACCGGCGTCCACCAGATCGATTCCGGTAGCTTCGAGCATTTCTTGAAGTGGCTGGGCATTGGCATGTATCCGTGGGTTGCCCTGGTACCCTTCGTGCTGTTGCTGCTGGCCCGTCTCAAGCTATCGCTAAAGACTCGCGATAACCAGTTCAAGCTCTTTGTCTTTCTCTGGTTCTTCATCAGCTACTTGCTCTTCACATTGGCCAAGACAAAGTTCCACCACTACATCTTCCCGGCATTGCCACCCATGGCCATTCTCATTGGGAAGGTCCTGGCAGAGCATGTGCGTAAGCCATCGTTTGTGGCCCGTGTCGGTGCGGTGTTGGCCATCGGAATCTTCATCGGCGTTACTTACAATCTGAGCCGGGAGCAGCAACTATACCGCAATCTCTTCACTTACAAGTATGACCGTCGGTTGCCGGAGCACCTGCCTTTGGACGGTGATGCACCGGCCACCGACCAGACGCCCGCGGCCTGTGCAGACAGTAGTGAGTGTGGTCCCCACGAGGAGTGTCTTGAAGATGGTACGTGCGCGGTGGACTGGAACCACACGCAGCTTTACGCGCACACCACCGATACCGTACGTTGGGCCTTCAACCAGGCCATCTTCCACTATGACAATTGGATATTGGTGGTGGGCATCATCGGAGTGTTGGGATTTGCGCTCTTCTACTTCTCCGCCACCCGCTGGGTCGGGCTGGTGCTCCTGTTGCTGCTGGGCATGGGGCAGACTGCATGGGGGCTCAACGTCTACCTCGCATCCCTCTCACCGCACTGGTCGCAGAAGTATGTGTTCGAGGATTACTACGACCTCTGCGGTGACCGGCTGGAAGAGGTTGAAGAAGAGGCTTATGCACCGGTCATCAAGCACCTCGGCATGGATGGTCTTTACGACTACTTCCAGGGAACGTCGAAGCGAGTTTGCCCCTATAATATCACCTCATGGCTGATTGTCTGGCGGGGGGAAACTTACTACTCGTACAACGAACTCCTTCCCCTCGAGAAGAAAGATATTCAACTGCAGCCCTATCTTGCCGAGGTCAATCCGGTGATGCAGGCGTTGCCGGACGATTGTGCCTTGCGTCGCAAGCTCTGCCCCCGGAAATTCTTCGTCTTCATGGAGAACCGGAAGTCCAATACCGAGTCATCGGTGGCCAGCGGAGTGAACTCCCAGTCCCGTAAGATCCAGAAAGACAACGCATCGCCCGCGCAGGATGCCTATCGAGACGTGGAGAAATGGCAAGCGCAGGAGGTGAGCAATGAAAACGACTTCTTCACCCTTTTCGAAGTGAATCCCGTCTACGGAAAGAAGGCGGGTGCTTGCAGTTGCGCCAATGCGACCGTGCTGTAGCTACTGGACAAGCCGATTACATATCCCAGATTTCAGACCGCTAGGAGGAATTGAAATGACGGAAATAATGGATGTTGTGGCTCGAGAGATTCTGGATTCCCGCGGGAGCCCGACGGTGGAAGTGGAGGTCTATCTGGCATCGGGTGTAATGGCCCGGGCGATGGTTCCCTCTGGCAAGTCTACCGGGAGCCGGGAAGCGCTGGAATTGCGTGACGGTGACATGAGTCGTTTTAAGGGGGCAGGTGTCTCAAATGCAGTTGCCAACGTCAATGATTCTATCGCCCCCGAGATCATTGGCATGGATGCTCGTGACCAGCGGGAGTTGGATGCGGTGTTGCTGTCGTTGGATGGCACCGACAACAAGTCTAAGCTTGGGGCCAACGCGATTCTGGGGGTCTCCCTGGCGGCCGCCAAGGCCGTGGCCGAGACCCTGGGCATGGGGCTCTTCGAGTATGTCGGTGGCAAGACCGCAAATCGTCTGCCAGTTCCGCTGGTGAACGTCATCAACGGTGGTGAGCATGCCGACAACAACCTCGATATCCAGGAGTTCATGCTGGTGCCCGCCGGTTTTGTCTCTTTTAAGGAAGCGATTCGAGCGACTAGCGAGGTTTTTCACAAGTTGGGGGCTTTGCTCAATGAGCGCAACCTTTCGACAGGCGTTGGTGATGAGGGCGGATTCGCACCCTCGTTGGAGTCCAACGAACAGGCCCTTGAGTTGTTGTTGGAGGCCATTCGGTCCGCTGGCTATGAAGTGGGTAACCACTTCCATCTAGCCCTCGATGTAGCGGCGACGGAGCTATATGACGCTGACAAGGGTGTTTACACTATGGCGGTCGAAGAGACCCGCGGTCAGTCCGGTACGCGGCGCGAGCTCACGGCTGACGAGATGGTCGACTTCTACGCCAATCTGGTAGAGCGTTTCCCTGCCATCGTTTCCATCGAGGACCCTCTCGCTGAGGATGACTGGGAAGGATGGGTTGCGCTGACCAGACGAATTGGTGACAAGGTGCAGATTGTCGGAGACGACCTCTTTGTTACCAACATCAAATACCTGGCCAAAGGCATCGCCATGGGTGCGGCCAACTCGATTCTCATCAAGCTCAACCAGATTGGTTCTTTGAGCGAGACACTGGATACAATTGCCCTGGCTCACCGCAACGGCATGAACGCGATTATTTCGCACCGTAGCGGCGAAACAGAGGATTCTTTTATCGCCGACCTCGCAGTGGCTGTAAATGCTGGCCAGATAAAGACCGGCTCCGTTTGCCGGAGCGAGCGAGTAGCAAAATACAATCAGCTGCTCCGCATCGAGGACAGCATCTTCGAGCCGATGTACGGCGATCCCTTCCAGTCTTAGAACTCTTGCAATACCCATGTGCCTTGGTAGGGGCGACATTGCTTCAGAAGAAGTCAAGGTGCGCCTCTAGCCACCACACCCTTCCGTTCGCGCGGAATATTTCGTATGCTCTATTGGTTGGATCGGAAGTATATGGAGGTTGTTCCATGCGTTTTTTGATGTTTCCTGTTCTCTTGATCGCGATGACTGGCGCAGCCTATGCGCAAACCGGGGCCGTTGGCACCGAAGGTCGTGTCTCGCTTGCCGTCACCAGCAATTCTGTGGGCACTCCGACGTATGACCTGTCCGGACGCCTGATTGGTATGGAGACTAAGCGTTTTGATGGAGAGGGCGACTTCACCGGGTCCGACTCCTACCGCTATGTTTACGATGGTCAGGGGCGCACCGTGCAGTCCAGCTATGTGGTGGCCGACGTCAACGACCTTGTCAATCTATCCATGGAGGCGACCTGGGAGTATGACCGCCCTGGCATTTGCCGGCAGGGGAAGCGCACCTGGTACGATGGCTGGGACGAGATGCAGCGGTGGGAGAAGATTGTCTGGCGCAACGACCCGGACGCTCCCATATTGACACGACAGACAGAGTATTTTGATGCCGATGACGAATTGGTTAAGACACGCTTCGCAGTCACCGAGCGGGACGAACGGGGTCGGGTTTTGGTGCAGGATTTCTCTCTCTTCTCCCCCGACAATTCACAACTCCAACGCACCTACGAACGGTGGTTCTATGTGGACCAACGTCCGGTCAGAATCTTGAGGGTGCACTTCGATGAGGCCGATGAGATTACTACTCGGGTTGAGGTCAAGCGGACCTATGGGCGACTGAATCGACTGATGAAGCTAGAGACTCGCACCACTGACCCGGACAAGGACTTGCTCTCCACCAGTGTCGAGAACCGCACCTACGATGGGGCCGGCAAGCTCGTCGCGCGGCAGATCCTCGATTCCAATGCGCAAGGATTCCCCACCCGTCGCTTCACCGAGTCCACTACCTACGATGCCAGCGGCCATCTGAAGGCCCGGCGTTCCAGTTGGGAGACTTTGCGCTAACCCTACCCTGCTCCTGCTCCGGTGTCGCTGCAGGGGCAACTCCCTTCATTGAAGTAAGCCCTAAGGTTTGCACGTATATACTGGCCAGTATGCCGAATCGCCATAGGGGCCGTAGTTATCGAAGGGGGAACCCCAGTTGTGGGTGCCGCAATGTTTGGCGCCGTTGTTGCACCACATGGCATGGGCTGAATTCTGGAAGTCGCCAATCGAGGTGAATCCCCAGGTAGTAGCAACCTGCTTGAGGACCGTGTCATTCCAGGTCATAGCAACCTGCTTGGGAGTGGCCGCTTTTCCCACTCGAGAGCACGCGGCCCCGTGGCTTTCCTGGTGGGCAATGGCCTTGACCCAGCAGTATCCGTTCACATAGGCAGTGTCGTTGGGGCAGGGGCTCTCGCTCTGGCAATTTGCGCTGCAGCCATCTCCTCCCACCGTATTGCCGTCGTCGCAACTTTCCCCAGCTTCTGTCTGGCCGTTGCCGCAGCACGGCGAGATGGGGGTGTAGACGCAGCCCTGTTCAGCCGCACAGCTATCTGAGGTGCACGCATCGTTGTCGTCACAGGTCGGTGCGCCGGAGCCCACGCACGCACCTTCGGTGCACTCATCTACCGTGGTGCAGGCATTCGCGTCATCGCATGCCGTTCCGTTTTGAACCGGGGCGTTGAGGCAACCGGAATCGGCGTCGCAGCTGTCCTCCGTGCACTCCTTGGCATCGTCGCAATCGGGAGCGGGACCGCCAACGCAGAGACCATCTGCGCAGGAGTCGGCTGTGGTGCACGCATCGCCGTCATCGCAAAGGCCATCTTGAGCTGTGTGGATGCAGCCCAGGAGCACGTCGCATGAATCAGTGGTGCAGACGTTGTCGTCGTCACAACCATTGAAAGAGGCAAAAGTGCACAGGCCGTTTACGCAATGGTCGCCGGCAGTGCAGACGTTCCCATCGTCGCAACCAGCATCCACCGGGGTGAACGTGCAGCCTTTGCCGGGGTCGCACAGGTCTGCGGTGCAAGGATTGGAATCATTGCAGATGAGCGTGTCTGAGGTGACGCAATCGCCGCCGTCGCAGTGGTCGCCCAGAGTGCAGATATTGCCATCGTCACACGGTGAATCGTTGAGTACGTAGGTACACCCCTGGCCCGGGTCACAATAGTCAGAGGTACAGAGATTGTCGTCGTCGCAGTTGAGGGCGAATGGTCCCTGGCACTTCCCATCGCTGCACTTGTCGCCAACCGTGCAAGAGTTTCCATCATCACATTCAAGGTTTGTGGGCGCGTGGATGCAGCCACCGTCAAGGCAGCTATCCGCTGTGCACAGATTGCCGTCATCGCAATCTAGACTGGCCCCTGGCTGACATTCAGAAAGCTGGCAAACGTCACCGGTAGTGCACAGGTCTCCGTCGCTGCAAGGGGCGCTGTTGGGGACGAAGGTGCAGCCACCGCCGGGGAGGCAAACGTCAGTGGTGCAAGGATTGCCGTCGTCGCACTCCACCGCCTGGTCGGAGGTACACTTGCCCTCACTGCAGTGGTCGTCGCTGGTACATTGGTTGTCGTCATCGCAAGCCGCATTGATGGGAACAAATGCGCACCCACTATCTGGCTCGCAAAGATCCTGCGTGCAGGGATTGTTGTCTTCGCAGGGCAATGCGGCGCCGGCAGCGCAGAGGCTGGCATTGCACTTGTCACCGACCGTACAGAGGTCGCTGTCATCGCAGGGAGCAGTATTGGCGAGGTGGGAGCAGCCAGCCATGGGCGAACAGAAATCGTCGGTGCACGGATTGTCATCACCGCAATCTACCAGACCCGTGCCCACGCAAGAGCCGCTCGAGCAGATGTCGGTCGTGGTACAGGGGTCAAGGTCGTCGCACGGTGCAGAGTTGTTGGTGTGGACGCAGCCCACCAAGGGATTGCAGAGGTCATCGGTGCAGGCGTTGCCGTCGTCACAATTGAGGGTACTGCCGGACTCGCAGCTTCCTCCGCTGCACTTATCGCCGAGAGTGCAGAGGTTACTGTCGTCGCAAGGTAGAACGTTGGATTCATGGACGCAACCAAGGCCGGGGTCGCAGGCATCGGCCGTACAGAGGTTTCCATCATCGCAATCGAGAAGCGTGTCCCAACCGCAGGACCCGTTGGAGCAGTGGTCACCGGCTGTGCAAGGATTGCTGTCATCACAGGCTCCTTGCAACGGTTCGTAGAGGCAGCCCTGGTCGGCATCACATGTATCGGCTGTGCAAGGGTTCCCGTCGTTGCAGGTGATTGCCGGTCCGGAAATGCAACTCGCCTCTTCGCAGTGGTCAGCCAGCGTGCACGGGTCGCCATCATCGCAGGGGTCGCTATTGTTGGGGAAGGTGCAGCCGGTGAGTTCATCACAGAGGTCATCAGTGCAGGGATTACCGTCGTTACATTGGACTTCGGTCCCGAGACAGCTACCTTCGTTGCAGATATCCCCGGTCGTACACTTATCGCCGTCGTTGCACTGTCCTCCCGTGAGTGGCTCGTACTGGCAACCCTTGAGGGGATCGCAAGAGTCATTCGTGCAGTCGTTGCCATCGTCGCACGAACCCTCGTCGGACTTGCCGTCGCAGTTGTCGTCCAGGCCGTTGCAAACATCTTCTGCGGGTGTTTTCGCGTCGCAATCGGTGAGACCATCCTCGGTGCAGATTCTCAGTCCATTACAGTGACCAAAACCGTTCTTGATGGCGCAGGGAGTAGATAGCGCCAGATCGATGGCGTTTTGGGTGCACTGACAGATTCCGTCGAGAGAGATGCACTGCTTCGTGACCGTGCCCTCGGTGCTAAGCACCTCTTGACAACCGTATCCGTCCGGACAGATTTGGTTGGCCTCACAAAGCGCGCCGCAGAAGGTGCCATGTTCAGGATAGACGGCGCAGACGTTTTGCTGTCCGGGCTCTGAGCAATCATCGGCGTTTGCACAGGGCAGGCAGAGATGGCTGTGGAGAGATTGGCACGCGTAGGTACCATCAGGGCCATCGCCCCACGGCTTGCAGGCCCATCCATCGGGGCACTCCTCAACACAGAAGTCGCTGCAAACAAAATCGCCGAGATGACGAGTGCAGATGCCAGAGATGCAGTCTTGATTGGACTGGCACGAATCCCCCGTGCATCCGCCGCCCTGGCAAGTGGAGAAGGAATCGTCCACCATTGAATCCACCTCTTCGGGCGACCTGGAAAAGTCGGCTGTGTCCGGATTGTTCGAAACGTCCGCCGGAACCATGGTATCTTCTGAACCGGTCCTACTGTCAGTCGTATCCCCTTTGCTGGTGATGACCTCGCCTGAGGAAGAACAAGCCATCATGAGAAGGAGAGAGGCAAGTGAAACCATGTAATTACGCATGCGTGATCCTCCTGAATCTACAAGGCAAAACGTACTTGTCCACTCGAGCGGTGTCAATCGCGCGGACGTTTAGAGGAGGAGAGGCCTTTTTTTTGTTCCCCGACCACGGGTGAGGCGGTTACACTGCAAACCGTGGTGTAGGAATGTGAGGCGCTGTGAGCGACACGGGCAAAACATACGCGGATCGGTACCTGGTTGCCGAGGAGGTCGGTCGAGGTGGCATGGCCGTGGTCTACCGCGGAACCGACCAGCGAATGAAGCGAACTGTCGCGGTCAAAGTGCTCTACCCATACCTCGCCATCAAGAGCCAGAACAAGGTCCGCTTCCAGCGTGAAGCGCGGGTGGTGGCTGGGCTCGACCACCGCAACGTTGTGCGAATCTACGACTACTCAGGCATCGATAGCGACGACAACTATATCGTCACGGAGTTCATCGAAGGAGACACTCTCAAACGTTTCGCCGCTGATCACGACCTGGTGGTTCCCGAGGTCGGGGCGATGATTGTGCGAGATATCGCATCTGCCCTCGGCCATGCCCACGACCGCGGTGTGATTCACCGGGACGTGAAGCCAGAGAATGTGATGATCACCGAGAATGGGGTGTTGAAGCTCATGGACTTCGGCATTGCCCAGATTAAAGATGTCCAGCAAATGACGGTCACGGGTACCATGATAGGCTCGCCAGCGCATATGTCTCCCGAGCATATCGAGGGGCGTTCGCTTGACCATCGGGCAGATATCTTCTCCCTGGGGACGGTGCTCTATCTGCTCTGCGTGGGACGGCTTCCCTTCAGTGGTTCCACGGCCCACGCGTTACTGAAGCAGATTCTCGAGGTGAACTATCGGCCGGCGGTACAGGTCAATCCGGCAGTAGGGACTGAGTTGAGCGCGATTATCGACCGGTGCCTGCGACGGGAACCGGATGAGCGGTATCAATCCTGTGCCGAGCTGCGGCTGGGGCTAGAGCACTACCTCGGGCAGATGGGATTCGAAGATGTTCCTCGGTCAATGGGCGGGCGATCGCATCCCGACA
>CAZFVN010000143.1:0-13707 GCA_964522395.1 uncultured Myxococcales bacterium
CGCTTTGCTTCCGGGGAGCCCCTCGGACTGCGACTCTACGTCGGTCCCGAGGCGTACCCCTCCACGCTCCCGCCGGTGGTTGCGCCGCTAGCTTCTGGTCGCTTGCTTGCGGAGCACCCATTTTCGCTGCTGGTACTCGCTGCCGCTCCGTTCCAGGTCGAAAAGGGTCTCCTCCACGCTCCCGCTGGCCGTTGGATGCTCTTGATGCGCGTGTGTGGGGCGTGTACTCTTTTGTGGTCGGTCGGTCGGATGAGGATGTGATGGAGGCGGTACCATGAAGAAGTTGGTTGGCTGGATTCTCCTGGCGATATCGGGTTTGGTTCTTCTGGGTTGCTCGACGAGCAGCTCGATTTCGGAGGTTGCGGACGAGAGTAGTGGGGCGGATGTGGAAGTGGATGTGGCTGGAGACGTCACTCTGATGGCGCCGGACGGGACGTCGAAAGACGTTGTGGAACTGGTGGAGGACCTGGGGGCTGGTTTTGAAATCACTGCTGAATTGGTGGGCTGTGAGCCGGGCGAGGGGTGTTTTCTGGATGAATGTTCGGAAAACAGCGATTGCCTGTCGGGCTGGTGCGTGGACTATTTAGGTGAAGGAGTCTGTTCCCAAAGTTGCCAGGAGGAGTGCCCTCAGGGTTTCGCCTGCAAATTGCTGGGCGGGACGGGCCCCGACCCGGTTTACGTCTGCCTCTCAGAGTATTCGAATCTATGCAAACCATGCTCAGGCAACGCCGACTGTCAGTCGCCAGGCGGCCAGGAAGATGCGTGTGTCTCCTATGACGACGGCCTCGGGTTTTGCGGCGGCAACTGCGAACTTGACGAAGACTGCCCCTGGGGTTTTTCGTGTCTCACGACAGTCACCGTCGATGGGGTCAGCATATTGCAGTGCGTGGCTGATGCTGGGGAGTGTCCATGCACCAAGAAGTCGGTAGAGTTGGCGCTTTGGACCGCTTGCGAGGTTGTTACTGAGTGGGGTACTTGCGTGGGCAAACGTATTTGCCTGGAAGGTGGTCTGAGTGACTGTGATGCTGCGGTTCCTGAGGCCGAGACCTGCAACGGTGTTGATGACGATTGCGACGGCGATGTCGATGAGCCGGATGAGGTTGGCGGGGACTACATTAACCTCTGTGACGACGGCAATGAGTGTTCCATCGACACCTGTGACGGCGAGGTCGGCTGCAACTACGAAGTACTGGAAGGCGGCGAGTGCAAGGACGGCGATGCCTGCACCGTTGGGGATCATTGTGAAGTTGGGGAGTGTATTGGCAACCCAGTGCTCTGCGACGATTCCGACCCTTGCACGGACGACGCCTGCGATGGGTTTGGCGGGTGCCAATTTGAGGACAACAGTGCCTCCTGCGACGATGGTAATCCATGCACGGTGGCGGACCAGTGTGCGGACGGCTTGTGCGCTGGCGTCACGGTTCCTTGCGACTGCCAGCAGGACGCTGACTGCGAGCTGTTAGAGGATGGCGATCTTTGCAATGGAACCCTCTATTGCGACCTCGCTAAGTGGCCATATGCCTGTCGGGTAGTGGAGGAGAGTGTGGTCCTTTGCGCCGACCCCGACGGCCCGGATTCTCCCTGCTTGGAGGCTGTGTGTGAGCCGACGACGGGAGCCTGTGACTTCGCCGCCGCACACGCTGGCGTTGCCTGCGACGACGGCGATGCCTGCACCGTCGGTGAGCACTGTGCCGAAGGCCTTTGCGGAGGCGGTGTTGCTGCCAATTGTGCAGATGACAATCTCTGCACTGACGATTCGTGCGATGGTGAACTGGGGTGCGTCCACACGAACAACTCGGCCCCTTGCCAGGATGCTGATTTATGCACCCTCGGGGACATTTGCTCGGGGGGCACTTGTCAGGGTGGGGAAGTGCTTTCCTGTGACGACGATAACCCGTGTACAGATGACTCCTGCGCGCTCGAAAGTGGCTGCGTCCATACTGCCAATGAAGCCGTCTGTGACGATGGAAACGCCTGTTCCGTTGGTGATGTTTGCGCGGCTGGAGCCTGCACCTACGTTGAGTGGCTGATTTGTGAAGATGATAACGTCTGCACCACGGACAGTTGTGATCCCGCCGGTGGTTGTCTCTTCAATCTTAATAGTGCGCCTTGTGACGATGATGACGTTTGCTCAACGGGGGACCATTGTCACCTTGGCGAATGCATAGCTGCAGGGCAGTTGGCATGCGACGATGGGAATCTCTGCACGGACGACTCGTGCAACGGGGAAAGTGGCTGCCAATTCGTTGCCAATGAGGCCCCTTGTGACGATGGTGATCTTTGCACCGTTGCTGATGGTTGTGTTGGTGGCTGGTGCAAGGGAGGGAGCCCTTTCTTGTGCCAGGACGACAATGGTTGCACCGACGACTATTGCGATGCCGAGGTTGGCTGTCTGTTCGTGCCAAATGTGAGCCCTTGCGACGATGGTGACGCATGTACGCTGGGGGATTTGTGTGCGGCAACTGAGTGCGTTTCCGGAGTCGGCGAACCTGACTGCGACGACAATAACGGTTGCACTGATGACTCCTGTGATGCTGGATTGGGTTGCCTCAATACCGACAACCAGGCCGCGTGTGATGACGGCAGCGTCTGCACCCTCGGGGACATCTGTGGTGGCGGTGTCTGCGCGTCTGGTCAGGAGGCGCTGGATTGCGATGATGACAACGGATGCACCGATGACAGTTGTGACGCTCTGGATGGTTGTCAGTACAGCAATAATGAGGCCGATTGCGAGGGGGGGATTTGCAGTGATGGTACGTGTCTGCCCGACTGTGATCCAATCGTCTACGGGTGGGCCGGCATAGGAGTAAACAACGGTTGGACCTGTGTTGATGTTTGCAACAGCCTGGGCGGGTCAACGGTGAATTGGGTCAACGTACAGGAGCAGATTGACTATTGCGTCTCCCTTCACCCTGGGGCTTCACATTTCATCAAGGACCCGAGTAACCATAGCTACCCAATATACGAGCCGCAAAACGACAACTGCAAGGTCAATCAAAATGGCAACCAGAGCCAGGGATTTGCAGGCAACGGAACCGCTCAATATGGCGACCAGATTCTCTGCCGATGTGAGGTAGACTGCCCTTGTGTACCCGACTGCGAGAACAAGGAGTGCGGGGATGATGGTTGTGGCGGCACTTGTGGGACATGTCCCCAGGGCAAGGGCTGCTCAGGGTTTGTTTGTGGCGACTGCGCCCCGGGGTCTCAGAGCTTCTCCTACATCGGGCAAGTGGCCACCTACCAGCTACCCGAATGCGTCACCAGCGTGACCATCCAGATGGCGGGAGCGGAGGGAGGTCGCAATACTGATGATAACTTCCTGGGCGGCCGGGGAGCCAGCGTGAAAGGAACCGTTTCGGTGCCTGGCGGGGCGCTCTTGAAGGTCATCGTCGGCGGCAAGGGAGAGGACGTCAAAGCCAATGCTGGTGGTGGCGGCGGTACGTTTGTCTGGGTGGACGGCAGTGACACCCTGCTTATGGCCGCGGGCGGTGGCGGTGGTGGTGGATATGACAATGCGGGCCTGGACGGTGTGATAGAAGATAATGGCACCAATGGCAACGGTATTGTGGGAGGCGCTGGAGTAGACGGCAACGGCGGCACGGCCCCGGGGGGATACGACTACCTGGGAGGAGGCGGGGCCGGTTGGAAATCAAATGGCTCCCCAGGGAAGACGTCGTCATCTGGCTGTTCCCTGGCGCCGGCAGCGAAGCGGCCCCTCGAAGGCGGGGCCGGAGGGGCTTTTGGAGGTGATCACAACTATGATGGTGACGGCGGCTTTGGCGGTGGCGGAGGGGGGCAGGGCGGCTGCACAGTCTCCGGTGGTGCTGGCGGTGGCGGTGGCTACAGCGGTGGTGGCCCCGGCGGCTACCTTTCGCCCCATATCCGAGGTGGTGGTGGAGGCGGTTCATATAACGACGGCTTAGATCAGGAAAACGCAGCAGGGGTCAACACCGGCCACGGTTCAGTTGAACTCACCTGGTAGCCGCGCGTAGAGGGCGGGCAGAGCTTTGCCTGAAATCGTGCTTACATTGCTGGCTGGACGTTGAAGGTGCCTGACACGATAGAGAATGTAGGCTGACAATTGCGGTTGCAACCGCGCGGGCCATACGGTAGATTCCGCCCGCGGATTGTATTATCGTTGCTTTTTAGTGGATTGGGGGAAACATGCGCGTCGGCATCATCATTGGACGAACGGGCGGGGTGGACGGGGTTGCCCTGGAAGCTGAAAAATGGCGGGCCGTGTTGGAGCGAATGGGGCACGACGTCTTTGTGCTGGCCGGTGAGTATGAGGGGCGTGGTGCGGACCCGGCAACTGAAGACCTCTTTGCACCCCTTTCATTTTACGGTCCTGAATGTGCGTTTGAACAGAAGCAGGCCTTCTTTGGCGGTCACTCAACGGCTAGTGAGTTTATGGCCACCCTTCAAGGCAATGCAGGGGCTGTGGAAGAGGCCATCGTGTCATGGGCCGATCGCCGCAAATTGGATCTACTGATACCAGAGAACGCAGGAACGCTTCCCTTCCACCTTTCAATGGGAATCGGACTTCAGTGGGCGGTGGCACGAATGGGTCTTCCGGTTGTTGCCCATCATCATGATTTTGCCTGGGAGCGGCCTGGGCGCTATGAATCTACCCACGGCGTTGTGAATGATGTCGTTGCGGAGGCCTTTCCATTACGCGGTCCGACCGTACGTCACGCGGTGATTAATTCGGCTGCTCGAGACGAACTGAAGAATCGCTTCGGAGTAGAATCCGTTGTCGTTCCCAATGTTATGGATT
Organism: uncultured Myxococcales bacterium; assembly: GCA_964522395.1. GTDB lineage: Bacteria > Myxococcota_A > UBA9042 > CAIXZC01 > CAIXZC01 > CALGBT01. The sequence goes on from CAZFVN010000143.1 coordinate 4,778, forward strand.
TTGATTCCCCATTCGCCGACTGTGATGATTTCAATTCGACGTTGCGTCGTGACTTGCGGTTGGATAAACGTGACGTACTGCTCTGCCAGGTGACGCGTATCGTTCGCCGCAAAGGTATCGAAACCGCGGTGCAACTTGTACACGAGTTAAAGGATCAGAGGGTCAAGCTTGTGATTACCGGAAGTCCTACCGATGACCCTGGCGGAGCCTACGTCGAAGAGCTGCGTCGACTGGTGAGCAAGCTCAAGCTCGGCAAGCAGGTCCTCTTCGCACATCGTCATTTCGGGAATGCCAGATCGACTTCCGAGGCGGGCAACCGCCGCTATAGTTTGTCTGACGCGTATGCCCGCGCGGATGCCTGTACCTTCTTTTCCAACTACGAAGGTTTTGGCAATGCTTTTGTGGAGGCGGTGCTGGCGCGTCGACCGGTCTTCGTCAATAACTACAAGCCGGTCTACCAAAGAGATATTGCCTCCCTCGGCTTCAAGACTGTGCAGTTGGAGGATAACCAACTCACCGCACCAGCGGTTGAGGAGATTGCTCAAATTCTGTCAGACCCAGTATCCCGGCAGGCGATTGCTGAGCATAACTTCGCATTGGGCGAGCGTTACTTCTCCTTCGGGACCCTCGAGGAGAGGCTCTTAGAGCTAATGGCTGACCTTCCTTCTGCATAAGGTGAACGAATGAGCAAATTACTCTGGACACCCAGCCCTGACCGCGCAGCGAAGAGCAATATGACTGCGTTCATGGACGAGGTGAATTCCCGTTTCAGCATCTCTTGCCAGACCTACAATGAGCTCTGGCAGTGGTCTGTTGACAATGTTCCGGACTTCTGGGACACGCTTTGGGATTATCTGGATATCCAGGCTGAGGAGCGATTCGAAAGAGTGGTCGATGACCTCCCTCGTATGCCAGGGGCTCGTTGGTTTCCCGGGGCCCGCCTGAATTTCGCCGAAAATCTCCTTCGCTATGACGATGATGAGCTTGCCATTATCGGCCGTAGCGAGCATCGCGCACCAGAGCGCTGGACTTTCCGTGAACTACGTCGGGAAGTTGCGGGACTTGCCGCAGGTATGCGTCGAGCGGGGATTGTAGCGGGAGACACGGTAGCCGGCTATATGCCCAATATTCCACAAACCGTGATCGCGATGCTTGCGGCGACGAGCATCGGCGCAGTTTGGACGTCGACTTCACCCGACTTCGGCCGGGATGGGGTGCTCTCACGTTTCGGCCAGACGAAGCCGAAGTTGCTGGTTGCCGCAGATGGATACTCTTACAACGGCAAGCAACATGATCGTCTCGCCCAACTGCAGGATATGGTCGCCGATTTGCCCTCTGTCGAGCATGTGGTCGTTGTTCCTTTCATTACCGAGGAACCGGACATCTCCCGCATACCAAATGCCGTCCACTGGCAGCAATTTGTCGGTCCAGAGAAGGAACCGGAATTCACCCCTCTGCCGGCTGAGCATCCGCTCTACATTATGTATTCGTCAGGCACCACCGGATTGCCCAAGTGTCTGGTGCAAAGTGCTGCGGGAATCCTCACTCATCAACTCAAGGAGTTGGTCCTGCACACGGATGTCAAGCGTTCAGACCGGGTATTCTACTTCACTACCTGCGGATGGATGATGTGGAATTGGCTCGTCAGTAGCCTTGGAGCCGGGGCGGCAATTGTTCTCTTCGACGGCTCTCCTTTCTACCCCGATGCTCTTGGTCTCTGGCGCATGACGGAAGAGGAAGGCGTAACCGTATTTGGCACTGGGGCACGGTATATCGAGGCCCTCTATCATCAGGGAGTCAAGCCGGGTCGGGATACGGACCTATCAAAACTGCGAGCGATTCTCTCCACCGGCTCACCGCTTCCCGAGGAGGCTTTCGAGTACGTCTACGAAGAGATTCATCCCGACATCCAACTCTCCTCCATTAGCGGCGGCACGGATCTTAATGGCTGCCTGGCGCTGGGCAATCCGGTGCTTCCGGTTCACTCTGGCGAATTGCAGTGCCGCCCCCTTGGCATGGACGTGGATTCTGTTGACGTTGATGGTCGTCCGGTGAGGGATGAACGTGGGGAGTTGGTCTGTCGCCAGGCCTTCCCATCAATGCCACTCGGTTTCGTTGGGGACGATGACGGCAGTCGCTACAAGGCGGCTTACTTCGAGCGCTATCCCGGGATGTGGCACCACGGCGATTTCGTCATGATTCGTAAGGAAACCGGGGGGTTGGTGATTCTTGGTCGTTCAGATACAACGCTGAACCCCGGCGGAGTGCGCATTGGCACGGCGGAAGTTTATCCCGCGGTGGAGGCCATTGCGGAGGTAGAGGATTCCGTTGTTATTGGCCAGGATTGGGGCAATGACACCCGTATCGTTCTCTTCGTGAAGCTCAATCCGGGCATTACCCTCAACGACGATATTCAGGCCCGAATTCGGAAATCCATTGCAACCAGAGCTACCCGTCGACATGTGCCTGCCCGCATCGTCCAGATCGCAGATGTGCCCTACACTATCAGCGGCAAGAAGGTAGAGTTGGCAGTGAGCCACGCGGTCCACGGCCGGCCCATTGAGAACCGCGATGCGCTGCGGAATCCGGAGTGTCTCGATTTCTACGTGGATGTTCCGGAATTGAGGAGTTAGGAGGCGGGTGCTTTCACGCGTGGTGCGACCATTCCCATAACACCCTCCGGGTTGGCAACTTCTTCCGCCTGAAGAGCCTTCACAGCTTCGTCCATCAGAGTCTGTCCCTTCGTTCCGCCCATCAACTCCCCTTGCCGGTAGCGAGCCGCGTTTTCGTAGAGCAACATATCCACGTCATGGAACATATCGGCCGCTTGCCCATATTGAGTGGTAGCCTCATCGAGCTTGCCCTGGAGCACCGCAGCAGCAGATTCCCAGAGGCGGCCCAGGGCGCGGGTCCAAGCGAGGCCAACCTTGCGGACCGTGGCCGCATTTGTCAGCGCGACCTTGGCCGCTTCAGCCGCCGAAATATCGGTGCCTGCAGCGCAGAGCCGAGGGTTGGTCTGCATTTCGAGATTGTAGATGCCGATTAGCGCAATTCGCTTGATCATCGCCTTCTGGAAGCGCGTCTGCAACTCGGTGGCGAGGGCAAGCGCTTCGCCGCCGTTGCCGAGATAGAGCTCGATGCAGATTCGGGACCTCAAGGCGTACATATGGAGGGTGGTGAATCCCTCTTGAGAGAGGTCTGAAGTGCATTCGGCGATGTCCCGCTTCGCGGCCACGGGGTCGTCGTTCATCAGCTCGATATGGAGCATTGATCCGGCCCGAGTGTGATTGGCGGTGTGGAGGTCGTTGCGTGTGTAGGCGTCAGAGACTAGCTCGCGGATGAGCAGCCGGGCCTGTCCGAAATGCCCCTGCCATCCCTGGGCCGCCAGTTGGTAAACCCTCGCTGTGTGCAGGGTCCAAGACGCACCCGTGAGTTCGCGCAAGCAGATTCTCTCCGCCTCTTCGGCACGCTCCAGCGTGCGCTTCCAATCGCCCTGTTGGAACGAGGAAATGGCGCTGCAGACTCGTACGAAGGCAATTGCACCGGGGTCATCTACGGTGCGGGCCACCGCTTCGGCCTGCTCCATCAGTTCATTGGACCGCCGGTAGCCTGAGCCTCCGAAAGCCGCTGCGTGGCCAGCCTCAAAGGCGAGGCAGCGGGCCACCCGATGAGGCTCACCGCACTTGAGCGCCAGCAGCAGCGCCCGGAACTGGAAGATACCCGCCCTCACCGGCTCCACGAGGGCGAGGCCCAGGGCCACCGACCAACAGGCATCAATGCGCTCAAGTATCTTGCGAGGAACCTCAGATTCCGGAGTGGGGGTGAACTTTGTTCCGCGCAATCGGACTCTAGCTCGAAGTTTGAGATACTGCGCCAGAATGGCGGCCTGGCCGGCGGGCATCGCCAGACCGTGGTGGGCTAGAGCCTTCCCGAAGTGAATACGCCCACGGTCTACATGGCCACTTTGTAAGAGCTGTTCCGCAGCGCGTAACTGGTAGCGCCAGCCGTCCTGGGTAGTCGTCAGCTCGCTGGCCTCCAGGAAGGCATCAGCGGCCTCCGAGCCTCGTCCTGCACTGGAAAGCACATCCGCCAGGTCCAATTGAATTGCCGTGGCATCAGACCGCTCCCATTCTCCCATTTCGAGAGATGAGCGGTAGAGCGCTGCAGCTCGGTCGAAGGCGAGGGCGCGGGTGGCCTGCTCGGCCGCGGCCCGCGCATAACGCGCCGCGGGCCTGAGTTCGCCGGCTTCGCGGTAGTGGCGGGCGAGTGATTCGGCTTCGGCGTCTCCCTGGGGCTCAAGAGCCACTGCCAATCGCAGGTGGTAGCCGGCCTTCTGGTCCGCTTTCAGCCCTTCACCGACAGCCTCACGAATCCGGTCGTGGAAGCACTCCACCTGATCATCGGCTCCCGACCCATGAGTTCGGACAAGGCGTTCAACGCGCAGCGCATGCACGGCCTCGAAGGGGGCTTCGGTCAGTCCCGCGGCTTGGAACGCAATGGTCTGAGATACCGGCTGACCGGCAACTGCTACAGCCTCCAGCAGCGTGCGAGCCGGTGCTGAAAGACGTCCGACCCGGTGGCGAGTGAAGCCGTCCATCGAAGGGAGGGCTTCGGTGCCGAATTGAACCAGTGACACGTGGCGCGCCAGCTCCTCAATGAAGAACGGAATGCCCCCCGATTCCCGGGCGATATGGGTGGCCAGTTCATTGCGCTCTGGACCCTCCTGCAGATGGCGCAGGGCCAGTCGTCGCGCGTCGTTCTTAGAGAGAGGGCCAACTTCAATTTCGTGCCGCTCTATCCCACTGCGGATGGTAGCCAGCGCAGCGAGGACCCGACTGCCATCCATGTTCTCAGAGCGGTAGGAGAGAATTAGCAGGACGGGGGGGGCGTCGGGCGGCCGGACCAACTCCGCCAGCATCATCGCACTGTCCATGTCCCCCCACTGCATATCATCGATGTGGAGGACTACGGGAAGCTGTTGTGACAGGCGGCCGAGGAGTTCTCGCAGAGCGATAAAGGCTCGGCGACGGATTTCTCGCAGGTCGCGGGCCGGCTCGGAGGTGCGGACCGCGTTGGCGAGGGTCTTCACCTGGGCCAGCACCGGGAAGACGCGGGTCAATGCGCGCACGTGGCGCGGCAGGACGCTGGCTACCCTGGCTGAGGGGAAGGAGAGCAGCACTCTAGTCAGGCTATCCACTACGGGATCCAGGGCCTTGTAAGGCACCGATTCCCGCTCGTAGCAGCGACCGGATAGTATGATGGCTGACCGCTGTTCGCCCAGTTCGGCCAGGAAGGTCTGCAAGAGCGCACTCTTGCCCATTCCCGACCTTCCCTGCACATGGAGGAGAGTTGGGGACCCACTTCTGGCCGACACAAAGCTATCGTGTAGCTGGTCAAGGAGCCGCTCGCGGCCAACCAGACTATCGACCCGTCGATAGGCAAAGCTGGAACTGCTTTCCATGGCCGCGGCTGCGGAGTGTCCCAGGCGGCGGAGAATCCCTTCACCGTCCGGCCGCAACACCGGGTCCCGCTTCAACAGGTCGTTGCAAAGAGAGGTCAAATCTCTGGGAAGCCCCTTGGCGAATTCCTCCACGGGGAGTGCGTCGCGGGCCTGCTTGACTCTCAGCACTTCTGAAATAGAGCCAGAATAGGGGAGTCGCCCGGCAAGGGCCTCATAGAGCATCACGCCCAGGGCGTACCAGTCGCTGGCTTCCGTCAGAGATTCCCCCGCCCCCTGCTCCGGGGACATATAGGGGACCGTGCCGCTGACAATACTGATTTGCCCGCCATCCCGCTGGACATCAAGGTCCGTGACCAGACCGAAATCGAGAATTACGACTTGACCATTATCCTCGACCTTGACGTTCGATGGCTTCAGGTCCCGGTGGAGCTTGCCTGCAGCGTGGAGGGCCATGACGCCCTCGGTGAGGCCCACGAGTGACTTGCGCAATCGGGATTCGGCCCCACTTTCGAGTTGACTAAGTGATGGGCCGACCTGGGGTGCGACCAGAGCGCCGGTAGCGGGATCCGTCTGCGCATCGGGAATGACCGTGTCTTCGACGATTGTCGGGTCAAACTCGGTGGGCTCGCCCGTATCTTCGAAGACCTCGCCTCGTACATGGTCGAGGAAGGTGTCACCACCGACGACGTCCATGGTGAAGAACCAGAGGCCCTTTTCGCAAAGTAGCTCGTGGAGTGGCACCAGATTGGCGTGGAGGATGTTGGAGAGGGAGCGGAATTCCTGTTTGAAGAGGTAGAGTTGCTTGGGGCCGAAGTTGGCCAGGACCTTGAGGGCGACGTTACGATTGCGTTCCTCGTCCCGGGCTTCGAAGACCGCTCCCATGCCGCCGCGCCCGAGGGGGCGCACGAGGGTAAAACGCGTGGACGAATTGAAAAGATGCTGTTGAATAGAATGCATGTTCTCGGGCGCGACCATAGGACCATTGTGTCCCGCCCCCGTACGTTTGCAACTATTTGACCCGCTCCTTTCGGCCTGCGGTCGCTCTCTTTGCGGTGCAGCCTTTCGGCTTTCGCTTGCGCTGGCATACGACCACTTCGAACCGCATAGTTCTTCGTCGCGCTGACTGCGCTGTAGCCGAAGGACTCACCTCCACGCTCCCTACGGCTTCCTGGGTGGTTCGCAGTGGGCCAGAGTCGCGCAGCACCCTGGCAGAATGAACAGCCTCAGGCTGCTTGGAAGTTCCAGGCCATGTCGGAGCTGTCGGGGGAGAAGTCGAAGCCGTAGCGGGCGGAAAACTCCAGGCCTCCGTCGAGGGCGGCATCGAGCATGCTGCGGATCCAGGTTACAGTTTCCCGCAGACCACTGATGCGGCGCTCCATGTCGCAACTGGTGAGGCCGTAGTTGTCTGCCCGCTGAGGTCCCACGTCGACGCGGTCGTCGATGAGTTCCTCGTAGCGCCAGCGAATGTAGCCCAACGCATCTTCCGCAGAGAAGGCCCGCAGACGAACGACGAAGTGGTCGTGGGCAACCAGAAGTCCTACTCGGCACCAGGCATCTTCGCCATGGAGCAGTCCGAGTAGTACTTCGCCGGTTTCGGTATCGACGTTGGAGACCAGAATCCCCGCTCTTTCCAGTGCGCGTCGTGCCGAGTCGACACTATTGGTTGTCCGGCGCCGCAGCGCGAAGGGACGCTTAGTGGACGGTTGCTGCACTGCGCTTCTCTGTGCTTTCGTGCTCATTGTTCTCCTCCAACTCAGGAAATTGATTTGCAATCATCATCCCCAACATATTCCAGGGGGTAGGACAAACGGTGTCCAATGGCTCAGAAAATGTGGCAAAAAGTTCCGGCTGGACCGGGATATCCACCCAGCCATCAGTTTCCGGAGGATGCTCCCGTGGCGGGTTGCGGAAGAATGGGACACGGCTTCTGGCGAGGCGCTCAAGGGCTTTTGTCCAACGCATGGTGTACCTCCAAAAAAGCGGTTGCCATCTTGGCTACATACCCATAATATGCTCGGGGGTGGGACATATGGCGTCCCATGCTGAAAAAAGGATCGAAATAAGTTCCTGATTAGATGTTCCGATACTCCCCACACGGTGGTTGGTGGAGGGAGCGTGAAGGGACACGCCTCGGGACCGACGCAGAGTCGCAGTCCGAGGGGCTTCCCGGAAGCAGAGCGACCGGAGCCGTTCGAGCAGCATTTGGGAACATCTACCAAGGAGGAATCTGTGGCCAAGAACAAACCGCAGTATCGGCGACTCATCTTCATCGACCAGAAACTCCGGCAGGGCACGCAGGTGGCCAACTATCCCAACTGCTCTTCCCTGGCCGGGGAGTGGGAGGTCAGTCGCAAGACCATCCAGCGTGACATCGAGTATATGCGCGACGAACTCAATGCCCCCATTGAATACGACCCCCTCAAACATGGCTACTACTACACAGAGGAGAACTTCAAACTGCCAGCCATCCGCATTAAGCAGTCGGACCTCTTCGCCATCTGCATCGCCGAGAAGGTGCTGCGGCAGTACGAAAACACCCCCGTTTACGACAATCTGGTCACCGTCTTCGACACCCTGGAGAAATCCATGCCCGCCCGCGTATCGGTAGACCCGTCGTGGCTCCACGGGAGATTCTCATTCTTTGCTGAGGCGGCCCCCACCATGGACCATGATATCTGGCAGACCGCGTTTGAATCGCTCAGGCAGACCCGTTCCCTCCAATTTCACTATCGTAATCCCGGCTGGAAGAAGTCCTATCAGCGAACCGTTGACCCCTACCATGCCGTGAGCTTCCGGGCCGAATGGTACCTGATAGGCTTTTGCCACTACATGAAATCGATCCGCTCCTTCGCCGTCTCACGAATGACCGAGGCCGAGGTCCTCGACCGCTACTTCGCGCCACCAACCGACTTTGATTTCGAAGAATTCTCTGGTTCCCATTTCGGCATCATGTTCGGCAAAGACGAATTCCCCGTCGCCATTAGATTCGATGCCGAATCGGCCCCCTACGCCAGGGAGCGCCAGTGGCACCCCACCATGGAAATCGAGGACCTTCCCGATGACGAACTGATCCTCCGGTTCACCGTCAACCACCTCTTCGAAGTAAAGCGCTGGGTCCTCTCCTGGGGCAAAGGGGCAACCGTCCTGGAGCCGGCCGAACTAGTGGACATGGTCAAGGATGATCTTGAGGGGGCGCTGGTTACGTACGAGGCCTGAAGCATGGTCGCGTGGTATCCCGAGGGTGTCATCGCACCGCGTGCCATCGCACTTTGTGTCATCCCGCGGGAGGGGCGTACTTCGAAATGTGTCATCCCGCGGGAGGGGCGTACTTCGAAATGTGTCATCCCGCGGGAGGGGCGCAGCCCCGACTGAGGGATCTCGTGGCACCAGATGTGACGTACTGTCGTATCGCCACGTTTGACGTTGTATTCACGACCGGAATCGGGCTAGTTCCGTGCCGGTTCCAGGG
>CAZFVN010000144.1:0-13692 GCA_964522395.1 uncultured Myxococcales bacterium
TTGCAGGACGTCATACTGGTCATCGACAACCAGGAGTCGATCCAGCGCCTTCTCTCGCAGTTCATCAATCAGGACTCGGTTGTTCTCCGAATAATCCACCGGTAACTCTACCAGATGTAAACCACCCTCGGTAAAGCAATGTTCGAGCAGCGGCGCGAAATCAGCGGCATTCTCAACGCGCTGGCCCCGAGCACCGTAACTATTGGCGTACATGACGAAATCGGGGTTGCCGAACTCGAGCCCGAAGTCGGGATACCCCATGCCGTACTGCTTCCAGCGGATCATGCCGTAGGAATTGTCGTTTAGCACCAGCACAACGAGGTTCAACTTCAAACGCATCGCCGTTTCAAGTTCCTGGCTGTTCATCATGAATCCACCATCGCCACAAATGGCCATGACTCTCTTGTCTGGGAAGAGGCGCGCCACCTCGATCGCAGAAGGAAGTCCCGCTCCCATGGTCGCTAGAGCATTGTCCAGCAGAACCGAGTTGGGCCTGGCCGCTGAATAGTTCCGAGCAAACCAGAGCTTGTACATTCCGTTGTCCAGCGCAATTACACCGTCCTCCGGCATTACCCTTCGGACATCCGCCACGAAGCGCTGCGGCTTCACCGGGAAGTCGAGGCTGTCGGAGCCCTCTTTCAGGTGCTCATCTAGGTCCCTCTTCACCCTCCCAAAATACTCGAAATCACCTTCCAGGCGACCGACCGCGTCGCCAAGTCGTTGGACGCTGTCTGCGAGATCACCAATAACACCCAGTTGCGGGAAGTAGACGTTGTCAACGGTGGCCGGGGTGTAGTTTACGTGGATTACCGTCTTGCCTTTGTGCTCCATGAAGAACGGCGGCTTCTCCACTACGTCGTGACCCACATTGATTACCAGGTCTGAGCGGTCTATGGCGCAGTGGATATAGTCATTGTCGGATAGCGCAGCAGTCCCCAGGCAGCGTGGGTCGTTTTCGTCCACGACACCCTTGCCCATCTGAGTGCTGAAGAAATAGATGCCCGTCTTCCTGACTAAGTCGCTCAATGCCCTGCGAACCGTGTTTCGGTTGGCCCCCGCACCAATCATCAAGAGCGGGAGACTCGCCTCGCGGATCATGCTCGCTGCCTCACCCACTACCTTCTCGTCGGATGTGGGCCGGCGCGTTCGGGCAATGCGGAACACCGGAGTCGTAGAGCTATCCACCGGCTCCCTTGCCACATCCTCTGGCAATTCCAGATGGACCGCCCCAGGCCGTTCCTGCTGCGCTAATCGAAAAGCCTCCCTCACAGTGCTCGGGATTCTATTCACGTGCACTATCTGCCGAGTGTATTTGGTTAGCGGCCTCATCATCTCGACAACGTCGACAATCTGAAATTGTCCCTGCTTGCTGGAGAGAATCGGTTTTTGACCGGTAATCATCACCATGGGAAACGCGCCCAACTGGGCATAGGCAGCCCCGGTCACGAGATTGGTCGCACCTGGACCGAGGGTAGAAAGACATACTCCAGGTTTGCCGGTCAAGCGGCCGTAGGTGGAGGCCATGAACGCCGCCCCTTGCTCGTGTCGCGTCAAAACCAGATCGATTGTCGACTTGCGCAGCGCCTCGACAAAGTCGAGATTCTCCTCTCCGGGAACACCGTAGACAACCTCTACCCCCTCGTTTTCGAGCGCTTTCACCAACAGGTCTGAAGCGTTCATCAGGTGTCTCCTATTTGCAACGTACAGTGGCGTCGAATGTCACCTCTTCTAAGTCTCTTCCCAAGTCCGGTTCTTACAGTAGTTACTGCACAATCGCTCTGCAAGGGACCCGTTACTACGGCTAAACGCCCAGAGGGAACTTGACGAAAGGGGCCGGAGGAATGGTATCCTGTGGGCCGCCCTCGCCCATGCTGCGCAGGGCACCATAGACTTCGAAAGGGGACCATCATGCAGAACAAACGAGCGGGTCACCAAATCCGGGCAACCATTCTCAGAGGGATCTGTCTCCTCGTGGGAGCGTTGATGCTTGCATCTGGATGTGGTGGCGATAGCAGTACAGGGGAGGGGGATGTTTCGTTCTTCACCCCCCCTTCCAGCGACGCAACACAATCGACAGATATGGCAACGTCACCGGCAGACTTCACGTACGAGGCGGAGGAGAACAGTCAGCCCCTCGATATTGCACTGGCGGAAGAGATAGCTTTGCCCCTGGATCTAGTGGAACCCGAGATTGATTGTATCCCCGATTGCTCCGACAAAGAATGCGGTGACGACGGTTGTGGTGGATTCTGTGCCAGTTGCCCCGACGCTGCCCCCCTCTGCGTCAACAACAAGTGTACGGTGCAGTGCATTCCAGATTGCACTGACAATGAATGTGGTGACGACGGGTGCGGGAGCCTCTGCGGTGTCTGCCCGCAAGAGGCCCCCGACTGCGTTGACAACAAGTGTATTGCACCATGCAGCCAGGAATGCGCAGGCAAGGAATGTGGCGACGACGGTTGCGGTGGCGTATGCGGGCAGTGCCCAATCGCCGCCCCGCTGTGCGAGGATGGTCTCTGTAAGGTGGAATGTCAGGCCGACTGTAACGGCAAGAACTGTGGCGGTGACGGTTGTGGCGGACAGTGTGGCCAATGCCCCCTGGAATTGCCAGTTTGTGCCAACGGAATCTGTGTTCCCGACCCGGACTCCTGCACCGAGGCCGGAAAGCAGATCTTCCTCGTTACAGAATCGAAGATGTTGCTCCGCTTCGAACCTGAGACCCTCAGTCTTATCCCCATTGGCGTACTCAATTGCAATGCCCAGTGGGGGGAGACCCCCTATTCCATGTCGGTGGACCGAAACTCCTACGCCTGGGTGCTCTATGGCGACGGGACGCTCTGGAAAGTGGACACCGAAGATGCCTCTTGCCAGGCAACCGCCTTCCAGCCCAATCAGCAGGGATTCGAGATCTTCGGTATGGGATTCTCTACGGACGGCGCTGATACGAAAGAAGAGACCCTTTTCATGGCTGGTGGTGGACTCTTCGACATGATGTTCGGTGATGCCACTCTCGGTAGCATGAAGACCGAGAACCTCGCTGTCTCAACTGTGGCTCCTTTTGCCGCCGGAGACGGGTTGCCGGAGCTTACGGGCAATCGGTCAGGTGAGTTGTGGGGCTTCTTCCCCAAGATGTCTCCTCCTAGAATTGCGCAAATCAACAAGGCGAATGCCGGTCTCATGCAGGCTGTTCTACTTCCTAGCAATATGTTCAATGACGTCCAGGCGTGGGCTTTTGCGTACTGGGGTGGAGAGTTTTACATCTTCTTCAAATCGTCCATGGCTTCGGCCTCAGGGATTTGGCGAGTGACGCCCGGTTCTGGGCAGGTGACCACAGAAGTTTCGAACACCGGTTACGTAATCACGGGGGCCGGAGTTTCCACCTGTGCGCCAACGGGCGACGAAGTTCCCTAAGTAGCACGTGATTGCGGGGGCCGGAGTCTCCACCTGTGCGCCAACGGGCGACGAAGTTCCCTAAGTAGCACTTGATTGCGGGGGCCGGAGTTTCCACCTGTGCGCCAGCCGGCGATGAAGTTCGCCAGGTAGCTGGTCCGAAGTGAAGCTGATATACATTTCGGAGAAGCTTTTTAGCTAGCTGGAGCAACAACTCCTGGAAAGTTGAGATTGGAGCCTGCTCGGCTCGGAAGCGCAAGGACCGAGTCGACGCGATCTCGCACCCTCCGATAAGCGCCCACATTGCTCGCGAGGTCGTAGCCACAAGATGGAATCACCTCCTTGAGAGCGCACTGATAGGCAGCCGCCGAGGTCCTCTCCGGGAAACACTTCTGAAGTAGCTCGAGCATAATCTCCACCGCGGTTGAAGCCCCAGGAGATGCCCCCAGTAGTGCTGCGAGGGAACCGTCTGCGGACGTCACTACTTCTGTGCCGAATTCCAATCGTCCCGTTCGCTCCTCGTCGCGCTTGATAATTTGAACTCTTTGCCCGGCAACTGCAAACTCCCAATCTTCAGAGAGCGCCCCTGGCATATACTCTCTTAGCGCAGCCAGACGGCTGTGTGCGGACTGCATCGCCTGACCAAATAAGTAATGGGTAAGGTCCCAGTTGTCCCTCGCTACCGCTAACATCGGGCCCAGGTTGTGTGGGCGCAAAGACTTGAAGAGGTCTAGATACGAACCCTCCTTCAAGTACTTTGTGGTAAAACCGGCAAAGGGGCCAAAAAGCAGAGCCTTCTGCCCACGCCAGTAGCGCGTATCCAAATGGGGCAAGGACATAGGGGGGGAGCCCACCGCCGCCTTTCCGTAGACCTTGGCCTGATGGCGATTGACCACCGTCGGATTTGAGCAGACGAGCCATTGGCCACTCACGGGGAACCCACCGTAGCCAAGGCCTTCGGGAATCCCGGACATCTGCAACAGGGGCAGGGAGCCACCGCCTGCCCCCAGAAAGACGAATTTCGCATGGACCGACCGTTCATTACCGGTCGCGAGGTCTTTCACTTCAAGTAACCAACCCCCCGCCGAGTGACGATGAATCGACTTGACATTGTGGCGCAGATGCAGGTCAAAACAGTCTGCACCATCTAAGCCGCACATGAGCGCCTGAGTGAGCCTGCCAAAATCCACGTCAGTGCCGCGCATGACACGGGTTGCTGCGAGTCGCTGGTCCAACGCGCGTTCCTCCATAACCACTGGCATCCACTCGTTCAGAAGGGTGCGATCCTCGGTGAACTCCATCTCAGAAAACATCGGATGGGAACTGAGGGCGCGGTGGCGAGCCCTCAGGTAAGCTCGGTTGTCATCGCCCCAGACCAGGGAGGAATGCGGAACGGGATTGATGAACTCGCTCGCCTCAGGTAGTCGGCCCTTCTCAACGAGGTGCGACCAGAACTGGAGCGAGGTTTCGAACGCGCCATTGATGGCAATGGCCTTGCTGATATCGATGCTGCCGTCATTGCGCAACGGCGTGTAGTTCAGTTCGCAGTTTCCGGCGTGGCCAGTGCCAGCGTTGTTCATTGTCTGCGTACTCTCGAAGGCGATCTCGTGAAGCCGTTCGTAGACACTCGTCGTCACGTCCGGCATCAACTCTCGGAGCAGTCCGGCCAGCGTGGCGCTCATGATGCCTCCGCCCACCAACGCTACGTCCACCCGCTCTTCGCCTGTCCTGCTCCCCACTGCATCACCTCCCAGCTTCAGTTCCGTCAGTGGGAATATGGTGCCCCCCGTTCCAAGTTCAAGGGGCTTCCGCCCTCCGACTGTCCTCAGCTCAACTACAGATAATCTGGCGATTCGACTTGTTTATACTCCCTCGCGGGGGTACAAGCAAACTGTAGTCGGCGTAACAATCGATGATAACTGCAGGCAGGTGACTCAAGTGTCCAACAAAGTTTCAGTCGCCAGAGGGCTCTCCTTCCTAGACCGTTACTTGACCCGTTGGATTTTCCTGGCAATGGGGGCTGGGGTCCTGGGTGGGTGGCTATTTCCCGGGGTCGTTCCATTCCTCAACAGCTTCAACGTCGGCACTACCTCGATACCCATTGCCATCGGTCTGATCCTCATGATGTACCCACCTCTGGCAAAGGTTCGATACGAAGAGCTGGGACCGGTCTTCCGCAATACCCGGGTTCTGACCCTCTCCCTGGTGCAAAACTGGGTTATCGGTCCCCTCTTGATGTTTGCACTCGCAGTTATCTTCCTGCACGACAAACCAGAGTACATGGTGGGACTCATTCTCATCGGGCTGGCTCGCTGCATCGCCATGGTTATCGTTTGGAACGATCTAGCCAAAGGCGATTCCGAGTATTGTGCCGGCCTCGTGGCCCTCAACTCCATTTTCCAAGTCTTCTTCTATTCAGTCTACGCGTGGCTCTTTATCACCGTAGTACCCACCTGGTTTGGCATCGAAGGCGTCATCGTCGACATCACGATTGGACAGATAGCAAAAAGCGTCTTTATCTACCTTGGAATCCCCTTCATCGCCGGAATCCTGACGCGCTTCGTGCTGCTGCGTTATAAGAGCAAGGAGTGGTATCACACTAAGTTCATTCCCGCCATCAGCCCAATCACCCTGACTGCGCTTCTCTTCACCATCGTCATCATGTTCTCCCTGAAAGGCGAGACCATCGTGGAATTACCCTTTGATGTGGTCCGAATTGCCGTTCCGCTTCTCATCTATTTCGTCCTCATGTTCATCGTCTCATTCTGGCTTTCCAAGCGATTCGGGGCCACATATGAGCAAGCCACGACACTCTCATTTACAGCTTCGTCGAACAACTTTGAGTTGGCCATCGCGGTTGCCGTAGCCACCTTCACCATCAGTCATGGTGCCGCCTTTGCTGCGGTAATCGGGCCACTTGTTGAGGTTCCCGCTCTTATCGCCCTGGTTCACGTCGCACTCTGGTTCAAGAAACGCTATTTCGCTCCCGGTGAGAAGAGTGCCTAGTACCAATCGCAGAGGAACCAGCGAGCGCCGAGAACCCTCCGCAATAAGGTCAAGAGGAGATTCAACACATGCCCTCTAAGTATCCAAGAAGACAGAGCGAGTTGGTTTGCTTCATTCTGTTGGCAGCAACGCTGCTCTGGGGAGGATGCGCGGCCACCAAGGCCACGGGCGAGTCCGCTGCGGAGTCTAGACCCCCGGTGGATAGCTCCGTCAGGCCAGCCATCGCAACCATCGTTTTTGTCGATCAGGAGAACTGCTGTGACTGTACGCGGGAGCGACAGGAGGCAACCTGGGAAAGTCTTCAGACCGCGCTGGGCACCATAGACGCACCGCCCAAAGTTGAAGTAGTTCACCTCGATACGCAGGCCGAAGATGCCCAGCTCTATCTGGATTTGAAGCCGATCATGGTCGCACCGGGACTCTACTTCTTCGATGGGGCGGAAGTCCTCTCCGAGATGCTTCAGGGAGAGCTCTCAGTAGAACAAATTGCACGGGTCATTAAGTAGGCGGGAGGGGGTAGGGAGGCGACATGAAGATCGAGGTTCTCGGGGCGGGCTGCACCAGGTGCCAACAACTCTACGAGGAAGCACTGCTAGCAGTGAAACAATCAGGCCGCGACGTTGAAGTTGTGAAAGTTGAGTCGATTGCTGAGATTGTGAAGCGCGGAGTACTGATCACCCCAAGTCTAGTAGTTGATGGGGAAGTAATCTGCTCCGGGCGGGTTATGCAGGCTTCCGACATTGCGGAGCTTCTCACCCGGTCTAGCGGGTACTCCGATGCTTGAGACTCTCGTCAGTCAGGCGGGTGACTATATCCAGACCAGCCCCTGGTTAGGTCTACTCGCCGTCTTCCTTGGGGGAGTTCTCACCGCTGCCAGCCCATGCGTACTAGCGATGATCCCACTCATGATGGCCTTTGTTGCCGGACAGGAGAGGGGTGGGATATGGCGGAGCTTCGGCTACTCGCTGCTCTTCGTCATCGGTCTCTCCACCACTTTCGTCATCCTCGGGATGTTGGCCGCGCTCGCCGGACAGATGTACGGAGATGTCTCCGCCGTATGGAACTGGGTGGTTGCCCTCGTCTGCCTGGCAATGGGGCTTCATCTATTGGGATTTGTGGAGATTCCCATCCCAGCCATTGTCCGCCTTCAGCCGCGAGTCCGTGGCGCCGCCGGTGCCCTCCTCCTGGGTCTCTTGTTCGGATTCGTCTCCGCTCCCTGCGCGGCTCCCATTCTCGTCGTACTTCTGACCTATCTGGCCGGGTCCGGCGCTTCTGTGCCGTATGGGGGTCTACTACTCCTCGTCTATGGACTCGGGCACGGTGTTCTTATTCTCGTGGCTGGAACTTCAATGGGTGCGGCTCAGCGACTGATCTCATCCGCCGGTGTAACTCGGACCACCAACTGGCTCCGACGAGGGGCCGGGTTACTGATCATATGCGTCGGGCTCTGGTTCGCCTACAAGGGTATTGGCTAGACCTTCTCCAATCCTGACGGCAATAACGACTCGGTTGGGCTCAACGGATATGTCTCAGCCGATTCTCACTTCTTCCCCGTCCTTAATGATTGTCAACGCTCTCCTCCGATGGTAGGAGTTCTGTTTCGTGGTTGCGACTGGTGCAATGTCAAAGCCGCTTTTGAATGGAGCGAGTTATGGCGACCGATCTTAGATTCTCGGCAGGAATTGACCTCGGGTCTGTGGCGCTCAAGGGAGTCCTGCTAGACCCTTCTGGAGCTATCTCGCGACGATTGGAAGTCCCGGTCGGCAGTTCCCTCTCCTCCGCCTTGACGAATCTGCTCGAGCAATTACTCAATGGACTTGACGGAGAGGGTTCGCTCGGGATCACGGGTGGCGGTAAGAGCCGCTTTGCCACCTTCAACGCGGGTTACTCCGAAAACGATCTGGTGGCCACTGCCCGCGCAGTAGGACATCTCTACCCGGACGCTCGCGGCATAATCGAAGTTGGCGGACACCAGTCCAAGTGGATTGAACTTGGAAGTGACGGGCAACTCGAGTCCTTCGCCCTGAACGACCAATGCGCGGCTGGCTCTGGAGCATTTCTGGAGCAGCAGTCCGGAAGGCTCAAAATGGACATTGAGCAGTTTTCTGTGTCCGCATTGGGAGCTTCCTGCGCAGCACCCATCGCGGGCCGGTGCGCAGTCTTTGCCAAGTCAGACATGATTCATCTGCAGCAGAAGGGAACTCCCATGGATGAGATCACGTTTGGTCTCTGCATGGCCCTTGCCCGGAACTTCAGAGCGACCCTGCTGCGTGGAACTGAATTGACCTTGCCCGTGGTTCTGGCAGGAGGGGGGGCTCTCAACGCTGGCCTCCATCGCGCCTTCAAGGAAGTATTTGAACTTCGGGATGATCAACTCCCCGCTATCGAAGAGTCCCGCCATCTGGCCGCCCTCGGCGTCGCCCTCGAGGCCCGAGCCAGCGGCACTCCTACGACGCCCCACGAGATTCTCGACTGGCTCAAGAAGGACGGTGGGCGTGGTCGGCCACAAGGCCTGACTCTACCTCCGCTCAGGGGCACCGGAGAAACCTCTGCGCTACTTGAGCCAGTGCTCTCGCCGTCGCGTAATGTGGACGCCTACCTGGGCGTGGATGTTGGCTCGGTGTCAACGGACTTCTGCTTGATCTCACCCGAAGGGACGGTGCTCGACGGTCTCTACCTACGCACCAGAGGGGACCCGGTTGGCGTCTTAAGAGAAGGGCTCGCAGTGATGCGAGACCGGACGCAGGGCTATCTTCGCGTCCTCGGAGTCGGGAGCACTGGTTCAGGAAGACACCTGGCCGGTAGCCTGCTTGGTGCCGATGTCGTCAAGAATGAGATCACTTGTCAGCTCCTCGGCGCTCGCCACGTTCTCCCGGAAGTCGATACGATCCTCGAAATCGGCGGTCAGGATTCCAAGTATGTCTCTGTGCGGCGCGGCCGCATCGCCGATTTTGTCATGAACAAGATCTGCGCGGCCGGGACCGGCTCGTTCCTCGAAGAACAGGGCGACGCTCTCGGTGTCTCGATCCTCGGTGAGTTTGAATCCCTTGCCCTCAAAGCTACCGAGCCCGCGTCGCTCGGAAGCCAGTGTACCGTCTTCATGGATAGCGAAGTTGTTGCCGCTCGACAGCGGGGCGTTCCACTCAACGACATCCTGGCCGGACTCGCCCTGAGCGTCGCCAAGAACTACCTCGAGCGAGTCGTTGCCGGCCGTCAGGTCGGGGACAACGTCGTCTTCCAGGGTGGCGTAGCTTCAAACCGGGCCGTGGTCGCAGCCTTTGAAGCGCTACTTGGCAAAAAGGTAACGGTCCACCCGTACAACCGACTGTCAGGGGCCATCGGTGCCGCCGTCGCAGCCAGGGACGAAATGGGCGGTCGGCAGACAGTTTTCAGAGGTCTCGACGCAGCAGAGACCGCAAGGGTCGAGACCTTCGAATGTAGAGCCTGCTCTAATCTCTGCCAGGTGTCACGTATTCGGGTAGGGGAGCAAACTTCCTTCTTCGGAGATGTGTGCGAACGCTTCACCGCTCGGGATGCGCCGCAGGAATCCACAAAACAGCCCGATCTCGTCAGGGAGGTGGAAGAGCGACTTGAGTCCTACGCCGGTGGCAAGGCCTGGCTGGGAACTGCCGGAATTCCGCGCGCTTCAATGATGTACGATCTCTTCCCCTTTTGGGCCACCTTCCTGCGAAACCTCGGCTTTAGAGTGGTTCTCGACCGTGCCTCCGATAGCGCCACCCTGGACAAAGGGATCCAGAATCTGACAGCCGAGACCTGTCTTCCGGTGAAACTCATCTATGGTCATGTGGCCAACCTATTGGACAATCATGGGGAGATCGACTTCGTCTTTCTGCCCGCCATCCAGGACATCCCTGATGGTGGCGATGAGACGAGCTACCTATGTCCGTTCGAGGAATCGGCCGGGTTTATGGTCGGCAATCTTGCTTCTGAGCGGGTCATCGCACCGGCCGTCCATCTTGCCTCCGCACCCGACCGAATTGTGCGGCAGCTCAAATCATCCTTCGAACGTTGGGAGCTGACCGAAGAGCAACTTACAGAGGCCCTGGACGAAGGAACCAGAGCGCAGCGGGAGTATGAGGGCGCGCTCTTACTACGGGGTCACGAAGTCCTCTCCGGGGACTTCGACAAAGCTTTTGTGCTCCTCGGCAAGCCCTACAATATTACTGACCCCTTCGAAAATCTGAACCTCTCAGACCACATTCGTAAGTTGGGACTCCTGGCAATTCCTCAGCAAATGCTCCCGTTTGACCACGTCAGTCTGGAGAAGTTGGGGCTGACTCTCCCGTGGCGCTACAATCGTAGCCAAATGCAGGCACTACTCTCAATTCTGGATGATGATCGACTCTATCCAATCCTCATTTCAAACTTCGGCTGCGGTCCCGACGCGTTCGCCTTCAAGTACATCGAAGAGACTGCGAGCAACAAGCCCGCGCTCTTTGTCGAGTTTGACGAACACCGAGGTGAAGCCGGCTTGATCACACGCCTTGAAGCATTCATAGACGAGGTGACTCACCACGTCCAGGTGACCAGCGGTGAGCGGACCTTCCCGGCTCCTACGCCTACTGTCGGCGAGCAGTACAAGGGCCGCCGAATCGTCCTGCCCTATTTCGCCGACCACGCCTATGCCTATCAAGGGGCACTACGTTCAGTGGGGCTGGATGCCGTCGTTCTTCCGCCTCCCGATGAGGCAACAATTGTGGCCGGAGAGGAGGTCAGTTCAGGCAAGGAATGCCATCCCTACATCTTGTTGGCTGGGGATGTGCTGAAGCACCTGGACCTCGGGACCATCAAGCCCGGAGATGTCTATTTCTTCCCAGGAACCAGTACTCCATGCCTGATGCACGAGTATGCCTCCTCCATCCGCCTCGAATTGGAGAGGAGAGGCGTGACAGATGTCGAACTCCTGAACCCCAACGCATCCGCGCACGCCGACGTCCTCGGCCATGCCGGCCTTATGCGCCTGGGTCGAGGCCTTCTTGCCACCGAGTTACTGACTAAGTTGCATTGCCAGATGCGTCCCTATACCGACCAGCCGCAGGAACTGGACGCGCGTTTCAAGCGGGCGTACGGACTGCTCTCTGATTTCCTCGCCGTGGACCGCCCGGGCGATGCCCTCGCCTGGTTCGCCAAGGAACTGAAGCGATTCAATCTCGATATGACCAGGCGCCGCCCCCTGGTGGGCGTGGCCGGGGACATCTACACTCGCATTCACTCCTTCGGCAATCGAAACCTATTCCACCGACTCGAAGAGCTGGGCATGGAAGTATGGCCCGCACCTTTCCTAACCGATAGCGCCGGATTCGGTTTCCGGCGCGAGATAGAATGGGGCATGGATGAGGGGCGCTACAAAGAGGCGGCCGGCGGGGCCTATCTCTCTATGCGCAAGGAATGGGAGGCCATGAGAGTCCGCTACCAGCTAGGAGTCAAGGTGGAGCGCGGCGAGGAACCGGGCTACAAAGACGTTCTTGCCATGGCGGGACCATATGTCGACCGCAACGCCAACGAAACTGTCATTCTGAATGTTGCCAAAATGGTCGACTATGCACGCCGCGGAGCTCACGGCATAATCAACGCGATTTCCTTTCACTGCATGCTCGGTACTGTTTCTGCTTCACTCACAGAGCGAATTCGCAAGGACCACGACAATGTCCCAATGCTGACCCTCGTCTACACCGGCAAGGACAGCTCAGAAATGGAGACCAAGCTCGAAGCCTTCGCCCATCAAGTAAAGGCCTACGCCGAATCGCAACCAAGCAACGAAGACCAACATCGCTCATGGTTCCCATCCTTCTCCAGCCACGGAAAGTAGCCAGCAACCACGGAAAGTAGCCAGCAACCACGGAAAGTAGCCAGCAACTGAACCACGGAATCAGATAGACCAAACCAGGGGACGGGGCGTGGCAATTGCTAGCAATTGCAGGCGATTCCGGAGTATTCCGACCACCAAGCCGGTCCTCGTTGATTGGATCATGCGGCGCTGGTAGTCAAGCAGTGGTGTCTTTTACATTTCTGCGCGCACGCGACTACGCGGAGCGACTTCAAACGTCTGGTGAGGCACCTTTCTCCACGGAGAGCGGTAGGTCGGCACGGACTCTGAGCTGTATAGGGCAGACGTGTCCCTAGATGTCACCGTACTTGGGCACTCCAGATGCGTCTATGTTTCAGGGCTCCCGGTCATCGCCAATGGCATCCCAGGGTTCGCTTGTGGCGAAGCGGCTGAACATCCAACCTCTGTGAGACGGGTCGCCATTCTCGTCAAGTGGCGACGAGGCAATGACCCGTAGCGCTGTTGATGGCGCATGGCTTTCATGAGACGAGTACGATTGGAGACGAACTTCTCACGGCCAATGCCGCAGCCATCGTCCGCATCCGCCTCGTCCAGACGGGAGTGCTTGTCTTTGTGGTAGGCATCGCAGAGGCGACGGTATTCGGCTTGTCGGACTTCGGCTGTATCGCCAAGATCATTGTACCACCTCGGATGAGTGATGTGCTTCGTCCAGCGGCTCTTCTTCCCGTGAGCGTAGAAGTTGTAACTTGAATAGTCGTATTCGGATGGGTGTTGAACTATGCCGGCCTCAACCGGATTCCAATCGTGGTAGAACATGATGCGCTTGAGCGCCTCGGAATCCTCTGCCACTACAGTTCTTGGCCGGTCCTGGCCAACGGGGCCCCGTCGTTTGAGGATACGATTGAGCTTCTGAGCAAAGGACGAATTGCCTGATCTTGCCCAGAGCGACATGTATCGAGACTTGGCCCGCAGCTCAGCAGCCATGTGGAAGTGGTTGGACATAACGCAGAATGAGTAGACAAGCACTTTGCCTCGAGCTCGCTTGAAGAACTTGAAGAAGCAATCGAGGAATACCTCCTTCATTTCTCGAGACAACATGAACATCTCGCCGTTGATGCAGCGCCACATGTAGTGAAATGCGGTCCTCGAAGGCAGTAGCAAATCTCGTGCAATACGCATTGTCTCCTCCTCCCTGCTCAGGCGGGGCCCGACCGTGAGCGTCTAACCTCTATATCGGGAGGAGCACGTGCTTAAGCACAATATTTCTTGTTTTGCCTATGATTTCAGGGGTAATGAAGGCCCCTCCAAATGGCCGTCTCTAACGCGCCCTGTGGAATATGGAGAGATCGTGGCAGGCTCGTGCGCACCGGAGCGCAGGTGCGCAGGCGTTAGCGTCCATAGGACGCCCCGTCCCCTGTCGTTCGTAAACCCCTCACGTTAAGAATAACCAGAGAAAACGGACCAAGGAAAACAGGCGGGGAAGGATA
>CAZFVN010000145.1:0-1908 GCA_964522395.1 uncultured Myxococcales bacterium
AGGGGCACGCCTCGGGACCGACGTATAGTCGCAGTCCGAGGGGCTCCCCGGAAGCGAAGCGACCGCAGGCCGAGCCTTTCGCACTGACGGTACCCGCCCCGGCCCAAGAAACCACCATCGTCCTCTGGCACGCTTACCGCGGTCAGGAGAGAGAGGCCTTTGAAAAGACCTGCGCTGACTTCACCGCGAAGTTTCCTACAATTGTCGTTGCCCCGCAGGAAGTACCCTTCATGGCCCTCCGGGACAAGATTGTTGTAACGGTTCCCAGGGGCACTGGCCCCGACCTCTTCGTCTATGTCCACAATCCTATGGGCGACTGGCTCCTCAAAGGCGACATTCTGGTGCCTCTCTCAAGCTACATCAAGAAGTTCGACTCCTTCGACAACCTTGGGAAGTTCATCCCCGATACGGTGAAGGCCCTGGCCTACGACGGCACTCTCTACGGCCTGCCCCTGGCCTTCAAGGCGCGGGCAATGTTCTACAACAAGAAGCTCATCAAGGATGTGCCCACCACCGTTGGCAGCCTTGTCACCGCAGCCCGAGAGGCTACCAGTGGGGATGGCGAAGAGCGTATCTATGGCCTGCTCTATGAGGCTGGGCTGCTCTACCATCACGCACCATTTGCTCACGGCTTCGGTGCAACCATCCTCGACGATTCCGGTCGAGCGCACATCAACTCTGAGCAGTTCGTCAAATCGGCCGAAATGGTGCGGGACTGGGTACGGAATGAAGAGGTGCTCCCTGACCTCAACAAGGATATGGCCAAGTTCCTCTTCAACAACAACCAGGCGGGCATCGTCTTCAAGGGCCCCTGGTTCTTGGGGGAAATCGACGAAGGCATCGAATATGGCGTAGCGCCGATGCCTGACGTGGCCGAAGGGCAACCGGCCAAGCCCTATCTGGGGGCCGATGGAATCTACCTCTCCGATTGTTCAGAGAACAAAGAGGTCGCGTTCCAGGTGATGCGCTATCTCGTAAGTGATGAGGCTGCCGCAGTTCGTTATGTTGACGGTGGCCAGCTCGTTGCCAATGCCGGCGTCTATGACGATGAAACGTTGTCGGCCAAGGCCAACCCCGCACTTGAAGTTTTCCGCAAGCAGGCCAACAACTCGGTGATCATCTCCGCTCGCCCAGAAATGCAGGCTGTGTGGTCTACCGCCGATAATGCTCTGCGCAAGATTATCTTTGGCGACGGAGTGGCTCAGGAAGTCCTCGACGAGGCACAGGCCAAAATCGAAAGGGACATAGCAAGCATGGGTAACAAGTAGGGTCTAGATGGTGGGCAGGGTACACTATGCGGTAGCAGCGTTGGTCATCACTCTGGTGGCTGCTGTCTTTGCCCTGGGTGTTTACCGCTACGCCGATTCGCAACGCGCCTATCAGTCAAGTCAGTACGAGGCCCTCGCCGGGGCCATGCAACTGGCCTATGCGGTGCCCGACGGCAGCAAAGCTGAGGCACTAAAAGCCCTTCAAAGAGAGGCCGCTAGCCTCGGTCACGGCGGTCGTATCGACCGCGCATTCTTCGTGCGCAAGGGCGAGAAGATCCCCTCCCTCAATATCTCCAAGCCGGCTCGTCTGGTGGTGGACCTGGGACGCAAGGACGGCTCAGAAGATGAAGAGGAAGCGCTCATTACGCTGTCGGCGCGCCTCGAAAAGCACTTCAGTGAAGGCGGCAACGTCGCCACTCTGGACCATCGCTATCTAAACTGGACGATTGGCGCCCTAGGGCGACGGGTCGCTGCCTGGCCCGTCGTTGGCGCCGATGGCTATCTCGGTCTAGCTGGCGTCGAGCTACTGCCCACCCCCAAGCCGCAATCACCCTATCTTCCAGCGCTCTTGGGAGCCCTGGTGTTCGTGGGCCTCTTTCTCGCGGGGTTGTATGCCGTGCAACGTCGGGAGGCCCATCTC
>CAZFVN010000145.1:2008-13649 GCA_964522395.1 uncultured Myxococcales bacterium
CCGCGAGCCCCATCAGACCGGCCTCTGGCCGCCCAGCTTCCCCACGGGAAAGCACCAGCCCATCTCCCGCGAGCCCCATCAGACCGGCCTCTGGCCGCCCAGCTTCCCCACGGGAAAGCACTATCTGGGAGGCCACCCGAATCCATTGAGGATGTGGCTGCAAGTCCACCCGATGAGGCCTTTCCCGTGGGAAAGGTGGCGAGCGAAGCTCGGCGGATAGGGCCCGCACTAAATGGGCCGTCACAACTTCTCTTTGTCTCTTTGTCTTTCCTCGCCATCCTAGCCGTTACGTCCGCCACATACCTCGACCAGACGTCCCGTTCAGCCAACTTCGTCGAACATCGCAACGAGGTCACCACCCGATTCGTCAACCGCGTTGCCTGGCAGGACACCGAAGGTTTGCATCATCTCGATTCGCTCTGGAATCGCATCTTCAAGGCCCCAGCAGATCAACTGGTGGTTTCCTCCGCCGATCCGGCTGGGGCCAACGGTGCAGTTATCTGTGCCGAGGGTCCTCAAGCAGCCGCAGACCTGGCCTGGGACCGCACAATTCCCGTTGTGGTCGTGGTCGCGCTGGCGTTGCTGCTGGGCATCTTCATGCTGCCTGGATTGGCATCGCTTATTCGGGGCTTGGTGACACTGCCCGGAGTCTACGCCTACGTCGCTCCCGCCATGCTCGGCATGACAGTGCTGGTGCTGGTACCCTTCATCATGGGCGTGGGGTTGGGCTTCTTCAACATGGATTACGAGTTTGTGGGGCTGGAGAACTTCAGCGATATTCTCTTTCCCAGCGCAACGTCGCAGACGAACTTCTACTATACGCTTGGATTCACGATCCTGTGGACTGTTTCCAATGTTGTGCTCCACGTTTCACTGGGTCTGTTCATGGCCATGATCCTTAATAGTAAGCGAGTGCGTTTTCGGGGACTGTTCCGGGTCCTGCTGATCATCCCGTGGGCGATTCCAAATTATGTGACTGCGCTCATCTGGAAGTGGATGTTCACGTCACAAATCGGGGCCATTAACTTAATGATGGAGGCTGTGGGCATGACGCCCATCAATTGGTTTGGCCCGACCTTCTGGACTAATTTCTTCGCCGTCCTCGCAACCAATACGTGGCTTGGATTTCCCTTCATGATGGTCGTCTCGTTGGGGGCCCTGCAGTCCATCCCCAACGAGTTGTATGAGGCCGCCGATATTGACGGGGCCAGCCGCTGGCAGAAGTTTCGCAATGTCACCCTCCCTCTGCTCAAGCCGGCGCTCTTTCCCGCAATTATTCTGGGGACCATCTGGACCTTCAACATGTTCAATATCATCTATCTGGTGACCCGGGGCCAGCCCGACAACAAGACCAATATCTTGATCACCGAAGCCTACCGGTTCTTCGCCGAGTTGAACCAGTACGGGGTGGCGGCGGCTTACTGCGTGCTCATCTTCTTCATCCTGCTGGGGTACACCCTCGTGACCAATCGGATCACCCAGGCAACCGAGGGGGCCTTCGAATGAGCCAGCGCATGAAGAACCTGTCCGCGACCATCGGTCTCCACCTCTTCCTGGTGATCTTCACCACGCTGGTTTTGACCCCGGTGTTTTACGTGTTGAAGCTCGCTTTCTCGGGTGATCGGACCGGGCTTTCGACCCTCTCGTTGCTTCCCTCTCAGGCGACTTTCGACAATTTCATCACCGTCGTAACCCGCACCGAGAATGGCGCCTGGATTTTTGGCCATCATCTCTGGAATTCAGCGGTCATTGCGGTTGCTACCACCATCCTGGGCATCGTCCTGGCATGTACCGCGGGCTACGCGTTTTCCCGCTTCAAGTTCCCTGGGCGTCGGGCGGGGCTCCTCTCCTTCCTGGTCTCCCAGATGTTCCCGGGAGTCATGATGATGATTCCTCTCTACATCATCATGCAAAAGCTCGGCCTGCTCAATCGCAACCTCGGCCTCATTCTGGTCTACTCCACCACCGCCATTCCCTTTTGCGTATGGATGCTCAAGGGCTACTTCGATACGATCCCCAAGGACCTTGAGGAGTCGGCGGTTATTGACGGCGCGGGGCGCTTCATGATCTTCACCCGGATCATGCTCCCCCTGGCCGCACCAGCCATTGCCGTCACTGCACTCTTCAGTTTCATGACTGCCTGGAATGAGTTTCTGCTGGCCTACACTTTCATGACCGACCCGCTTGCCTACACTCTCCCCGTAGAGGTCCAGCAATACGTTGGCGAAGACATTCAGTGGGAGCTCTTCGCAGCCTCCTCCGTCCTCGTCTCCATTCCCGTCATGGCCCTGTTTTTCGCCCTGCAAAAGAATCTGGTTGGCGGCCTCACTTCAGGCGGTGTGAAGGGATAGAGATCAGTATCTTCTTCACGCCTGGGCCCCCCACGCCTTACGGCGGGGGCATAATCGGGTGTTTCCCGACCTGCCGGTCGGGCTGTGGCCGGAATTGGGTGATCGGGGTTGGGGCAGTTGCAAGGGGTGGGCCGGGGTCACATTGCATCAAACCCTGTAAGCGAGAGAAAGAAGACCTACAACTTCCGCGCCACCACAATCAAGAAACCGCCCAACCGACCAATCGGGGTGTTCTGAACTGACCGCTCAACCTTGTCCACAACAGGTCCCAGCAGTGGTGCATTGAAGAAATGGTAGGTGGGAGCCAGGCAGCGGATGCCCACCGTCTTTTCGATAGAGACCGTGGTGGGCAGATAGCCCTTGATATCATCGAGGGAATCGTAGCGGGTGTATACCTGATCATCGGTGGTAGCGGTGGCAATCTTGTGTGCCGGCTTGAGCACTTTGACCAGGTGGCGCAACGATTGCTTGTTGTAGAACTCCAGTACTAGATGACCACCGGGCTTCAACACTCGGCTGCACTCGGACATGGTCTGCTGGATCGCCTCGATATGGGCCAGTACCTTAAATGAAACAACAGCATCGAAGGTATTGTCGGCAAAGGGCAGATCAGTGGCACTCGCCTGCGCGGCCTTGAGGCCTCGGGCCAGAGCTTTGCGGAGCATCCCGCGTGAGATGTCGATACCGTAAGCCTCGCTGGCCATTTGATTGAGGGGGTCCAACACCAGACCGGTGCCACACCCCACTTCGAGGACCTTGCCACCCGTGACGTAAGGACGGGCCGCGGCCAATTCACTCTCATCGAGAAAGCGATGGTATCGCTTGTGTCTTTCCTGCTCGTACATCGTGGAAAACTTGTCGTAGTACTTCTCATTCTGGAGGCGGGTCATCTGGTCCTCTTCCTATTCTTGCAGCAGTTCGTCGTAGATTCGTTCATATGCCGCTCCGATGATCTTCGGCGCGTAAACTTCCTGCACCATCTTGCGTCCACTCTCGCCTTTGGCGCGCAGGGCCTCTTCATCCCTCAACAATGCGGTCACGGCCTGGGCAAACTCTCCAGCATCGCCGGTGGATACTCTGGCCCCCACATCCCGGTCCAGTAGTTCCGACAATGGTCCGTGGTCACTCACCACCACCGGCACCCCTTCCCGGAGTGACTCCAGCAGCACCAGGGGAATGTCCATCTTTGCATAGAGGGTGTCGGCCGGCAGAACATTGAGAGTCACGGCTGCCGCCAGTGCTTCCATATCTTCAACTTCGTTATGAAAGTGGACCTGCCCAGCCCAACTCTTGCCCATGACCTCAGCCTTCATTCCAGCTTCCGCTTTCCTCGCCAACTCAGTCTTCAACCGGCATGCAAAGATGAAGTGGACCTTTGTGCCAGTGAGGATTTGGTCTAGTGCTGCCACGCAGATGCTGGCAGCGTTGCCAAACTCCAAGTCCCCGGCGAAAAGTACGAGCGGGTCGTCTGTGGGCAGCGCCAGCGCTGCCAGTGCTGCCTGCTTGCGCTCGGGCGAAACGGGGCTGTCAACCGGCACGCAAGGAGGTATGTGCAGGACCTTGCGCCCGGTCCTCTCCTCCAACTTACGTTGTGTATCTTTCGACAGCGCCACCACCACATCAGAGAAGAGCAGAGAATCAATGTTGTCGAAGCTTCTGGGCACGCTGCAAATGGTATGCACGGTTCTGCGTCGCTTGAAGAAGAGCACGCTGCGTGCCACCTGCGAGGTTCGCTTGTTGGGTGCGAAGAAGAAGTGGTAGAGTGGAAGCCGGTCAGGGCGCATTAGCCGCTTGAATACCGGAATGTTCTGCTTGATACCAGCAGCGTATACACCGCTCTCTGAATAGACCGGTTCCACAATGCAGTTGGGCCCGGGAGCCTCAGCACCTTTGGTTCCTAAAACATGATAGCGGTAGCGCTCTCCGGCCGCGGCGATATCCCTGGCCAGATTCTTCCCTGAATCGGTCCACGGCGGCACCATCGGCTTCGATATGAAGAGCACTCCTGGGCTGGTCATCTTCTATCCTAGGTCCTGATTTCGCCGTCAACTTCAGATTTCAATGCTCCCAGTACTGCTTCCACCAATGGCTCGACCTCAGCATCACGTAGAGTCCGGTCGGGACTGCGAAAACGGAGATGAAAACTGAGACTCTTTTTGCCCGCCGGAATGGGGTCACCTCGGAAGGTGGCAAAGAGTTCCAATTCGTCTAGTAGCTTACCCCCCGCTCCTTCAATTGCTTTAGCTACCTTCTCATACGTTACCTCTGCCGCCACGATCACGCTCAAATCGTTCTGGATGGCCGGGAATCGTGGTAGGGGCTTGAAAGTCACAACCCTCTCCGGTGCCTTGAAGGTGGGCTCAAGATTGATCTCGAAGAAGGCGATCTTTCCTCGCAGCTTCAACGTATCTCGAACAACTGGATGGAGCATGCTTACCAAACCGATATCCTCTCCGCCAAAACTGATAGAGCAGCCATTGTCTGCCACCACCCACGGGAGCTCTTCAACGCCTTTGACAACGCCAAACGAAACGTCACCTCGGCCCAGTCCGGACACCACCGCTTCCACATGGGCCTTCTGTCGTAGAAAGAGGTCGAATGAGTCATCTGAACGACTGTAAGCCAGCGCGCAAATCCGGCGCTCCTGATGTGGAATCGCATCGGCGGTTGGTCCTGGATAGAAAACTCGGCCATATTCAAAGAGCCGGAAGTCGTCCCGGAACTGGCCATTCTTCTGCGCATGAAGCAGCATATTCGGCAGCAGATGGCGCCGCATGACCGGCATATCCGAGGAGATGAGATTTGCCAGTTCGAGTGCCCCTTCAAGAGAATAGCCCATCTGGTTGGCGAGATTGGCCGAGTCGAAGGAGTAGGTCATTACTTCGTTGTAGCCGCAGGCCACCATTGTCTCCCGAGCCTTACGGGCGAGCAATTTGGACGGCAGCGGCGGAATCGGCTTGACCGTGGCCACCACAGGGGCTGGCACGATGTTGTCGTAGCCGTAGAGCCGCCCGATTTCCTCGACGATGTCCTCGGCGATAGAGACATCCTTGGTGGCCCGGAAGGTGGGAACCGTCACCACAAAGTCATCGCCATCTTCCTCCACTCCATACTCGATTCCCGTCAACATCTCCTTCATTATCGAAGTTTCCACCGGAGCACCTAGCTTGCGGCGAATGAACGCGGGGGCAATGCGGATAGTCGTCGGCTCTGGCGCTGGCTCAGCGACGTCGTAGAACTTGCTGGCGACGGTTACCTGCGGGCTGGTCTCCCGTAGCAACTGCGAGAAGAGCGCGGTTGCCTGCAAAGGGAAGAGTGGGTCCAGGGCTTTCTCGAACCGCGCCGAAGCCTCGGTGCGTAATCCGAGCCGTGACGATGTCCGGCGAATCCCGGAGGCATTGAAGGCCGCTGCTTCCAGCACGACTCTCGTCGTATCGTCACGGATTTCGCTGTTCTCTCCGCCCATAACCCCCGCCAGCGCCACACCACGGTCGGCATCGGCTATGAGCAGGTCCGAAGCTAGCAGCTTGCGCTCCTCGCCATCGAGGGTCGTTATCTCCTCATTCTCCTGGGCCCGTCTCACAATGATAGTGTCGCCGGCCAGGAAGCGGGCATCGAAAGCGTGGAGCGGATTGCCCACGTCGAGCATAACGAAGTTGGTAATGTCCACAACGTTGGAAATGGGCCTGACTCCAACCAGGGAGAGGGAAATCTTCAGCCAGAGAGGACTCTCACTTACTTGAATGTTGTCGAATGCCTGGGCACAGTAGCGCGGGCACAGGTCGGGGTCATCGACTCGCACCGTCAGTGGGTCCTCGGACCCTTCATCTATGGTCGCATCAAAGTCCTTCATGGGCCGTTTTACCAGGGCGGCAATCTCCCGAGCGATTCCCCGATGGCCCCACAAATCGGGACGGTGGGTGATGGACTTGTTGTCAATCTCCAGGATGAAGTCATGGCAGGGGACGATGTCAGTGAGCGGTACTCCTAACGGCGTGTCCGACGGCAGAAACATCAGGCCGGCGCTGTCGTCCGAAAACCCGAGTTCGCGCTCCGAGCAAGTCATGCCGGGACTCGTGAAGCCACGAATCTCAGCGATCTTCACTTCCGGTTTCCCCTCGACGCCTTCCAGAACTACTCCGGGGAGCGCAAAGACAACCACAGCATTTTGCACCACGTTGGGGGCACCAGAAATGGCGGCCACCGTGCGGTCGCCCAGATCGAGGTCCACAATTTTCAACTTGTCAGAGTCCGCGTGGGGTCGAATGGCCACGATGCGAGCGGTCACCAGCTTGTCGTAAGTGGCCCCAAACTCCTCAATGCCTTCCAATTCTGCTACCGACATGGTGAAACGGTCGGCGATGGTGCTGGGGTCCAGTCCGGTGAGGTCTACGTGGCGTTGTAGCCAGTTCCAAGATATGTACATGAGCGTCCTCCTAGAACTGTTCGAGGAACCGTAGGTCCCCGCCCATAAGATGTCGAATGTCGTTGATCTGGTACTTCATCATCACCAGCCGTGAAAGACCCAGGCCAAAGGCCCAACCGGTCCATTCCTCCGGGTCGAGCCCACCGTGGCGAATGACGTTGGGATGAATTAGACCGCAGGGTAGCAACTCCACCCAGCCGCTCTGCTTGCACACCGAGCAACCGGAACCGCCGCAAACCGCGCACTGGATATCCAACTCAAAGCCCGGCTCAACAAATGGAAAGTACCCGGGGCGCAGCCTGATTACCGATTCACGCTTGAAGATCTCATCAAGCAGAACCTTCATGGAGTGAATCAAGTTGGCAACTGAAACATCCCGGTCGATGAGGATCCCCTCCACTTGATGGAAGGTGTGTTCATGGGAGGCATCGATGGCTTCGTAGCGATAGACCTTGCCCGGAAAGATTGCCTTGAATGGCGGCTTGAACTCGCGCATGGCCCGCACCTGCCCGGGGGACGTATGGGTGCGCAACAAGTTTCCGTCCTTCAGCCAGAAGGTATCCTGGGTATCTCGAGCCGGATGGTCATCGGGAATATTCAGCGACTCGAAGTTGAAAAATTCCGATTCAGCTTCCGGATAGTCGGGAATAATGAAACCCATGGAGCGGAAGATCTCTTCCACCTCCTCGGTGACGATGGTGAGAGGGTGCAGTCCCCCTTCTAACTCTTTCGTCCCCGGCAGTGACGGGTCGTTGAAGGGGTCCGAAACCTCCTTCAGCAGAGTGGCCGTTTTAAGCGTCCGCTTCGCGGCATCGGCAACTTTTTGCAAGGTCTGCTTGGCGATATTGACGTCTTTGCCAAAGGCGGGGCGTTCCTCTGGGGAGAGGTTGCGCATCTCCCGCATGAGGCCGGCCACCTGACCCTTTTTGCCGAGGTATTCCACCTCCACATCCCGCAGCCCTTTCTCGTCCGGGGCCGCGGCAATGGCTGCCTCCCCTGCCGAGACAATCTCCTGGATCTTCTCGCTCATTCCATTACCTGTTATCCCTTACTCGGCAGGGCTCTCACCAGCTCCTTGAAGATGCGGCCCCGCTGCTCAAAATCCTCAAACTGGTCGAAGCTTGAACACGCAGGAGCGAGAATCACCTTCTCTCCCGGCGCGGCTAACTGGTGGGCTCTTGTGACCGCCTCAGCCAATGTCTCCATGGTCTCTACAAGGGCTCCAGCGGGGATCGTCGAGGCGATCCTCTCTCGGGTCTTGCCGAAGAGCAAGGCTCCCCTCGTGCGCTGTGCTATCAGCACTCCCAATTCAGAAAAGTCACTTCCCTTTTCATGGCCACCAGCCAGCAACCAGAATGGCTCGTCCCTGAACGCGTTGACGACTGCTGTCGTGGCATGGGGGTTGGTTGCCTTAGTATCGTTGTAGTACTCAACTCCGTTCACCGTGGCCACATATTCCATGCGGTGTTCCAGCCCTGAATAGTCCTTCAGAGCCTCCAATACGTCGGGAAAATACTCAGCGGTGGCGAGGGCCGCCGCCATGACGTTTTCAATATTGTGGAGACCTTTCAGTTTCAACTCCCGGTGCGCCTGGACGATGCCCCCGGGCAGATGAGATTCCTGTCGGTCGGCCCAACAATCCAGCCCCTCTCGCCAGCCGAAGCGACGGATCGTGGTGCCAGACGGGAAGGCCCATTGCGCGACCTCGGGGTCATCTCCGTTGGCGATGATGATGTCCCCGTCACCCATGTTGGCATAGACCTGTTGCTTGGCTTCGATATAGGCGGTCGTTGAGCCATGATACTCAACGTGATCTTCGGCAATGTTGGTGACCACTGCGATTCTTGGACGAAAGGTGGGGCAGTGGGTCAACTGGAAGCAACTCACCTCCAGGACCGCCACATCGTCGGGCCCCAGTCCTTCCAGACCGACCATACATCCCAGGCCGATATTGCCACCGACAAAAACCTTCTTGCCGGCGGCCTCCAGCAACGTCCCGATGAGTGCGGTAGTGGTCGACTTCCCGTCAGTCCCTGTAATTGCGATGATGGGGCAGGGGCAGAGCCGGTAGAATAGCTCGATGTCGGAAATGACCTCGCTACCAGTGTCATGGGCGAGTTGCCAGGTGAGGGACCCTGGTTTGATGCCCGGACTGATGACCACCGTGTCGCCCGGTCGGACGAAGTTCTCCCCCGCCCTTACATCCACCCGTTCATCAATGTCGGTCAGTGGCAATAGCTCGGCCTTCTTGTTGTCGCTCGCCACAACATCTGCGCCATGACGGACCAGATAGTTGGCCGCAGCGATGCCGGTGCGCGCGAGGCCCAGAACAGAAACGTGGTGACCTGAGAGGTCCATTATGAGGCCCCTCCCGCCAGCTTTGAGCAGAGTCCTTCCGCCAATTCGAAGAGGTCGTTTCCGCCGAAGAATACGACGCAGTCACCCTTCTCCCCCTCTCGCTCAAGATAATCTGGGATCGTCTCCATTTCCGGCAGGTAGGTCACGTTCAGCCCGCCGTCACGTAGCTTCTCCACCAGCCACGACGTATCAACGCCGGGGATTGGCTCTTCGCCCCCCTCCCACATGTCGGTGATGATCACCTCGTCTGCCCCTCGCATCGCATCAGCGTAGTTGCGGGCGTGGTAGCGGATCATCGTGTAGCGATAAGGTTTGAAGACCGCGACGAGACGCTCCGGGTTGCCCAAACGGGCGGTCTGCAGCACCTTCCGCATGCCCGAGGGATGGGACATGTAGTCCTTGATGAAGCTGCGTCCGCCGCCACGCATCAGCGTGTAACGATTGTCGAGCCCCCGGAAAGACGCTAACGCCTTCTCGATGATCTCTGGGCCGACCCCAAGCTCGGTCACAACCGCGATGGCACCGATGGCGTTCTCGATGTTGTAGGTGCCCGGTACGGTTAGCCGGAATTCCCCCAACAACTCGGGACCCTTCCAGGTGGCGAACCGAGAATCGTCGTCACCCAGTTCAAGGATCTCATAGCGATAGTCCACCAGAGAGCCGGCGCCGAAAGTCACGACGGCACTGGACGGGAGCTTGTCTGCCACCTGCATGGCACCCTCGTCATCACCGTTTATGAAGATACGATGGCCGTCGGGCAACCCTCTGCAGAATCGAGTCAGCGTGGCCACTACTTCAGCAATGTTGTTGTAGTAATTCAGGTGGTCAAGCTCGACGTTATTGATGAGCGCGTATTTGGGGGAGGTATTGACCAGTGAGCCATCACTCTCATCAAGCTCAGCAACCATGTGGCGACTGCCCGTTTCCTTCGCGTTGGTACCCAGGTTGGGACTGAGTCCCCCAATGTAGAATGCCGGGTCGAGGCCGGCTTGCTGCAAGATCCAGGTCACCATGGTGCAGACTGTTCCCTTGCCATTGGTGCCGGTCACTCCCACCGTGTCGTGGGCCCCCACCAGCAGTCCAAGAATCTCGGAGCGGTGAAGCACCGGCTTGTCTGACTCTTGCGCAGCAACCAGCTCTACGTTTTCTTTGGGAACGGCAGTGGAGTACACCATCACATCGTTTTCGGCAACATGGTCAGCCGAATGGCCAATGGCGACTTCAATTCCCTCTGCCTGCAGAGCCCTTGTGAGGGTCGATTCCCGCACATCGCAACCGGTGACCGTAACTCCATTGGCGACTAGCATCCGTGCCAATGCGCTGACACCAATGCCGCCAATCCCCAGCAAGTGGACGCGCCGACCACTCAGTTCTTCCAATGTCCGTGCCATGCAACGTCTCCCGTGGGCGTGTGCAAGTTATGACAGTCTTATATAGAAGAAACAGGATCCTCTGTCAATGCGCCTACTCTGGAAAGAACTTCCGAGCCTTCGGATCAAATATGCGTGTTTCTATTCGTCGGATTCGACCTGAATCGATGGTGATGATGCGATAGCGAGCAACTAGCTGCAAGTCCTCAACGAGTCGAGTCGAAGAGCCGCAGCAAACGACCGTCGTGGCGTGGCCCGGCTGTTCCCGCTTGCGGATGCGACCGTGGTGGTCGTGACCGTGAAGAACCAGGTCCACCCGATGGCGGTCGATGAGCGCCAGTAAGTCGTCTCGGCCCAACAGTCCAGAAGCCATTTCAGTGAAGCGGTCTCGCTGATGTAAAGGATGATGGAGAAGCAGGCAAGTGAAAGCCTCGGCCGCTTCCGGCGACGATAAGATTCGGTCGAGTAACTCCAGTTGGCGTGTGCCAATGGTGCCGTATGAGCCAGGGGGGATCGTCCGAGTAGCTGAGTTGAGGCCGATGAGGAGGACGTCCCCCAACTGCTTTCGATAGGGATAGACGTCGACGTCCAAATCAGAGAATTCCCGTTGAAACATGAAGGGAAAGAAGTACTTCTCGAACTTGCGCGAATCAGCGGCCCGGAAAGTATAGTAGTCGTGATTCCCAGGCACCGCTGAGACCTTGTCCCATCCTCCCAGTAGACGGAGCAGGTGAAAGACCCTCTCAAACTCCGATTCCAACGCCAGATTTGAAAGATCGCCGCTCACCGCGACGTGGTCCACTTCTTCCTTGAGGAGGTCGTCGACCAACGTCTCCAGAATCTCGGGACGGTACTCCCGAGCGCGGCGGGCCAACAAGTTGATGCCGCCGATCAACCGCCGGTTCAGGAAGCGCCGAAAGCTCACCCCGGACAGGTCCAGCAGATGCAGGTCAGATATGTGGGCCAGACGCATGAACAACCTCCAAAACGAACTATAGCAGAGGTTAGGGGAGGCGGCAATTGGAGGGGAGCGTTGGGTCGCTGGGCGAGAGTATATGGAGAGGCGAAACCCAGGGCGCTGGTCGATCTGATTGACTTTGTACCCCCCGTTCTGCGCTGAGTGTGTCGTTCTGAGC
>CAZFVN010000146.1:0-13528 GCA_964522395.1 uncultured Myxococcales bacterium
GTAGGCCTTGACTGGGGGGTCGGGGGGTGAGGTATGGTGGGGACGTCGATCAGGCTATGTGGGAGGAATGATGAAGGGTGCGTCTTCTGGTGAAGTAGGGAGAGGGGGAGGATCATCCCTTTCTGGGCCTGCGCTGGCGGTGATTGCAGCGGTGGCATTGGGAGCTGCTCTCTATTTCATGAGACCGGTGCTGGTCCCCCTTGTGTTGGCCATTTTGCTTTCATACCTGGTGGCACCCGTTGTAGATGTTATGCAGGTCCGACTGAAGATTCACCGCAGTCTTGCAGTCCTGATTGCCTTTCTTCTGGCAGGCGGGTTGATCGGCGCAGTCGTCTTGATGATTTCATCTTCGGCGGCGCGGCTCGCCAGCAAGGCAGACCTCTACCAACAGAAACTGATCGATATGGGCAACGAGATGTTGGCACTACTGCAAAGTGCCGGAGTGCCGGTCGATGCCGACGTGGTACGAGCCCAGATTGCCGACTTGCCAGTGGGGAGCCTGTTGGCTGGCACGTTGAATTCTGTTGTGAATTCAGCCTCGACCTTCTTCCTCGTCCTCATCTTCGTCATTTACCTGGTTGCCGGTCGGGTTCCCGGGGAGCACAAGCGAGGGGTCTACAAGGAGATCGACCGCAAGATCCGCAAGTATATTTCGCTCAAGGTCCTCCTCTCCAGCGCTACCGGGATTCTGGCAGGCTTGCTCCTCTGGATGATCGGGCTCGATCTCGCTGTCGTATTTGGAGTGCTCGCTTTTCTGCTCAACTTCATACCTTCGGTGGGGTCAGTCATTGCGACCCTCTTGCCGCTGCCTCTTGCCATCGTCCAGTTCGACTCTACTGCAGCAGTTATCGCGGTGCTGGTGCTGCCCGGAACCGTGCAGATGGTGATCGGCAATGTGCTTGAACCGAAACTCATGGGCACTTCCCTGAACTTGCACCCGATTACCGTCCTTCTTTCGTTGATCTTCTGGGGGATGTTGTGGGGTCCGGCGGGAATGGTCCTGGCCGCACCCATTACCGCAGTCCTCAAAATCATCATGGAGCGAGTCGAAAGTACGCGCCCCGTGGCAGACTTGTTGGCGGGGAAGCTCCCAGAGTCGGGGTAGGGCCTTACTGCGGCAATGCCATTTCCGTCAGTTCTTCACCTGGCACCAGAGTGAAAACTGTCAGCGGGTCCAGATGGAACGCGTTGTCGCTATCCACCCATCCGAGGGTGAGCTGGCGAATGGCACAGACGTGTTCAAATCCAAATTCTCCCTGGGCCACCATGGTGCGGTCGAGGCGCACTAGCGTTTCGGCGTCGATAAGCCAGACCTCGGTTGCGTTGTCAGGTGCTGGTCCGGCGATGGCACCAGCACCGGTGTCAATAGGCTGAATATCGAGGGTTGGCGTGCCTCCCGGTGTGAGGTCGATGGAGTAGGGTTCCGCTTCTACGAAGCAGTGGGGCCGGTCCTGCTGGAACATGAATACGGCGAGGCGAACGTCGCGGCTAGCGCCGGCGGGGACATCGAGCTCAAGTTCCACGTTCTGCTCACCCACGGCAAATTCTTCAGTCGTTTCAGGCCACAGGGCCGAAATCCGGTCCATGTCTGCGCCGTTAATCGTTACAGCCACGAAGGCGGGAAAGGCCTGGAGGTTGAAGATACCGTTTGCGTCTCGAATAGACTCGGAACCACCGTCGCCCTCGGGGGCGTTAATGGCAAAAACCGTAGTCAGCAGCGTGGTCTCGCCAGGTTCCTCACTGCAGGCAGGGAGGAGCGGCAGCATGCAAGTCGACCAGAGCGCGCAAATGAGCAATCGTGGCATCACGGTAGACAGAGATGGACGCTGGCTATATCTCCCACTGGGTTGAACTCGAAATCCGGATACTCCTGACATGAGGTTCCCCCTGAGCATTCTCCGCTCGATTTACAAAGACCCATGCAGAGACCGGCAGGGGTCAGACAGACATTGGATTTGCATTGTGCATCTGAGGCGCAGTCACCACCTGCTCCGATGTTGCCCTTGGACGAAATACAGCGAGGTTCCAGTGCGGTCCAGCTCTTGTTGGAGTACCAGAAACAGAATTCGTTTCCTGGGCAGTCACTATCGGACCAGCAGTTGTGGAAGGACCCCAAATATGGTGCACAAGTACCTGGGCTATCGAACTTGTCGTCCGATTCATTGGGGGTGTCCTGGTCGAAGCCGAAATAGATAAGATTGACGTAGCAGGAGAGACCCGGCAGGCAATCTTCGTCTGTCGAGCATTTTGCCCAGCAGATATCAATGCCCTTTTCGAAGAGCTCGAAACAGGTCCCGGTCTGGCAGTCCATGTCATCGCTACACTGGGAACCACCAGTCTGGGCACCAATCGGCGGACCGCAAAATCCGATAATGGTGTTGGGCACATCGGGGTTCAGTCCCGGCAGGCAGACATTGCCGCCGGCGCAGGAACTATCCCCGGTGCAGCCGGACGCGGGAATGACGCAGGCGTCGACTTCAAAGGACTGATCGTTGCCGAGGTTGAAGCCAATGGAGCCGCACGCGGATGTGCCTTTGCAGTCCATGTCGCTCTTGCAGCCGCCAAAACAGATTTCACCGTCGGTGAGTTCGACGCAAAGTCCGCTTCTGCACTCGCCATCATCGCTACAATTCTCCCCTGCCAGCTTAGTGCCAATCGGGTCGCCGCAGTAGAGTCCCAGGGTGGATGGCCCGACCTGTTCGAGGCGACAGGTGTTACCCTTGCCGATACAGTCTCCATCAGTCTCGCAGGCGCACTGCGGCTCGGTGACGATGGTCGTCAAACAGGTTCCTTGATTGCACTTCTCAGTGGTGCAGGGGTTGGAATCGACGCAATCGATATCTGTGACGCAATTCTCGGACTTGAACTGACACTGGAAATTGAGGCAGACATTCTTTGTTTCAGGGTCGCCGTCGTCACAATCTTCATTTGTGGCGCAACAGAGGGGATCTGCCGTAGCAGTGTTCTCGCATTGATGTGAAGATGGGCAGGTATCGATGGTGCAGGGGTTGGCATCGTCGCAATCAGCGTCAAAGACGCAATCAATCCCAGGGTTGCTGCAAACACCTTCGATGCAGACGTCGTTGGTCAAGGGATTTCCGTCGTTGCACTGGGTGGCATCGGAGCAGCAGCCGGCGATTGCATCCGTTACGCACCCGAAGTCCACGCATTCCACCTTCTCGCAGGGGCCGGCTGCCGTACAATCGTCGGCGGAGAGGCAGCAGCCCTCTCCAGCGAAGTGTACATTCTTGCACTTGCCATCCTGACAGATGTCGTCTGTACAGGGGTCGTCGTCGCCGCAACCCGCATCATCTTCGCAGTCGATGGCGTCAACTATGCACTCGCCACTTCCCGTATCGCAAAGCCCTGACTCGCAATCTTCGTCAGCGGCGCAGTCGGGATCGGGTAAAGTGCAAGTACCCGTCTCCACGTCGCAGCTTCCTTCCGGGCAATCTCCATCCTCTTCGCAACTGGCTCCGAGGCAAATGGCGGCCTCGATGTCACAATTGCCGGAATCACAATCTTCGGCGGAAGTACATTCCGGTTCCACAGGAGTGACGCAAGCGCCTTCCTTGCACTCTTCACCGTCCTCGCAGTCGCCGTCGGCCTCACAGTAAACCTCGCCATCGTCAATGCACTTGCCGTCGATGCAAGAGGCCCCCTTGCCACATGGATTGGCGTCAGAACACTCTGGCGGCGGTTGGTTGCCACCGCTGCAAACACCATTGAGGCAGGAGTATCCTGCGGGGCACTGCTCATCGACCAGGCAGGAAACCTGTTGTTCCGGCTTGAGGCATACCCCGTTCTTGCAGACGAGGTCACCGGCGCAGTCGTTACTTGTGGTACAGGAGCCCCACTCCGGGGATCCATCGGACTCGCAAGCCCCGATTAGCGAGGTAAGGAGAACGAGAAGAATAACTTTACGCATGTCTGCTCCTACGCAATGCATGGAGAGCCAGAAGTCCAGCGAGAATTGTCATAAGGTTCCACCTGCCACTGCCACCAGGCTTGGTGGAGCAGCCACCCGATCCCTTGCTTGCGCTCAAGGTGACCCCGCCGGAGTCGGCCAAACCGAGGCTATCCTCAAGCGACACTACGTCAGCCTGCACGATGGGGACGATGCAGGCGTCATCGGCGCAACCATCGGCGCAATTAGAGTGTAGGTCGCCCTGGTGCTCGCAATTATCAAACCAGTAAAGGGAATCGCCAACGCAATGCTGCTCCGCCTCGGGCACGCATTCGTCCTCGCCCGCGCAGATGCCCGCTATGCAGGTCAGTTCTTCACGACATTGGCCACACTCACCGCCGCAATCATCGTCTCCGCAATCCTTGTTGTCGCAATCGGCCTCGCAGTTTGCAATACAGAGGCCTGCATCGCAGACATGACCACTGGGACAGTTCCCGCAAATACCGCCACACCCGTCGTTACCACATTCCAGGTCGTCGCAAACGGGAGTACAGGGCTGTGCGCAGCCGGCCCATGGGTCAGCGCATGGGCCCTCGATTGCGTCACTGAAGCAGTCACTGCCGACGAGGTCGTCACAGGAGACGGTGACGCATTCCAGGAGTTCGTTCAGGTGCTTCTTCCCAGCGGGAAAAGCCTCGTCATAGCAATCTTGCACGCAATACTCGTTGCTGCCGCACGCGGCCATGCAATCTATCGCTTCTCCACAGGACTTAGTGCCCGGGAAACACTCGGCAAAGAGCTGGAAGCACTTATCGAGCAGGCACTTGCCGACGCAACCGTTGTCGTTCCCACAGTCGGGAACACAATTGGACTGAGTGCAATGCAGCAACTCTGCGTAGGACTGCTGCGCCTCCTTGGCGCCGAAGAAGAAACAGCTTGTGACGCAAGCATCGTTGTTGGGCGGACAACTGCTGGTGCACTTGGCCACCTCGCCGCAGGATTCATGGGCAATCATGCTACTTTGGGGAGCGCAGATATTGGGCGTGGCAGGGTCAATCCAGGGATTGCAATGCCATTGCTCGGGACATCCTTCGTCCGTACTGCACGGGGCGGAGCAGAATATGCCCGATTGAAACGCAAGGCAGAGGCCGCTGGCACACTCTTCTGGAGACTCGCACGTTGCCCCAGCCTCCGACTTGCAGGAGCCGCCCTTGCACGCAAAGCCGGCATCACAACTCCCGCAGCTACCATCACAGCCGTCGGTGCCACAGACTTTGCCGGTACAGTCGGGAATACACTCACCGGATGGGACACACCCCTCCAGGGTTGCGCCCACCACCGTGACCTCTTCACAAACGAATCCCAAGGGGCAGTTGGCACCACCGCTACAGGCCTTTGAGCAGAGTTTATCGCCGTCGTAGGTAACACACATCATGGTGACACAGTCGTTGGCCAGTTCGCATGCATCGCCCATGACCCCGGGAAGATCGGACTGGCACTTACCTGCCACGCATTTCTCGTTAGCTTCACAGGATCCGCAGGACCCGCCGCAGCCATTGTCGCCACACTCAGTAGCATCGCACTGTGGCTGACAAGGAGTCTTACATTCACCAATCATCGGGTCGCACACGGAGCCCGCGGGGCAGGGCGTGAAGACCGGCTCAAGACATTCGTCAGCATCGTCCTGGCCGCAGGCGACAGAGTGAGTCAGATTGCTGGAGCACCACTGGGAATTGGCCTCGCAATCGTTTGCACATGCCTGGCACTGGTCTCCCGGAACGCAGGTGAAATAGTCCTTTGCCGCAACCCACCTGCAGCAGTTACCCTGACCGCAATTGTCGGTCTGTAAATCTCCCAGGACATCGCAATACTTGAGCGTGTTATCCTGGCATACCCCCTCCCAGCCGATGTCGCCGCAATTCATGTTGTTGGGAGGCATGAGGTCAACTACTGCGTCGTCGAACCAGCAGCCGCCATTTGCGCAGTTTGCCTGGCTCCCATCGGATTCGTGGGACCCATTATTGTAGGCATAGAGTCCCACGGACCCTGCCGGAATGAAAAGCTGGGCATCGTCATCCTGATCGTAGAACACTTCGTTCGCGCCGTATTGCCCGTCTCCGTTGTGGTCGAATTCCAACTTTATGTGACGGTTGTTGACGGTTGCCCGTAGCATGTGCTCGATGCCGGTCTGATAGGTTAGTCCGGCCACCTCTTTGAGCAGAATCCCTCCCGTGTCCTGACGGACTCGGATGAGCCGCGCACCGCTGAATTGGCTGTCACATCCCGCGGCTGTCGGAGAGGATGCGTGGGCCAGCACGAAGAGATAGAAGTTGGCCGAGTTCACATAGCGGAAGACAATACCAATGCCATCATCATCTTCGTTGCGGAAACGGACCGAATAGGAGTAGTTCTGCCAGTCGCTGTTGCCAGTTTGAATGTGGTTATCGATGGGGTCTGAATCGATGCAATCGTTGATGCCGTCAGTCTGGACGAGGAAATTGCAATTGCACTCATTGCACGAATCGTCCAGGGATGAGAAAACGCCGCCGTTGAGGTCTGTGCGCCAGCTATCGCTACAGTAGCTGTTTGACCAATTACTTCCGGTCGTGAATTCTGCAGTGTCGCCATCGAAATGCTCTTCGAGGACGATCATGGCGAGTCCGGAGGAGGGACTCACTATCAGCAGAAGCACTAGGGATATGGCTCGCACAAGCACGTGCATACACTCCTCAAGTCAAGGCGCGGTGAGTATACAGAAAGAGGCGCACGCGAGCAACAGACCCGCGCGCCCGCTGCTTTTTTGTTGACAAAGCGCAGAGCACTGTTTATCCCTACGCTCACTTTGGGTGAATCTGCACGAGAGGAGGGCCCCATGGATATCCACCCTAAATGGGGAAAGAAGTTCGAGTGTTTTAGCTGCGAATGCAAGTTCTACGACCTCAACAAGAAGAAGGCTGTCTGTCCCAAATGTGGGGCCGATCAAGCCGACGAAGATGCACCGGAAGAGATTCTGGAAGAGGAAGAGGAAGAGGCGGCAGAAGAGGAAGTGGCAGAGCCTGCCGAAGGTGAAGAAGCTGCTGCTTCATCTGACGACGATCTTCCGGAAATGGAAGAAGAACTTGGCTACGACGAGACGGACGAAGAGGAGTAGACCTTACTGCACTCCCATTGCCTTCCATTTTGCGATGTACTCCCAGTAGGCCCGAATCTCTTCACGGGAAAGCACCAGCGGCGCCAGAAACACGTAACACGCAAGGTCGAAGAGAACTACGTCAAAGATCAGGGCAGGGTAATCGAGCAACCAACCGACCGCAAAAGAGGTAGGGATCGAGAGCAGCCAGAACCAGACGCCAAAGCGCAGCCACCCTTTGAACTTCCGGTTATGGTGACCCACGTAGGGGCGCAACGAGATCATGTCCGCCGAAATGA
Organism: uncultured Myxococcales bacterium; assembly: GCA_964522395.1. Classification (GTDB taxonomy): domain Bacteria; phylum Myxococcota_A; class UBA9042; order CAIXZC01; family CAIXZC01; genus CALGBT01. The sequence goes on from CAZFVN010000146.1 coordinate 7,337, forward strand.
GAACGATAATGGCCAGCGGCACCAGATACATGTAGCCCGAGAGCAGTGGCCCCAGGGACTTGAATAGCGCGGAGTTGAGCAATGCCACCATGATCAGAGCGAAGGCCGTGCGAGGCATGCCAATGAAATACCCCGGGAATTCTGCGCGACGGACATTGAACCGTGCGGCGCGAACGGTGCCCGCAGCAACCGGCAAGAACATGATCGCTGCAGCGGCCCAAAGCGGGTACCCCGCAATCTTGTAAAAGGCATAAAAGACCAGGAAACCGGGGGCAATTGAGCAAGAGATCATGTCGCAGAGATTGTCCAGCTCCGACCCGAACTTGTTGAATTGCTTTGTCAGGCGGGCCACCGCACCGTCCAGGAAATCAAAGACGTAGGCCAGCAGAATCATGTAGCTGGCGAGGTCAAACCGATCGTGCATCAGTGCCACGACAGATAGGAGGCCGCAGGCCAGTCCCCCCAACGTGACGTAATCTTTGAGCTTCATTTCCATGGAGCCAATCCCCTTACTGGATAACGTCGTACCGGGCAAACTCCATGGAGAAGGTCCCTCTTCCCTGGGTGCGGGTACGAATATCTTTGGAGTATCCGAACATCTGCTGGAGCGGCACTTTCCCCTCCACCATCCGGTATTCGTTCTGCTCATGCATCGCTTCGACCTTTCCACGGCGCTCGTTGATGGACGAGATGGCAGCTCCCAGGTACTCCTCGGGCACCGTGATCTCTACATCCATGAGCGGTTCCATCTTCACGGGTTTGGCCGTCCGACAGGCGTTCATGGCCGCCTCGCTGGCCGCGATGCGGTACGCAATTGCACCTGAAACACCTTCTTTGACGTCCACGTCCACCAGAGTCACCTTGACATCGTCCATGGCATGGCCTTCCAGAGGACCGCTCTTAGTGGACTCAACCGCTCCTTCCCGTGCGGCAGCAAAGATCTCGCCTTCGAGGAATTCTTCGTCGACAAGGTTGACGAACTGATTGCCCGTGCCTCGGGGCAACGGCTCAATTCGCACGGTAGCCTTGCCATACATGCGCTTTTCTTCGTGGACACGGTCAAAAATGGCGGTCTCTTCGGCCATCGCGCTAACCGTCTCACGGAAGACCACTTGCGGCTTACCGACTCTGGTCTCAAGTCCAAACTGTCGCTCCAGCCGGTCGACCAATACCTCCAGGTGCAATTCGCCCATGCCGCACATCAAGCGCTCCCCGGTCTCCTTATCTTCGTACGTATGGAAGGTCGGGTCCTCTTCCGCAAATTTTTCGAGGGTCGCGTCCAGCTTCTCCTTGTCCTTGGAGGTCATCGGCTCAACGGCCTGATAGATAACCGGTTCTTTGCCCGCGATGGACTCAAGCAAGATGGGATGCTTGGGTGCGCAAATGGTATCTCCGGTGGTCGTCTTCTTGAGCCCGAGAACGCCAACAATGTTACCGCAATCGATAGAATCGACCCGCTTGCGCTGGTTCGCGTGCATGACAAAGATGCGAGATATCTTCTCTTCGAAATCCTGGGTCGCATTATAGATTGATTCACCGACCCTGAGTTTTCCCGAGTAGACGCGCACATAGGTCATGCGCCGTCCATCTTCCATAATCTGTACTTTGAAGGCGAGCGCGACCAGCGGCTCCTTCACCACCAGCGCCCGTTCCAGTGGTTCCTGGGTATCGGGGGTCAGACCTCGGACCACCTGCAGGTCTTCGGGGGAGGGGAAGAAGTCGATTACTGCATCCAGCACTGGCAGAATGCCCTTGTTCTTGAGCGCAGAGCCGCAAAGCACAGGTACCAGTACACCCGCGGTGGTGCCCTTTCGGATGACCGGGATTAGCTCTTCTCGGTCGAGGTGCTCTCCCTCCAGGAACTTCATCGCGATTTCGTCATCGAGGTCAGCGAGTCGCTCTACCATGTGCGAACGAGCCTGCTCAGCCGCTTCCTTCAAATCGTCGGGGATTTCAGTCTCCTCCACTTCCAGGGGGTCGTCGCCAGGCCAGATCAAAGCTACCATGCGGAGCAGGTCGATGATCCCTCGCAACTGCGATTCTTCGCCAATAGGTAGATGAATCGGGAGGATAGTTCGAGCAGAGCCGAAGTGGTCTTCAAGCGAGGCCACGCACCTGGCAAATGAGGCTCCCATTCGGTCGAGCTTATTAACGAAGACGAATCTGGGGACATTGAACTTGTCCGCCTGTCGCCACACCGTCTCGGTTTGGGGTTCCACACCGGCGACACCATCGATGACGGCCACCACTGCGTCGAGCACCCGCAGACTCCGCTCCACCTCGATGGTGAAGTCCACATGTCCCGGTGTATCGATGATGTGGACATCATGCTTACGCCATTCCAGCGTCGTCACCGCGGATGTAATGGTAATGCCGCGTTCCTGCTCCTGCGGCATCCAGTCCATGGTGGCCATGCCGTCATGGACTTCACCCATTCGGTGGATGCGACCGGTAATATAAAGCAGCCGCTCGGTGACAGTCGTCTTCCCGGCGTCAATGTGCGCCATGATGCCGATATTACGAACTCTGGACATCGCGCTTGGCTTGCCTTGCGCCATGATTCCTCCAACGCAAAATAATCGGCCCATTCAAGCACAAACGGCCTGACCCGTCAATGGACATCGCCCGCGCGACATGCTATATCAGAACGCTAACTCTTACGGTACGTGCTGCGGGCCCGCGAGGGCGTCGAGGGGGAGAGCATGCTGGTTTACGAAATAATCAAGAACAAGCGGGACGGCAGCGCGCTGACTCCAGGCGCCATCGACCAGCTTATCTCAAGTTATGTGGCAGGGAATCTTCCTGACTACCAGATGGCTGCATTGCTCATGGCAATTTTCTATCAGGGGATGGAGACCGAAGAGTTGGCCGCATGGACGAGGGCCATGGTTCATTCCGGAGAGGTCATTGAGTTTGCCGGAGAGGGACCCTACATCGACAAACATTCGACCGGTGGAGTCGGCGACAAGGTGTCTCTCCCGCTGGCCCCGATTCTAGCTTGCATGGGCATGCGAGTGCCCATGATTTCCGGCCGCGGCCTCGGGCATACCGGGGGCACCCTCGACAAGTTGGAGTCTATTCCTGGCTACCAGACGGCCATCTCCGTGGAGCGCTTCAAGGAGATAGTTGATACGGTCGGCTGCTGCATTATCGGTCAAACCGCCTCCCTCGCACCGGCGGACAAGAAGCTCTACGCGTTGCGAGATGTCACGGCGACCGTGGATTCCATTCCCCTCATCGCCTCGAGCATCCTTTCCAAGAAGCGAGCCTCCGGCATCGCCGGTCTGCTCATGGATGTGAAGACGGGCTCGGGGGCTTTCATGCAGCGCTTTGAGGATGCTTCGACTCTGGCCCGGACCCTGGTGGACCTGGGCGGCGCGCTGGGAATGAAGGTACGAGCCTGCATTACCGATATGAATCAGGTGCTTGGACGCAAGGCTGGCAATGCCCTGGAGATCCTGGAGAGCATTGAAGTGCTGAGGGGCGAGGGTCCGGCAGATGTTACGGAGCTGGTAGTCAAGTTTGCCGCCACCATGGGTCTTATGGCGGGAGTTTGCGACTCAGAAGAGGCTGGCCGACAGTTGGTGGACGCCACGCTCCGGTCTGGTGCTGCGCTCCAGAAGTTCGCTGAGATGATTGAAGCTCAAGGTGGCGAGCCGCGAGTCTGTGACGACACAAGCCTGCTACCACTGGATGCCAGGCGCGCCGAATTCCTCGCCCCTCATTCGGGCCATCTGGTCGAGATCAATTGCGAGAAGGTGGGGCAGTCCATCGTCGCTTTGGGGGGCGGACGGCGCCGTATCGAGGATGCCGTGGACCCCGCCGTGGGGCTCGACATTTCCGCCCGCATCGGTGATTCGGTGACTGCGGGAGAGCCGCTGGCAACCGTTCATTATCGAACGCAACGGGGGCTGGACGAAGCGCTGAGCATACTCACCGCGGCATATCGTATTGCCGATGAAGAGGCCACTGCACTGCCCCTCGTTCTGGACACGTTGTAAGGGCGATGCCATGACCCGGTTGGTTCCCGTATTCGGCTACTTCGTCATCCTTGGCGTCCTCTTCCTGCTCTCACGAAACCGGAGAGGCATCAGGCCGCGGGTGGTGATTTGGGCGGCATTGATGCAGGTGGCCCTGGCGGCATTAATGCTCTGGACACCGATCGGCCAGCCGCTCTTTTCCGGTATCAACCTTGCGGTGGGGCAGATCCTCGGCTTCACGGAGCGGGGTGTTGAGTTCATCTTTGGGCAATTCGGCACGGGGGAGGTGGCACCGGCGCTACGGAATTTCGTCTTCTGGGTATTGCCGACGATTGTCTTTTTCTCCTCTTTGATGGCCGTGCTCTATCATCTGCGGATCATGGAGTTCATCGTTTCCGGTCTCGCCTGGGCACTGCGCAAGACCCTTCGGATTTCAGCCGCCGAGGCGATGACCGCGGTGGCCAACGTCTTTGTGGGGCATACCGAAGCGCCGCTTGTCATTCGCCCCTATGTGGCGCGTCTCACGCAATCGGAGTTGATGGCTGTGATGGTCACCGGTTTCTCCACCATGGCCGGCGGAGTTATCGCCGTCTATGCAGATATGCTCTACCCGTTCGAACCAGATGCGGCGGGCCACATTCTCACCGCCAGTCTTATGAACGCGCCGGCCGGACTCCTCGTCGCGAAATTGTTGCTCCCCGAGACCGAAGTACCTGAAACCCTTGGGGGGGCGAAGTTTGAAAGAGCAGACCACGATGAGAATCTGGTTGGAGCTGCGGCGCGCGGTGCGTCAGAAGGGGCGAAGCTCTTCATCAATGTTGCGGCCATGCTGTTGGCCTTCATCGCTCTGGTTGCCCTCGCCAACGCGGTGGTTAGCGGCGCGCTCTCTCTAGTGGGCATCGAGCGCTACGGGCCGGATGGTCGCCCCGATGCCCTGCAGTGGGCCTTTGGCTGGCTCTTTTCACCCCTTGCCTGGCTCTGTGGAATTGAGTGGGAAGGGGCACCTGTCGTCGGGCGACTTCTGGCCCAGAAGTTTGTACTTAACGAGTTGGTGGCCTATTTTGATTTCACCAATATGCTGCGTGAGGGCGTTGCCCTGAGCAAGCGTGACACGATCATCGCGATTTACGCTTTGTGCGGCTTCGCCAACGTTTCCTCAATTGCCATCCAGGTGGGAGGCATCGGGGCGATGGCCGGTAACCAGCGGGGTAAGCTGGCGAGTTTTGGGCTGATTGCCATGTTTGGCGGTTTCCTGGCCAGTTGTCTGTCGGCCTGCGTTGCCGCCGTGTTTCTATAGGGGCTGAGTGCATTTATGTTGCCCACAGAAGAAGGAGAGAGCATGAGTACCTATGAGCAGTTGCAAGAGACCGCAGCCTTCCTGACTGACCGAATCGGCGCTTCGCCAGAGGTGGTAGTTACGTTGGGCTCCGGCTTAAGCTTCCTGGGCGATCGGATGCAGGGGGCAAATCACATTCCCTACGACGAGATCCCTCACTTTCCAGCTTCTTCCGTGCCTGGGCACAGCGGCAAAGCCGTGGCCGGTCAGATGGGGGGGCGACGCGTCCTGCTGCTTTGCGGCCGGGTTCACCTCTATGAAGGACACACTCCTCAGGCGATTTGCCATGCCACGCGATCGGCCATCCTGGCGGGGGCCGAAGACGTCATCTTGACCAATGCCGCTGGAGCCGTCTGGCCCCATTGGGCCGCCGGCGACATCATGCTTATGAGGGACCACCTTAACTTGCAGGGAACCAATGTTCTTTGTGGACCGGAGGACCCTCGATTGGGAGCCCGTTTTATCGATATGACCGAGCCCTACGATTCCGTCGTTAGAGGGAGGATAAAGGTCTGGGCCAGGGGCCAACAGTTGACCATGAGGGAGGGGGTCTACGCAGGTCTGCTCGGACCTTCATACGAAACCCCGGCGGAGGTCAGAATGTTGCGTAGAATGGGAGCCGATGCGGTGGGAATGTCCACTGTCCAGGAAACTATCGCCGCCCGGCAGCTAGGCGCGCGAGTGATTGGCCTGAGTGTCCTCACGAATCTAGCTGCGGGGGTCTCACCGACCCAGCTCTCCCATGACGAAGTCAAGGAAACTGCAGCTCGCGTCCAGGAGCCCTTCGCAAAGCTGATTCAAAAAGTCGTAGAGCTCTTCTAGGTCTCTCGGGAGGACCTTCGAAAAGACCTTGTCCGTGCCATTTGTCGGTGTTAT
>CAZFVN010000147.1:0-13218 GCA_964522395.1 uncultured Myxococcales bacterium
AACGCCATACCTCCCTTCAAGAACGGACCGGGGTACAGCCGTGATCAGATCGTCCGGGCTACCCTTCGTCTTGGTGACGGTTGCCAAATTCATGGGGGGTTGCTAGGATAATCTGCTTCTGGCCGAGGTGAGGTGTTATGGAGACGATTGTCCGGCAATTGTTGCAAGCAATTGGGGAAGATGTTAACCGTCCGGGGCTTGAGAAGACCCCGGAGCGGGTGGCGGAGATGTGGAAGGAGTTGACCTCTGGGTCTGACTGCGACCCCTACCCCATTCTTGCCGATGCTACCTTCCCAGCAGATACCAAGGGAATGGTGGTCTGCCGGGAGATTGATTTTGTCAGTGTTTGCGAACATCACTTGCTGCCCTTCCTCGGGAAGGCGACTATTGCCTATCTGCCTGGCGACAAGCTGGTTGGGATATCGAAGCTGGCGCGGGTCACCGAGTGCTTCGCTCGTCGCCTGCAAGTTCAGGAGCGCATGGGCCAGCAGATTCTCGATGCGATGGAGGGCGCGCTGGGGCCGCGAGGGGCGCTGGTCCATCTGGAGGCAATTCACCTCTGCATGGTCGGCCGGGGAGTTCGGCTGCCCAACGCGAAGATGGTTACGTCGCATATGAGCGGGCTTTTTGAAAGCGAACCGAAATGGGTCGATCTCGCGCTCCGGGGGGCTGGATGAGCCGCCTCACTGCAGCATACTTAAAGGAAAGGCTCGGTCTTTTTCAGCCGGTCTGCTTACCGCTCTTTGGGCGACGGGAGTCGGCGGTGCTGGTACCGATTGTGGAGCGTGACGGAGAATTGCGGGTGATTCTCACTCGACGGGCCGCGCACCTCACCAAACATGCGGGGGAGATCAGCTTCCCCGGTGGTGCCAGTGAGCCCGAGGACGAGAGTAGCTGGGCGACGGCTCTGCGAGAGGCCAACGAAGAGATCAGCCTCGACCCGAAGGCATGCGAGAGCATCGGGCGATTGGACGATTCCCCAACTATTTCTCATTTCAATATCAGACCCCATGTGGCGCTGGTGCATCGGGCAGACAATCTGGTGCCCAGCGATGATGAAGTGTCGCAGATAATAGAGGTGCCGCTGCAGTTCTTTGTCGATGCCGGGGCCGGATTCCGAATCCGGGTGGAGCATGGACGGGTACGGGGGGGATTCCCGCTCTATCCCTATGAAGGTCAGATCATCTGGGGGGCCACAGCCAGACTGTTGGCCAATCTGGTGCGGGTGCTGGATGAAGGGAATCAAGAGAGCGGCATTGCCGGGCTCGCCCGAGACCTGATTCCCCGCCTGATCGATGGGAAGAAGTTCATCTTGACTACGCACGTAAATCCCGACCCGGATGGTATCGGAGCGGTCATTGCGATGGAGGAGTTGCTTCTGGCCATGGGGAAGGAAGTTCTGATTGCTGTGAATGATCCCATTCCCGGCCGCTTTCCCTTCCTGAAATACCGTTCGCCCACAATCGTCGGCAAGCAGCTTCTTGCAGAGCATGCTGAGGAAGCGGATCTTATGATCGTCCTAGATACCGGAGACGTGGGTCGGATCGGCAAGGCGGCCCGGTTGTTGCCCCCGATGGAAGGGCGGGTAGCAGTAATCGACCACCATCTCGCCGGCAACATCACGGGCGAGGCAGTGCTGGTGGACCGTCGTTACTCATGTGCCTCCGAGATGGTCTATGAATTGCTGCGCAAGATGGGTTTCCCCTGGACGTCCCGTGCGGTTGACGCGCTTTACGCGGGGATCCAGTTTGACACCCATGGCTTCCGCTACATTAATGACCGGGCGGAGCCGCTCAGAGTGGCTGGTCATCTAGTCGCGCTCGGGGCTGCGTCAGGCTCCATCCAGGAGGCCCTCTTTGGAACCGTGACTACCGGTGCGGTGGATGCGCTGACAATCGCCTTAGGTAAGGCCCGTAGGGAATTTGGTGGACGGTGGATGTGGTCCTGGATAACCGAGGAGGAGTTGGCCCGGTTCGATGGCACTTCCGAGGATGCCGGGGACATTTCATCCTTCTTTGTGTCGGTCGGGCAAGTGCAGATAGCGACCTTCTTCCGGGAGCTACCTGATGGTCGATTCAAGGCTTCCTTCCGCAGCAAACGAGATTTCCCCATCGGCGATATCTGCCGGAAGTTCGGCGGTGGCGGCCACGCCAACGCTGGTGGGGCCACCCTCCCCGGCCCGGCTGAGCATGCCGCAAGCCTGCTGCGCGATGAGATTTCGGCGGTGGTCAGCAATGATGAGGGGATCGTCTGACCCGGTTCTCATGCGCTTTTTGTTTGACCCGACCACACATTCTGGATGATATTTCGGGGTGCACCGGAAGGCGGTCGCGGCTGACCGGGCGAGGAGTGGATGTTGACTGGTGTACTCTTTTTGCTGATCCTGTTGGGAATCTTCGTCTTCATGGTGACGACTGAGTACGTGAAGCACTCGCTCAATCTGAGGCGTATTCCGATTCGCATTCATGTGAACGGCACGAGGGGTAAGTCGAGTGTGACGCGGCTGCTCACTGTAGCCCTTAACCGTGCCGGCATAGTGACCTACGGCAAGACCACCGGTACTTTGCCACGCATGCTAATTCCCGACGGCAAGGAGTATCCAGTATATCGGCCCGGCGGAAGGGCCAACGTGCTGGAGCAGCGGCGTATCGTAGCACTGGCCCGCCAGGCGAATGCTCAGGCCATTGTCATTGAATGTATGGCGCTGCAGCCGAAGCTGCAGTGGTTGAGTGAAGAGAAGCTGGTGCAGGCGACTCACGGCGTTGTCACCAATGCTCGTGAGGACCATCTAGACGTCATGGGACCGGGGGAGCGTGACGTTGCCCTGGCGTTGGCGGGAATGACTCCTCCCGGGAAGAAGCTATTCACCGCGGATATCAGGAATCTCGACGTCTTTAAAGAAGCATGTGTTGATCGAAAGAGCAAGCTGGTGGAAACGACTGCTGCCGATGTCGCCAGCGTCACTGACGAGGAGATGGCGGGCTTTTCGTTCCATGAGCACAAAGAGAATGTGGCGCTGGTCCTTTCCATCTGCGCCGACCTTGGAATCTCCCGGGAAGAGGCGTTGCATGGGATGTGGGACGTGGTGCCCGATGAAGGAGCGCTCAAGAGTTTCGAAGTAGACTTCTATGGTCGCCGGCTCTGCTTCGTCAATGGTTTTGCCGCAAATGACCCAGAGTCAACAGAGCAGATTTGGAACATGAGCGCTGCCCTATATCCCGAGTCAGAACGTAGAATCGCTGTCTTCAACACTCGAGTCGACCGACCCCAGCGCTCGCAACAATTGGCGGAAGCCTATGCCAAATGGCCCCAGGCAGATGCCGTCCTGATCATGGGTACTGGGACATATATTTTTGCGCGTGAAGCGATTAAGCGCGGGGTGGACGGTATGGCCTTTGTCCTTCTCGAGGGGGCCAGCGCAGCGCAGGTGTTTGAGGCGCTCGTTGGTGTTTCCGGCAAGTCGTCCGTGATTTGTGGAATGGCGAATATCGCCGGCGCTGGGCTGGATCTCGTCCACTATTTCGAAAACCGTAGTATGACCGAGCGACACGTGGGGTAGTCAGTTATGACCGAGTTGCTTTCACTGTTTATTGGGTGTGGCCTGATGGTCTCCCTGCTCTTCTCCGAGCTCTTTGGGTTCGCCGCGGGTGGGCTGGTGGTGCCGGGATATTTTGCCCTCTACCTTGACCGTCCCCTGACTATCGTCACAACCCTGGGAGTGGCGCTGACTGCCTATCTCATTACCAAGGTTGTTTCCGGTTTTGCCATCATCTACGGCCGTCGCCGGACCGTTTTGACCATTCTGGTTGCCTTCATTCTCGGGTTTGGCGTCAGGCATCTCTTTGCGGGTCAATTCGATGAGTATGTAGAGATTAGCGTCATCGGCTACATCATTCCCGGTCTGGTTGCCATCTGGATGGACCGGCAAGGCAGCGTTGAGACCATTTGCACTCTCACCACGGCAGCAGTGATTACGCGGCTCGTCATGATTCTCGTAACCGGGGGGGAGTTCATCTCATGAAAGGAATCTACTGGCGACCAAAGAACGTCTCTCGGAACGTGCTGGTGCTAATCGCTTTGATGTCCATTGGCGGTGCGTTGGCTGTGGAGTTGATGCAGATCAAGGTGAAGCAGAAGTACTATCGCTCGAAGAAGCGAGCGGCGCTGCTTATGAAGACGGGAATGAATCATCTGCTCGACCTGCGGCAATCCCTCGGGGTGCCTGTGGACGAGGAGAATGATCCCTCCGGTTCCGGGATCATCGGGCTGCCTTTCTCAAGGCTGACGAGTAGCATCGGCAATCTCGAAGCGAAGCAGCGTACCGTAAACCCCAATTTTGCCGCGGTGGCGGTGCAGTTGCTGAAGAAGGCTGGCGTTGAGGAAGGGGATGTCATTGCCATCGGGTACTCCGGTTCCTTTCCGGCTCTTAACCTCGCGGTGCTATGCGCGGCCGATGCGCTGCAGCTTGAACCGATCATCATATCCAGTGCAGCCTCGTCGGAATGGGGGGCCAATATCCCGGGCTTCACCTGGTTGGAGATGGAGGGCTATCTGAACAAGGTGGGCTTCACGAGTTTTTCGAGCAGGGCCGCTTCCCTTGGTGGTCGAGGTGACAAGGCGAGGGGCATGTCGAAGGGCAGCGTTGCCATGTTGAGAGAGATTATTGATGGGCGGAAGATTTCCTTCCTCATTGCCCACGGCAAGATGGAGCGAATCGAACAGCGCATGGCTTTCTATGAAAAGGAGGCCGGGGACCGTCCCATCAAGGCGTATATCAATGTCGGGCGTGGTTTCGCCTCGGTAGGTGCGGCGGTGGGGATGCGGGTCTTCAAGCCTGGGCTCAACACGCGACTTCCGGCGGGGTCACACGCGGTAACCTCTGTAATGGTAGAGTTTGCGAGTCAGGACGTTCCCGTCATTCACTTCGCGCATGTCAATCAACTCTGCCTGAAGTATGGTCTCCCAACGCTCATCACAGAGTCCCCCCAGGTAGGTGAGGGAAACATCTTCTTCAATATGGAGTACAATCTCATCCTGGTGGGAGGAGTGCTCCTCTTTCTCCTCATTTGCCTCTGGTTTCTTGTGCGTCTCAACCTCGGTCACCGTTTCGCAGCCCGCACCACGCAACGGGGCGGTGAATTGCCGGAACCCATGGTGTAGTAACACGCAATGCGCTTGGATATGATCTAGGTTGCCGCCGTTTGTGCGGGCGGGGAGCCGTTTCACATCAGATTGGTCGGGTCGACATCGATATCCCAGCGCAGGGCTGTGGAGCGTGGGAGGCGCTTGCCTAGCTGCGGACCAAGCTTTCGGAGGAGGCGCTGTAAGATGCTCCTGGATGGAGCCTTGACCATCAGTTGCATTCGATAGCGACTGCGCAAGAATGAAAGCGGTGAAAGTCCAGGGCCAAGGAGCTCAATTTGTCCGGCACCAGCGTTCTTCGAAACCAGATCTGCAGCGACCTTGGCAGCATCACGGACCCGCTCAAGCACGGGGCCATTGAAGCGGAAGAGGGCGAGGCAGCCGTAGGGCGGGTAACGCCGATACTCTCGCTGTGTCAGTTCCTCCCGTGCGAAGCTGCCAAAATCGTGTCGCTGGGCGTGGAGGAGGGAGTAGTGGTTGGGAAGATAGGTTTGCACGAAGACCTGCCCTGGAACATTTCCCCTGCCCGCCCTACCCGCCACTTGTGTGAGCAGTTGGAAGGTCCGCTCGGAGGCGCGAAAATCGGGAAATGAGAGGCCGATGTCGGCGAGGAGGACACCGACCAGAGTGACCCCTGGGAAATCATGACCTTTGGCGACGATTTGTGTTCCAACGAGGATGTCCAGATTGCGGTTGCGGAAGTTGGCCAGAGTGCTGGTGAGACGCTTGCCACCGCTGGTAGTACTATCGAGGCGAGCGATGCGGGCGGTGGGAAAGTGTTCAGCGAGAACCTCGGTTACCCGTTCTGTACCCGCGCCAACCTCCTTGAGAGATTCGGTCCCACAAGTGGGGCATTCGGTAGGCGCAGGCTTGGCGAACTGACAATAGTGGCACCGTGCCAGCCCCGAGCGCTTATAGAGCGTGAGGGAAATATCGCACTGCGGGCAACGGGGTACGGCACCACACGCCTTGCAAAGCAGGAAGGCGGCAAATCCTTTGCGGTTGATGAAGAGAATTGCCTGCTCGTTGCGCTCGAGTCGCTCAGTTATCGCCTTCGCCAGGGGCCTTGAGATAATCCGGTCTTCGTCGAGGAAGCCGGCCTCTTTGAGGTCGACGATAACGACATCTGGGAGCGGCCGGGGTGTCGCTCTGCGAGGTAATCGAAGCTCATTGAACTTTCCGCTGCGGACATTGAAGTAGCTCTCAAGGGAGGGTGTTGCCGAACCCAATACAACCGCGGCGCCAGCCTGGTTGCCTCGTACCAGGGCGAGGTCCCGGGCGTTGTAGAAGGGGCGTTCGTCCTGTTTGAACGACGGCTCATGCTCCTCGTCGACGATAACCAGTCCAAGCCGGTCGAGGGGCGAGAAGATGGCAGAGCGGGCCCCCACGACAATGGGCCGCGTCCCTGCCGCCACCTGACACCATTGATCGTAGCGCTCCCCCGGGGAGAGAGCGGAGTGGAGGATAGCTACCTGGTCTCCGAATCGAGCGCGAAAGGTGGCCATAAGCTGGGGCGTCAGGGCTATCTCAGGGACGAGGACGAGGGCCTGCTGCCCCAACTCGAGAACCCGCAAGATTGCGTGCATATAGACTTCGGTCTTGCCACTCCCCGTCACCCCGTTTAGTAGGAATGGATGGAATCCGCCACCGTCGAGAGCGGCAACGATATCGGCCAGGGCGGAGAGCTGATCATCATTGAGTTTTTCAGGCTCTGTGGGCGGTTCAAGGACGGTCTCTACGGTGCGAAACACGCGCACCTTCTCGACCTCCAAGACTCCCCTCTCAGCGAGGAGCTTGATGAGCCTCTCCGGTGCCTTAAAGTGATGCTTCAGGTCCGATACAGGTACTGTCCCATGTTGCAACAGGAAGTCTACGAGCTCTTGTTGCTTCGGTCCGGAGATAAGTTCGGCCTCATAGCGGGCCACCTTGACCCGTTTTTCAAGGGCCTCTCCAGGGCCTCCCTTCTGGACTGACTGTCGACGCTCAATGAGGCCTTCGTCCTCATATTTACTGAGGAGCGCGGGAGAATAGATTTCGCGGGCCCTGCGCAGGGTCAATCCGCGTCCCGTGAGGCGTTTGAGGTCCGGGTGGGATTCAGCCTCGAAAGCGGTCTTCCCTGCGTCGGTCAAATGGACTCTGGTTTTCTCGCTGGCGTGCATGGAGGGGGGCAGTGCTTTGCGCATGAGTTCGCCCAATGCAACGCCGTAGTAAGCGGCAGCAAAGCGCAGCAAATCCATGAGTTCGGAATTGAACGCTGGCGCTTTGTCGAGAATATCTGCGAGGGATTTGAGTTTACCTTGATAGTCGGTGCTGTCGGCGACGGCGATGACGTAGCCCGTAGTGAGGCGGTGGCCAAAGGGTACGAGCACCCTCATCCCGGGCTGGATCTGCTCAAGAAAGGGGTCGGGAACGCGATAGTCGAATTCTTGCCGGAGGGCGATCCCCACAGCGACCCGTGCGAAGCGAGACATTGGCTATTTCGCCCCCGCCCGAAATTGTGTTGACATAATGAGTTCGATACTTAGAATAAGCGCGCCATTGGTCGCGCCCGCGTTAGGACGAGGTTGATGGACTAAGATTGGGGGCTCTGTATTCATGGCAGGCCGTATCTCCGAAACCGTGATACAACAGATTCTGGACCGGGTCAACCTGGTCGAGCTGATCGGTCAAGAGGTTAAGCTCCGTCGAACGGGACGGAATTGGACCGGTTTGTGCCCCTTCCATTCAGACGGTAAACCCTCTTTCTCAGTGAACGCAGACCGTGGTTTTTATTACTGTTTTGGCTGTCATGAGGGCGGCAACGCGGTCTCTTACCTGATGAAGGGCAGAGGTCTACGCTACGTTGATGCTATTGAGTTGCTTTCCCGGTTGGTGGGCATCGAATTGGAGTTTGAGGAAGGCGACCGAAAGGCCTTTGACCGAGCTCGGGAACGGCGCCGGCAGTTGTTCGATGTGAATCTGGAAGCGCAAGGCTATTTTCGTTCGCAGCTCTTTTCTCCTGCGGGTCGCCGCGCCCTCGGCTATCTTGATGGGCGGGGTTTGAGTCGCGAGATGCTCAGTCGTTTCCAGGTCGGGTTTTGCCCCAGTGGCAGCACCCTTTACGACCGACTGGTAGGGCGTGGTGCGCCCCTCAATCTGGCCAGTGACCTTGGCCTCATCGTGAAGTCGCGGCGTAATAACCAATATGTCGATCGCCTTGGCAGCCGAGTGATTTTCCCCGTCTTAACAGTGGGGGAGGACGTTGCTGGGTTTAGCGGACGGACCTTGCCTGACGGCCCTGACCCGAAGTACCTGAATTCACCGGACTCCGACATTTTTAGAAAGGGTGAGCTTCTCTTTGGTCTGGTGCCCGCTCGTGAGCAGATGAAGAAGCGCGACACTTGCTTGCTCGTTGAAGGGCAGTTGGATGTGATGGCCTTGCATCAAGCGGGTTTCGAGAATGCGGTCGCCCCTCTCGGGACCGCTGTCACAGAGCACCAGGCTGCGATTATCCGTCGCTTCACCAACAACGTCGTCATCATGTTCGATGGCGATGAGGCTGGTCGTAAGGCCGCCTGGCGGGCCATGACCGTCCTGATGAAGCAGGGTCTATACGGTCGAGTCGTGCGGATGCCCGACGGCGAGGACCCCGATTCCATGTTGCAAAGCAGCGGTGCCGACGCGCTCAAGGCGGCCATTGACGGTGCCAGACCTTTTCTTGAGTATGCCGTAGAAACTCTTACCGGTGCGGCCGGTAGTGACCTTCACGGTCGTACCCTTGCGGCGAAGGAAGGAATGTCCTTTGCGGGTCAGATTGGTAATCCCATCGACCGGCAGCTCTTTCTCGAGCGGCTTGCCGGAGAGTTGGGACTCAGTCCGGAGGCCTTGAAAGTTGAGGCAGTTTCAAGGCGTTCTCCCGCTACTCCTGCGGAATCGCCGGTTCAGCCACAGGTTGCCGGGGACTTTCCCCCGCGGGAACGAGAACTCGTCTCCTTTGTCTTTCGTAAGCCCGAACTCGTTCGGTTGGTATGCCAGGATCCGGCATTCGACCTGATTGAGACGGAGCAAGTGCGAAAGTTCTTCTTACAGTTGCTGGATGAATTTGAGGAATTTGGCCGGGTGGACCCGCACGACTTTGTGGCGCGGCTTCAGAACCCCGGTTTGAAGGATATTTGTGGTGCGTTGCTGCTGGACGATGATGTCATGCCAGATGCCACCGTTGATAAGGCGGTTGAGCAGATGCTGGTTGGTATTAATCGCAGCGGTATAAGGCGTCGGCAGTTGGCTGCACGCAGAGAGGTCAAGAGAGCTGAGGCCCGGGGAGACCTGGACGAAGCGATGGCACTGAGCGAGCAGGTAGACGCACTCGAACGTGAACTGGCTAAGACTGCCAGGGCACACAACTAAGAGCTCGAAACGGACAGACTGGAGGTACCGTTCATGTCAAACGATCTACTTTCCATCCGAGAAGTTCGGCAGATGATCATGCAGGGTAAGAAGCAGGGGTTTCTTACCAACGATGACATCAACGACCGGATGCCCGACAAGGTTGTCGCCGAAGCGATGGTGGACGATCTTTTCGACTTGATCCGTCGGCACGGTGTAACCACCGTCGAGACGCTTCAAGAGGCCGAGAAGAAAGGCCTGGTCAAACCCGGCGACTCCCTCGCTATCAACAAGAAGGATGCTGATGCGAAGATCACGGACCCAGTCCGGATGTACTTGCGGAAGATGGGCTGTGTAGCGCTCCTGACGCGGGAAGGGGAAGTGGTCATCGCCAAGAAGATCGAGCAGGGCGAACTGGAAGTGCTCGACCAGATCCTGCGGATCGACCGTGGCGCCAGGGCAATTCTCTCCATTGTCGATTTGCTGGAAGCCGGAGATGTACATGTGCGAGATGTCATCCGTGATTTCGATGACGATGACAACAGTGAGGGTTCGGATGATGGGCAAACAGTCCAGGTAGTGCTGGAGGTTCTGGGTAGTGCGAAGAAGCTCTACGAAGATTCGGTCAGCCTGGAGAAGAAGGTGCTCAATCCGAAGCTCAAGCAGAGCACTCGCGACAAGTACGCCATGACGGCGCGGTCGAAGCGGCGGAAGATGCGGGTTCAGGTCACAAACATCAGATACAACCGAAAAGTAATTGACGATGTTATCGAGTGGCTGAAGACGAACGTCCGCGAAGTGTGGCGCATTGAACGGAAGATGATCGAAATTTCTGAAGTGACAGGCGTAGCACGTGAAGACATGAACCGCGTGTTGCGACGAGTGGGCAGAAGCAAGAAGAAGTCCGTTGACGGGCTCAAGGTGCCACTGGATAGACTCAAGACCTTTGTCCATGACTACCGTGACCTCGAAGGGAAACTGAACGTTATTGCTGAGGAAGTTTGCGTCGATGTAGCTACGCTCAAGGAAGTCTGTGGTGGAGTCAACCGGGGCGAGCGACTGGCGAACAAGGCGAAGAGCGAATTGGTGGAAGCCAACCTTCGGCTGGTCGTCTCAATTGCGAAGAAGTACACGAACCGTGGGCTGCAGTTCCTCGACCTGATTCAGGAAGGCAACATCGGCCTGATGAAGGCGGTGGACAAGTTCGAATATCGTCGCGGGTATAAGTTCTCGACTTACGCAACCTGGTGGATCCGGCAGGCCATCACCCGTGCAATTGCAGATCAGGCCCGTACGATTCGAATCCCCGTCCACATGATTGAGACCATTAATAAGCTCATTCGTACCTCCCGATATCTTGTTCAAGAGATGGGCCGAGAGCCCACTCCCGAAGAATTGGCCGAGCGCATGGAGATGCCTGTCGACAAGGTGCGCAAGGTGATGAAGATAGCCAAAGAGCCCATCTCCCTCGAGACGCCCATTGGCGAGGAGGAAGACAGCCACTTGGGTGACTTTATTGAGGACAAGAAGATGCCCTCTCCTTCCGATGCCGTGGTCGTGCAGAATCTGTGCGAGCAGACCCGCAAGGTGCTGGCCACCCTGACCCCTCGTGAAGAGAAGGTCTTGCGAATGCGGTTTGGAATCGGAGAGAAGTCTGACCATACCCTGGAAGAGGTTGGACAGGACTTCTTCGTCACTCGCGAGCGCATTCGGCAGATTGAAGCGAAGGCGCTCAAGAAGCTTCGCCACCCTACCCGTTCGCGTAAACTGAAGACCTTCCTGGAATAGTCATGGGGAGCCGTTTCCACGCTCTGTTAGCTGGGGCGACGGCATTGCTGGTTGTCGGGTCCTGCGCGGGACCTGACTCCCCCGGCAGCGATCTGCCAAGGGCTTCTGACAGGTTTGACTGGAAGGAGATCTCTAGCGAGGATTGGTTCTCGCCCGAGACCGTGGCAGACGATGTGCAAGAGACGTTCTCGGCTGAAGAGAGCGTAGAAGTTGTTGTGGATGTGGATGTTCCGCCCATTGACCAGGATGGTGACGGCCTGACCGACAGTGAGGAACTGCAACTAGGCACCAACCCGCAATTATCTGACACGGATTATGATAGCTTTGGCGACGGTGAAGAGGTCACTTCGGGAACTGACCCGCTCGATCCGTCGAGTGCAGCGGCGTGGCACCCTGAGTGGGACGAGTTTCCGAGGCTTGTTTTTGGGCCGGAGGCCCTGGCCGAGTTGAAGGCAAAGGCGGCAGACCCCGGTCCACGGGGGGCAGCCATGTTGGCCCGGGTTAAGGCCCGGGCAGATGCGATCGCCGCGCCGCCGGAAGTGGCGGCATATGACCCTTACCATGAGGTCTCGCGAGCCAGGATTGCCAGTTCAGCGGCCTTCGTCGGGCTCCTCTTTGACGATGAATCTTATGCGCAAAAGGCTGTAGATATCGCGTTGGGGCTCAACCCCAACATCGATGAGGTTGGATTCTCCAGTCCCTTTTTCACCAAGACCAGCATCCATGCCGGCGAGGCCGTAGCTTACTACGCAAAGATGTTCGATTGGCTGAGGGCATCGGAGCTTCTGAGCGAGGAGACCTTGGCTGCGGTACAGGTGGCTGTGGTTGAACTCGTTACTCGTTTCGAAAAGGAAGCAACCTCCGGCCCTATGGCAGCGCTCCTCGCCCTCGCCCAGAACAATCACAATGTGAAGGCATACGGCGCAATTGGTCTGGCTGGAATTGTCTTTCCAGATGAGCCGCTGGCGGCCCGGTGGGTCCACCGGGGGGTTACTGAGGTGCGCTACTATTTCCTCGACTTCCAGACGACCTCGGATGGCGGCTATGCAGAGGGCCCCAACTACTTGAACTACTGTCTCGGTGAGGGGCTGAGTCTACTGTGGGCCTACCATCGGTTCACTGATGGCAAAGAGAGCTATGTGCGACACTTCTATGATACGCGGGAAGCTCAGGAGGAAATAGTAGAGTGGATTCCGGACCCCTTGTCGGAGCCACTGCTGGAGCAGCTCTTCCTCTGGCCTTTGAAGATCATGTTGCCTGGGGGGCTCGCGCCCAATATTGACGATGCGAGCTTATCGGCGGTGAGTGGCGGCTATCTGGCCGCGCTCTTCGATTCCCCTGTCTTTCTCTGGCACTGGGAACTGCCGGCGGTGGGTCGGACGAGTGGATCGGGAATTGACCTGGCGGCTGATATCTTCGCGTTGCTGGATGAAGAGATGGTGGCCACCCCCCCAGAGTTCAGTCCCGACATGCTGCTTGAGGGAGCTGGGAATTGCGTATTGCGGGAAGGCTTTGGCGATGATGACGACTACGCCCTCATGCTTGGCGAGCATGGGAAGATTCGGAAGCACGGTCAAGGGCATGAGCACCCCGACGCTTCTCAGTTATTAATACACGCGCGGGGGGAGTACCTGCTGATGGATTCGGGGTACATCAGTTGGGAAGAGAAGGACGTCGTCTCCCATCCGGAAAATCACAATCTCATTCTGGTCGATGGGGAGGGTCCGCCTGACAGCGAATATACTGGCATCGGCAGCGACACCTACCTGAGCGGATTTCATGTCGACGAGAGCGGGTACAAGGGCTGCCGCAGTGAAACTGCTTATGCGGGGGCCACTTTTCGGCGAGACTTGCTGGTCACCCCCCACGATGTGGTAGTTGTGCTCGATCGGGTGGAAGCGGCCTCAGATGCGAATCTGACAA
>CAZFVN010000148.1:0-13068 GCA_964522395.1 uncultured Myxococcales bacterium
GCAAGCCGAATCTCAGGGTTGTCAGGAGCGTCGACTGAAAAGAGCCGCACCCAATTACAATCACGATTATACCAGGGGCCTTTGCAACCACTGTAGTACATGGTCCGCCAGCCATAGCCGGCAGTGACTATCCAGTCACCGTTGGCCCGCACCGCCACCGCAGGACGGGTAAGCTCCCGCCCACAATTGGCCGGCTCAGGTGGCCACTCAGCCGAAGTCAACTTCAGGTCGGGGAGTAACTTGGACCCCTCCATGTCCAGCAACTGAGCCCGTAAGTCACTGGCCCCAGCCCGCCATACAGTAAGCGAACGCCCAAAGCCCAGATGGTGGGTCTGCTGTTGCTCCGGGCGAGGGCTGTGGAAGACAAGCTGTGAGGTGGCATTGAGTTTACGCTCGGCACAGCCATCTTCATCGCCAACGCACTGTCCCCCCAGACAACTGTCAGTCATGGTGCAAGGATTCCCATCATCGCACACGGTGCCCGGAGCCGAGGCGGCAAGCACGCAATCCCCAACATCCTCATCACATTTGGACTCTACGCACGGTATACCGGCGGGGTCACAGACCTTCTCCTCACCGGAACCACATTCTCCGTCGAGGTCACAAATCTCACCTACGGTACAGGCCAGACCGTCATCGCAGGGAGTCCCGGCCGGGGCGGGACCGGTAGCACACTCATGCTCGTCGAAACCAACGCTGGTGCAGATTCCCGCCACACATGCAGCCGGGTCGTCAGGGCAATCGGGCGGGGGTCCGGGAAAGCAGAGCCCCTGCAAACAACTGTCGTCAACGGTACAGCCATCGCCATCTGCATCACATGCCGTGCCGTCCTCCATGGGCGAACCAGTACACTGGTCCTCAGCTTCGTCGCACCAGACCTCCAGGCAAGTTCCCAGACCTTGGCCGCAGTCCCGAGCTTCGCCATTCCCACAAGTCCCATCGGCGCCGCAAACCTCCCCCACGAGACAGTAGGAACCGTCGTCGCAGGGTTCCCCTTCCGGCAGCAGTTCCGACTCGCAGCTATAGTCGAAGGGGCCCTGGGCAATACAGTGCGAGACAGAACAAGCCTTGCCGGTTGGGGGACAAATCACTTCCCCCCCCGCAGTGCAAGCGCCATCCAGACACTGGTCGAGTGTGCATCCGTCACCGTCGAGATCGCACGGCTCGAGATCCATGGGGCCGTTGTAATGCTCGCAACTGTTGGTGGCACCATCACAACTATCGAAAGTACAAGGGTTGCTGTCGTCGCAGTCGGCATCATCGAGGCAGCAATCGGCCACCGGTTCACCAACGCACTCCGCTTCCTGGCACTCATCTCCTGACGTACAGGGATTGCCGTCATCGCAAAGTCCCACTACGACACCAGAAGAGCACCCCTCCTCGGGGTCACAAATGCCTTGCGTGCAAGGATTGCCGTCATCACAGAGCTGATTTGCCGGAGTGTGCTCACAACCCATTTCGGCGTTGCAGGTATCAATCGTGCAATCGACTCCGTCGGAACATGACTCCTCGTCCAGAAATCCGTCACAGTCGTTGTCCTCACCGTCGCAGATCTCCTCGCCGGTTACCTGACACTCATATTCGCACCCGTTGGCCGGACTGCCATCGTAATCCCATAGGTCCGGAGGGCAAGCTGCGGGAACACATTCGCTCTCCACACAACTTCCCACTTCAGCCGGTTCCATGACCTTGCAAACCACGTCGCAGTCGCCACAGTGCATGGGATCGTTGCCGTGATCCGGGCAAACTCCCCCGCAAGGGACATGGCCATCGCCAGGACAGGACGGCAAGCAGCCGCCGTCAATGCACACCTCGCCCAGCGAACAGTCGTCGTCACAATCCCCACAGTGTTTGGGATCGGAGGTGCCATCCACTTCGCAACCGTTGGCCAGGGTACCGTCACAGGAGAGGAAACCGGGCAGACACTCGATGTTCTTGCATTCACCCTGGATACACTTGCCAGCAGCGTTTTCGGCCGGGCACACAGTGCCAAAAAGGACGTCCGAGAAACTATCATCCAGATTGGCAGAGTCACACAAACGGCACCAGTTGTCCGGGTCATGCGTACCATCTTCGACGCACTCCTCTGCAATCAGGCACCAGCCCACCTCCAATGTGGGAGCCTGGCACGTCCCATCCCCCAGACAGACGTCCTCAGTACAATCCAATCCATCGCTGCAGCCATAGGGTAGTCCGGTGCAGATGCCGGCAAGGCTGGCATCTGCACTGGTACAGGGATTGCCGTCTTCGCAGAGGCCCTCTGCCGGTTCGTGTAAACAGCCGGTCTCAGCCAGACAGGAGTCCGCCGTACAGACGTTGAGGTCGTCGCAGACCACTTCTGCCCCACCCTCCCCACATGAACCGTCAGCGCAAGAATCGCCCAAGGTGCACGAATCACCATCTTCGCAGGGCAACCCGTCGGCTTCCGAGGCCATTGCACATTCGCCCGTTGTCGGGTCACAACGGTTCTTGGAGCAAGGTGTATCCTCACCATCATCGCACTGGGGCAGCGAATCGACGTCCAGTTGGCAATAGGAATCCTCGCCGCAGGCGAACGTACCGCTGCATAGATCGCTGCCGTTGAACTGGGCACAATCGTCGGGCCCCGCACACGGGGCCTGGAGCACCGCCTGCGGCACACAGATACCCGCCTGGCACAGTCCCGGCAGAGCACCGCCCCCCGCTTCGCATTCACCTTCAGCAGCGAGGTGCACACAACCCTTGGCCGGTTGACAGACATCTTCGGTGCAAGGGTTCTCATCAGCGCAAACGGCATCATCTATGGGGTCACCGGTGCAACTCCCCTTGAGGCAAACATCGTCTGCGGTGCAGAGGTCACCATCGTTGCAGGCACCTTCGACATTTACTGCGGTGCAGCCAACACCTTCTTCACACAGGGACGTTGCACACTGATTGTCGTTAGCGCAAATAGCGTGGTCCGCAACATGTACACAGCCGCCGCCCGCCGCCAGACATAAATCGACGGTGCAGTCAGCCCCATCATCACAAGAAGTCACATCGTAGCAAAACCCGCCACAGCCATCGCCATCACCGCAAACCGCTCCGTCACACTCGGGCTCGCAGAATTCGGGGCCTGAATCTGTCTCATCGCGACCATCGCCAGAGAGCAACTCGAAGGTGGAAACCTCCCCGCTTCCCCGCGAATCAATAACCTCTGTCGAACCCCGCCCATCCGCAGAAGGCGTCCAGGGAGCTGGCGGCTCAACGCAGGCAAGGGTAAAGACGCAAACCGAACAGACCAGCGCCCGCGCCATAATGTTGCCCATGACCATCACCACCCCGTACTCCGTCACAGAAAAACCAGTTCCCTCGCATCTTATCTCCCACTCACACCGGAGTCGAGTCATTTTCATCAAGACGCAGGCGGGCAACGTGCTGGCAGTATGCGTTGACGATGCGCTCCATCAGGCTGAGGAAGCCCTGGTAGCCAAGCAGTGGTGTTGGGGTGAGGAAGTGGGTGTTGTGGCAGGGGAACCCCACCTCCACCAGTGCCACCCCGGCCTTGTGCGCCGCGACTTCGCTCAAGCCGCTACCTACTACGACCTGCACGCCCGAGGCGGCAGCCTCCATGAGAGACTCCTCCCAGGCCGGAAAGGAAGGATCTGCCAGGACTTTGCCGGTGAGCGAAGCGACGCTCCCTGGCAGCGGGTGAGCGCTGAGCACGCCGGTCAACGGAACGTCAATGCCGACTTCCGAAAGTGCAGCATGGAGCGCGGGGGCAACTATGGGGTCGGCGAGTACGGCCACTGAAATTTCGTCGGCCATGAGAGAGACAACATTGTTGAGGATCGCGGTGCAACGCTTTGTTTCCAGACCAATGAAGTGATCAGCTTCGTCCGCGCGCTTGCTGGCATGGCCGACGGTGCGTAAGAAAGCAGCCGTCCCGGAAAGTCCCAGCGGGAGGGGTACTTCGACCAACTGCGACCCGGCCCTTGCGGCCAGATTTGAGGCGAAGGAAGCCCCGTGCGGAAGGATCACAGAATAGCTGCAACGACCCACCTTCAGGAGGCGTTGCACATTCTCCCCTTCGGCCCAGACGCTCTCTACCTTCATTCCCAGGGAGAGCAGCAACCCCGTGACCTCCCGCACATTGGCGGCATCGTCGCCCTCGTTGCGGGTGTGCATCAGACCGGCCAGACAGACCGAATCATCGGCCTTGTCTAAGGCTGGCGAAACGCGCTCCGCCAGTGCGGAGAAGACAGTTGTCCAGCCATCCAACCAGTCACCGTCAAGCGCCTGGGATTGCAGGGCCAGAATATGAGCCGTTGACGTTGTCGCCAATTCACGGGCCACTCCCTCCAGGTCCATCCCCATCGCCTGTTGAGCTGCAAATGGGAGTAGAAAGAGGGCTCCGGGCGCCAATTCATCGAGCATGGACCGAGTCATATCTTTGATGGGCTCGAGAGTGCCCAGCACTCTTGCCGGACCACGGTCGGTGGTGCACATTCTATGTTTGCCCGCGGCGTCGTAGAGCGTTGATTGGAGATCGTGGTTGCGACAGATCCGTTCCATCTTGGTGCGTACGCACGCAGGCCCCTCGACGGCCAGCGCAGCATCGGAAATGCTGTTGATAGCAACCAGCACGCCCTCCACGAAGGCTGGCGTCATGCGAGCTGCGAAGTCCCCGCTCATGATCTCTCCTGGTCTTCACCAAAAGGTGACATGTACTTTGCGAAATAGGGGTTTCTCCCTCTTCTGTGCAGGGTAGCGACCATCCTCAGCGCTCCCTCAAAACCCATTTCGAAGTGGCGCAAACTGAAGGTGTTCTTGCCGGCGTTGTGAACACGAAAGTCGCAGCGCGCATCTGAAAAGACCAGGCGCGCTTTGCCGGCCAGCAACAGCGACTGAAGTTCCGCGCCACTGCCAAACACTGAAACTTCGGGGGGATTGCGTTGGTCAAGTATCCGGTCCCACGCCTTCGTTTTGGGAGGGATCCTGCCACCGCTAGAGAAGTGAAGAATCTCAACGGGGAACCCCAATTGCCTGGCACTTTCCAGCAGGTCAACTCCCATGGTCTCCTTGGGCTCGGTGAGCAGCGCCACGTCAACATCCGAGATCACGAAGGCCAACGGGGTCTCAGCCGCCGCCTCGGATGCGGCCTGCAAACGATTCTCGTTGCTCTCCTTCCAATTTGACAGCAACTCTTCAGCCATCGTTTCCCGGCCCACATGGCGAGCCACCCGATGGAGCCACTCCGCTGTTCCCTGGGGGCCAAAAGGAGCCGGCACGAAGAGTCCCGGCAGCCCGCAGGCGCGCTCGATGGACTGATATGCCGACTGACGCTGGGAGATGGGAAAGAGAACGTTGCAGTGAGCACTTGCGAAGTCTTCGAGCTTGGTCAAGTGAATGTCGGGCAGGAAGAACGCATTGACGCGGACTCCGCACTGACCAAGTAGAGCCACCAGCTCCTCCCGTCCCGGCCCCGGCAGAAAACCCACCAGATTGACGGCCGGGGAACTGGCAGGCCTCACCTGCCCGCGCTTCCTATCGCCCAGCAGTCCCTGGTAGAAATGCTCGTTTCTAAGGAGCAGGTTTTCGCCACTCTCGATGGCGGCAGATGCGCTCCCCGCGGCCACCGACTCAGAGAGCAAATCAGCGTCCTCCGCCGGCAGCGACGAGACACAGGTATCGGCTACCACAACGGCACGACAGCCGGCCACTTTCGGGGCCGCCTGAAGTAGATCCTGGAAGAGCGTGCCAGGACCGGCAATCAGGTCCTTCTCACTGACCATGGTAGCGAGCAATCGGCCAGAGTAGAGATCTGGCCAGGGTTCTAACGCGGGGTAGTCAAAGGCCTCCAGCCGCGGCCCATAGGAACAGGGGCGGGGATTGTGGCACTCCCGCTCGCCCAGCACCACTTCAGCGTGGGGACCCAGCATTACACGGCGTACTTCCGCGAGGTCCATGACTTCGTCCATGTGAATGAAGCGGCGCCACCCTCTCTCGCTCCCCCACTCCCACGGCTTGGGCCGGCTCTCTTCTGGACCCGTCTCCTCTGCTGAGGTGAGAGTCGGGTCCTCGACAACGCGAACCCCCGGCCCCAATCGCCGGGCGACGAGGAAGCCGACGTAGGCCCCTGGTGAACCGGGCCGAATCCCGTCCGAATCTCCGGCGGCGTTGCGGGCCAGAACTTCGAAGCTGCCACCGCCCAGCCGGCGATGAGCCGGCGATGTCTCCAGGCGTGGTAGCAGCTCAACGGTGCTCTTCTCGCCCTCTTTCTCGAATTCCAGAATCACTCTGGGCGGATTGAATTCCTGGCTCATGCCGGCACATTCGTAACCACGCCACCTGGTCTTTCCAATGGCCAGCCAGCCGCCAAATAGCCGGGAAGTAATCTGCTTGTCGAAGGGTAGCATTTCACGTCTGTCGGGAGCGAATTGCAAGAGTTCAAACTCCCTGACGGGCAACCCGACGATCGTCGCGGCTACCGCATGGAGCAAACCTGAGAGGACCCGGTCGTTGGGACGCTGCTTACTGCCCATGGCCACTACTGCACCACCATATCCCGCCACCGGCTCCCCGCCGGTCACTGCTCTATCCCAACGTATCTCAATACCTTCTTGCGGACCCTTTCGTGGCAGCACGAAGAACCGCAAATCGCCCCCCACGCAAACAGTCAGGGCCCCCAGAGACCATCCCTCAGATGCCAGCACCTGTTGCAAGCGCTTGCCCAGCGAATTGAGCAGCACATCCGGACGGTGCGGCCCCCCGACGCGACGCTCGCTCATGGTTGCCCACCAGCGGAAAGGAGACGATCGAAATCGGCAGACTCCAAAGGAGTCACGGTGGTGGCACCGACGGGCTCAAAATCGAGGATTCGAGTGGAAAGATGGCCAAACTCGTTAGCCAATGGACCGGTCGGTTCCTTGACCACCGCCGGGAGTCGGGCAAGGTCCGCATCAAAGACGGCGGGCGTCCTTGGGAGCTCTGCCAGCACAGTGGTACCCAACGCCGCCGCAAATCTAGCCACATGGTCCACGGAGGAGTGGTTGTCTCGACGATTGAGAACCAGACCCGCCAGGGCAACACCAGCATCCGCATAGCGGCGCACCGCCTTGGCCACCTGATTGGCGGCGTAAAGCGAATGTACCTCTTCAGAAACCACGACCAGCACCGTGAGCGGTGCCGCGAACCGCATGGGAGCGACGAATCCTCCGCAGACGACGTCGCCGAGTACATCGAATACTTGTACGTCGTAGGTGCTTTCCGCAAAGAACCGGGTGCGCGTGAGAAATTGAAAGAGCTTCAAGATGCCCATCCCTCCGCACCCCTCACCAGGCTCAGGTCCTCCCGCCTCAATACAGTCCACGTCAGCAATTCCGTGAGAAAGCAGATCGGTCACCGAGCCGGGTTGCGAAGTGAGCTCAAGCAGCTTGTTGAGGGCCGGTTCGGGGGGACTACCCGCTGCCAGATTACGCGTCGAATCGCCTTTTGGGTCACAGCCCACGTGGATTACACGATGATCTTTCGCGAAGAGTACTGAAAGGTTCGCGGAGACGAAGCTCTTGCCGATGCCGCCTTTCCCGTAGACCGCCAGTCTCAACGGCTCTTTTTGGACCTTCCCCATCGCTAGTCGAAGTTACTCCTTTGCAGTTTTCCTGTCAAAGTACACGGGGGCATACAAGGTCCAGAATCACTCTGCCGTGGAGCCACCTTTTTGAAATGTCACCAGCACAGTATCGAACCACTGCTCCCGGGTGAACTGTCCAAAATTGCTCTTCTCGGGAAGGTACCCTGCCCGCGGCTCCAGCTTCTCCACCCGGACGAAGCTGAATCCGGCTCCTTCCAGGTTGGCGACAATATTCTCGATGGCTTCTTGCGACGAGGTGGGCTGGTCGGGCGGGGTAACGCGTTCCTTCTTGAAATTGACCCATTGCAGCACGGCGGCTCTTCCCCCAGGACGAACTGCGGCGAATACGGACGTCAGAAAGTCCTGCTCCTTGTCGGTAGCCTTGAAGGCCGGAAAATCGAGATGGGAAAGGAGCGCCAAATCAACAGAAGCAGGGCCCAGGCCGATATCATCGGGACTCGCCCAAATCAGCTTCAACGAGGCCAGTCTCTCTCCGGAACGAGCCGGTGGCCTGGCGTAGCGGCTGGCCACTACGGCCAGCAACGAAGGGTCCAGTTCCGTCACGTATAGCTTCCCGTTGGCCCCAAGCCGGGTACCAATGGAACGGCTGAAGAAACCAATTCCGGCGCCCACGTCGACGGCCACCGTGCCCGGGACGATTCGGAGCTTCTCCATCACTACCTCAAGGTCCTCGTGACGGTTCAATTCGTGGGTCTTCCGAGCCAGAACTTCCATGGGGCAGAGTGTCTTTCCAACGTTCACACGCGCAACATCGGGATCCTCGCTCCAGGTATAGAGGTATGAGAATCCTTCTTGAAATGAGCGTCCTTCACCTCGCTGATAGGCCCACCAGATGACGGTTCCAAGAGCCAGGCAGAGTATTGATGCGACCAGGACGCGATATCTTGTTGAATTCGTCAACTGTTGACCATTGGAGCGCTACAGCGCCAGACAGGCTGCGTAGACTTCGGAACATTCATCCAACAAGACCTGCTGCTCGCAAAGCCCGGTGAGGGGTTCGCAAAACTCACTCTCACAGTCGAAGATGTCCTCCATGCTCTCTTGGACCGGGACTGTACCCATGAGACGACAGCCCTGCCGGCAAGTAGTATCCCAGGAGTCGCAGCCAAGGATGCAACCGTAAACTTCCTGGCAGTCAAGGGGACCGTTGGCGCAGGCCGAAAACTCCGCGTCGCATTTGGCCCACGCGACATCGTAGCAATCACTATCGCCAGTCTCGCATTCGAAGTAATCGTTTGCGTTAAGGCAGGCGATAAACTCATCCCACGTATTCAACGCCTCGACAGTCGCGCTGGTGAAACAACCGCTGCTACAGTCGCTGTCCCCCGCGGGACAAGTTGTGAGGCAGAGGAAGAGAACGTTGCAGGGTTCATCACCGTGGAAACATGCGTAGTAGACATCGCGGCACTCTTCAAAGGCCGCTTCAGTGCAGGCTTCATCGCCGTCTTGACAGGCAAAGTAACCCGATTCATTGAGACAGGTATCAAGGTTCTCGAAGTTGGCTGTGCCTTGCGGCGTGCCGTCCCCGAAGCAATCCTGCTGACAGAAAACATCACCGTCCGGGCAGTCGCCCGCACACCCATACATTTCCCAACATTCGAGGCCAACTGGCGCCATGCAATCGAATGCTTCGCACTTGGTTTGAGAAGGGTCGCACTCCGGGCAAGGGCAAGTACCGCATACGCCGCCGAGTCCGTCGGCACCACAGACCTTCTCGCCGCAAACATCTGGGAAGGGAAAGACCTCGCAAATGAAATCGTCCGGCAGGCAGGTCTGAAAGGCCGGGCAGCCGTCTGTAATAGCCACCTCGTTCCCACAAAACCCTCCGCAGGTGTCATCACCACATAGCTTGTCCAAGCAGTCGGGGGTGCAGCAAGCTCCATCGAAGCAGACATCATCTATCTCACATACACCGCAGCTACCTTCGCAACCATCCGAGCCGCAGACCTTTCCGTCGCAATCCGGGATGCAGACACACAGGCCTTCCTGGCAAACATCCTGGAGACCGGGACACTCACCGCAGACGTCGCCGCAACCGTCATCGCCACACTCAAATCCGTCACACTGCGGAGTGCAGCAGGACCCGGTGAAACATACATCACCCTCTTCGCAATCACCGCAGAAATCGCCGCAACCATCGGCACCACATTCGAGGCCATCGCAGGCGGGAATGCAGGTGCAGACACCTTCTAGACAGTCGTCCTGAAGGCCTTCGCACGTCCCGCAGGTCCCGTCGCAGCCGTCCGCTCCACAATTCTTGTCCGTGCAGGCCGGCTGGCAGACACAGGCCCCCTCAATGCATTGGTCCTGCTCCCCGACGCACTTCCCGCAACTTCCGTTGCAACCGTCCGGGCCACACTCTATCCCGCCGCATTGCGGCTGACAGGCACAGTTTCCATCGACGCAAAGCATCTGCTCGCCGCCACAGAGGCCACAGCTTCCGCCACAGCCATCATCGCCGCAGGAGAAGCCCTCACAATCGGGTTGGCAGACACATTGTCCATCGGTGCATTCATCCTGCACACCTTCACAACTCCCACAGTCCCCGCCACAACCGTCGTCACCGCAAACGAGACCTTCACACTGGGGTTGGCAGATGTCGAGCGTAGAGTCCTCCGGCTCAACCTCCGTCGCCACCACTTCAGTGCCGGGCTGGAAAACCACGGAGTCGCTGACAATCTCGGCCCCTCCCGCGTCCACTGGGTCACTAGTACCCTCGCAACCGAAAACTACTGACACGGCAAGCCCGAGCAACAAGATCCGATACACTTTCATCATCCACTCCTCAGTCCGGAACTCACATATGATACGCGGGTTACGTCCGCGAGGGAAGGCCTTCCACACTTCTCCGTCGTTTCGTTGACGTCCATTATGGGGTATGAATGGGGCTGGACGTCACGAATGGAGTCACGGTGGCTGTTGTTTCTAGAAGATTTCTGGTTGCCTTTGGTATCCTCCTCTCCCTCTTCCGCCACGCCCCCTGCCTGGGCCAGGAAGGGGCGTGCCCGATGCCGGAGGGTACGAGCCATCTCGCCCGAATGATCCACGAGAGTGATTTTGGCCACCCTTACTATCGGCAAACGCCAATTCCACCCGACGGTGATCTGCCAGGCGGGAGCGGGTATTGGTTTCTCTTTTCCGCAACAGAGCGACCGCCTCTGGCAGTACTACTTTCTTCCCCTGACACCGCAGACTGTCCGCATCGAACGAAGTCCTTTTGCGTTCGCCACCGCGTTGATGCCCTACCCGACGACGATAATCTGATAGAACCCCTCGTGGCCAACGTGGTCGATCTCATCCGCCGTAAGGACCACGGCGGATTCAACCTCCCAGATGCCGGTTGCGGTCGAGTCTATCTTTCCCGACATCAAGACCCCGCCGCCGCCCTGGCCAGTGCCGAACTGGATCGCACGGCCCACTGGTGGGGCCTTTCATGCTGGATTCTTCTGACCCTCTTGGGTGGTGCCTACTTCTCTTTCCGAGAGCGCCGCCCCCGTTTTCGCCTTGATGGGATGCCTGTACGCTGGGCGATGGCGGTGGGAATCTCACTGCTACTCTGGTTATTGGCCGTCCTGCTCTGGCTGGAAAGTGCCTTCGCACTCCTCTGGCTTGGCCTTTGGGTTCTGGTTGGGGGACTGATTCTCGAATCGAGGAAGGCGCGTCAGTTGTGGTTCCCCGTGGGGCTGGTTGGCATTATCGCACTGGTCCTGCGCATCCAGGCCCCACACCTCCCAGCCAACTGGTACGTGGCTCTACAGGTGCCTGACGGATTGCCCGTGGCCGATGTCGTTGGCAGTGGAGGATTTGCCGGGCTCTTTCGGGCGATCGGATTCATGCTCCCCATTAACAGTTACTGGGTATTCATTTGGAATATCAGCGCTTCTACATTGACCGCTATGCTCTTTTCCTGGGCTGGATACCGTTCTATAGACATGGACGGCGAGCGGCGTTGGCCCTCCTGGGCTCCTGCCGCCTGGGGACTCTTGCTGGCGCTGAGCCCGATCCTGGTTCGGGTGGGGGCATCGGACGGGACCCACGTCACCGCCCTCTTTGCCGCCGCGGTCGCGGCAGCGTGCTATGTGGAAGCGACCAGGTCCGACCTCATACGCTGGTGGCTAGGTGCGCTCTTTGCCGCCGTCCTGATCGGCTGGACTCGCCTCGAATTCGCTACATTCCCCCTCGTCCTCCCCTTCCTTTTTGGCACCGGCAAGCGGCCTCGCAATCATCGCTTCGCCTGGGTCGTGGGATTCATCGGGTTGGTAGGAGTCGCGGCACTGGCATCAATTGCCAGGAGAAATATCCATGCTGAGGTCACGCAAATAGGTACCTTCCAATGGAGCTACGAACACATCACCTCGTGGTTCAAGGTGCTGACCCTTCAGTTTCTTCGTGAGCACCACCTCAATCAAGCGCTCTACCTGCTCTTCGTGCCGTTTGCCGCATGGGCCATCTGGACCCGGCGCCTAAGCCATCTCGGTCCCGCGCTGGCCTTCTACATCCTGGTTTCCCCCCGCGTAATTTCGGCCTTTCACGAACCTGAGATCGCTTGGAATCTCCTGATTGCCCGCTACGATCTGGCCATTATTGTGGTGATGTGCCTCTGGGCTGCTGTGGGCCTCTTCGGTGTCTGGACGCTGCTTCAAGAAGCGGCCACCCGCCTCAGTCGGCAGGCTCCCGGCAAAGAGAAGCTCGCCAGTCAGGCGGCTACGGTTCTGCTGCTGGCCCTTACCATCGTGCTCTTCGCCTGGGGGAGACCCGCGGAAGAAATTGCCGACCATCGTTACGCCTTCCAGCATGAATACGAGTTCTTGAGCGCGCGCTTGGACGAGCTGGACAGCGACACAGTCATCGCCATCTGGCAACAGGGCGACCGCAACGAGAGGCACGATTTCGACACCGCCCTCGCCCAGCCCCACCCGCTACTAGTGATGGACCACCCAAACGTTCGATGGGTAGTGGTCAACGAATTCGCAAGCCTCCCCGAAGACCTCACCGACGCGTATTTTTTCCCCAGCGCCAACGCCCAACTTGACCCAGAAGCCCTTCATCAACTTGGTGCCCACGATGCCGCCCGAAGCACCCTCAAACTCAAGCACCTGCGGGACCAACTCGTTGGCCGTGATAGAAGACCTTTGGTCTCCGAAACGCATCGGCCCGAAGTGCTCCAGTTTCCGTTGCGAAGCGGCGAGCTCAGGCTCGACTGGTATCGTTGGGACGCTCCCCCCTTGCGGGCTGCGCCCGCGTTCCCCCCAGGGGGAAGACGAGATTTCTGACCATGCTGGCTAAGCTGTCGGTTGTCTCGGGGCGCTCCCCCCTTGCGGGCTGCGCCCGCGTTCCCCGGGGAAGACGAGATTTCTGGCCATGCTGGCTAAGCTGTCGGTTACGGGCGACCAGATGATCGGGTGGTGTGTAGTGTCGTGTTCCCCCCCGCCCACTGGATCCGCATCCAACTTGTA